>JANLPL010000307.1:0-7068 GCA_031367195.1 Bradyrhizobium sp.
ACCCTCACCACCTCGCAAAGCGGCATTTGGCAAGCATCAGGCTTTGCCGCTTGCAACTCGGACAGCTGACGGATACGAATCATGAAAAATAATTGGTTTAATTGGGAGCCGATCTAGGGAGGAATCCAATTGGACGTCGGCGCTTGGCTGCGTTCCATAGGTCTCGAAAAATACGAGGCGGCTTTTCGCGACAACGCCGTCGATGTTACCGTTTTGCCGAAACTCACTGCTGATGACCTTCGCGACATCGGCGTCACAGCCGTAGGCGATCGGCGCAAACTCCTGGACGCGATCACCTCCCTCGCCGCGGCGACGGCCTTGGACGCTGCGCCGCTAACAACGGACCGTCGTCAGCTTACCGTGATGTTCGTCGATCTCGTCGGCTCGACTTCATTGTCCGCTCGGCTTGATCCCGAGGACATGCGCGCCATTATCGCCAATTACCACAAGACGGTTTCGGCGGCGGTTTCAGCGGCGGGAGGCTTCGTCGCCAAGTATATGGGCGACGGCGTGCTCGCCTATTTCGGCTACCCGCGCGCCCAGGAGAACGATCCCGAGCGCGCAGTCGACGCGGGCCTGCGGATCGTAGACGCCGCTCAGAGATTGTGGGACCCAGCCGGCGACAGGCTCCATGTCCGGGTCGGCGTCGCGACGGGCGTGGTTGTCGTCGGCGACCTCATCGGTTCGGGGGAATCGAGCGAGCGCGGCGTCGTCGGCGACACGCCCAATCTGGCGGCGCGGTTGCAAAGTGTGGCGGAGCCCGATCAGGTCGTTATTGCGGAGGGCACGCGAAAGTTGATCGGCGACCTGTTCGATTTGCAGGACCTAGGCGCCCTGGAACTCAAGGGGATCGCCGGCTTTCCCCATGCGTTCGCAGTAATTCGCGCCCGGGCCGTCGAAAGCCGCTTCGAGGCCCTGCACGGCGGCGCGTTGCCAGATCTCGTCGGGCGCGAGGAGGAGCGCGATCTGCTGGCGCGCCGCTGGACCAAAGCGAAGGCCGGCCAGGGGCATGTCGTTCTGATCTCGGGGGAGCCCGGCATCGGCAAGTCGCGGCTGACCGCGGACCTCCTGGCCCGCGTCGCCGCCGAGCCGCATTTGCGGATGCGCTATTTCTGCTCGCCGCAATCGGCGGACAGCGCGCTGTTTCCCATTATCGGCCACATGGAGCGGGCCGCGGGTTTCGCCAAGGAGGACGACGCCAAGGCCAAGCTCGACAAACTGGACGCGCTGCTTGCGCGCACGGGAACTTCGCCGGAGGACGCCGGGCTCATCGCCGACATGCTGGGGCTCGCCGATGAAGGGCGATATCCGCCGGTCGAAGCTCAGCCCCCCGCCCGCCGGCAAAAGCTGCTCGCTGCGCTGACGGCGCAAATTGAACAGCAATCGCGCCGCGCGCCGATTATTTTCGTTTTCGAAGACGCACACTGGGCCGACGCCTCAAGCCTGGAGGCGATGGGGCGGCTGTTCGATCGCATCGCCGATCTCAAGGCGCTGGCGGTGGTGACCTTTCGTCCGGAATTTGCGCCGCCGTGGGCCGGCCTGTCACATGTCACCGCCCTGACGTTGAACAGGCTGACGCGCCAGGAGATCGACGCTTTGGTCGTACGTCTTGCAGGCGGCAATTCGCTGCCCGAGAGCTTGCGCCATGACATCGTCGAACGCGCCGACGGGGTGCCTTTGTTCGCCGAGGAGATCGCCAAGGCGGCGATGGAGGCGGCGGGCGAGGCGGCGACCCGCCTCGTCTCCTCGCTGCCCTCCCCGGATCGCGCGGTGCCGGCGAGCCTGCACGCTTCGCTGCTGGCGCGGCTCGACCGCCTCGGCGCCGCCAAGGAAGTCGCGCAGGTCGGCGCGGCGATCGGGCGCAGTTTTTCGTTCGATCTTTTGGAGGCTGTTACGGGCAAGCCTGCGGCTGAGCTTGGCCTGGCGCTGCAACGGCTAGTCGAGGCGGGCCTGCTGTTTCGCCACGGCGCGACGCCGCGGGCCGAATATCTGTTCAAGCACGCCCTGATTCAGGACGCCGCCTATGGCGCCCTGTTGCGCGAGCCGCGCCGCGCGCTGCACGCCCGCATCGTCGCCGCGCTCGAGGCGCAAACGCCGGACATCGGGACGGCGCGGCCCGAGATGCTGGCGCAGCATTGCGTCGAGGCCGGGCAGGTCGAGCGCGGGGCGAGGCTCTGGGGGGCGGCGGGGAAGCTGGCCTTTGCGCGGTCCGCGATCATCGAAAGCGAAGCGATGTTACGCCGCGCTCTGGGCTTAATCGCGGGATTGCCGAGCGCGCCCGAAATGAGGAAGGACGACATCGAGTTTCAGATTGCGCTGATGTACGCGATTATCAATGTGAAGGGCTACACGGCGCCGGAAACCTACGAAGCCGCCGAAAAGGCGCGATCGCTCGTCGAGCGCGCGCAATCCCTGGGCGACTCGCTGGCGGAACCGCGGGCGTTACTCTCAATCTACTATGGCTTCTGGGCGAACAAGTTAGTCGCTTTCGACGGGCCCGCAATTCTGGAGCTTGGGCGCCAATTCCTTGCCTTGGCGGAACGCATGCAGGATGTCGTCGCCGTTTGCGGCGGCCAATCGTTGGTCGCAATTGCTTTAATCGAAACGGGATCGATCGAGGCAGGTTGCCAAATGCTACGTAATGCACTGGAGGATTTTAAAAATGTTGACTGCCTAGGTATTACAAAAGTGTTTGGTTCCGATGTGACGATCTACTTTCGTGCTACTCTTGCAATTAGTGAATATTTGCTTGGATATCATGATACGGCCGAAACATTGATAGACTCTTGCATGACGCAAGCACGTGCCACTAACCATATTCCGACTATTATGCCGGCTGGATATCAGACGAGATTTGCGCGGCTCATTTGCGGTAGTTTAGATAAATTGGAAACTGAAGCGCGTGAAATCTATGAAAAAATCTGCAAAAACGGGCTTTACCTCTATATTTATAAAGATGTTGTTCCTGGTCTTCGTCTTTCCATCGACGGTAATCCCAAGATCGCGACCGAATACCTCAGTCGCGGGTTGGCCGAATACAGCGCTTCCGGACAATCCTGCCACAATTCCTTATTGATGAGTCATTTGGCTAATGCATACTTGCGTTCGGGTGATCTCGACCGTGCGCGCACCTGCATCCGCGAAGCGCTTGATCATGTCGAGCGAAAGCACGAACGCTGGTACGAGGCCGACGTACATCGCATGGCTGGCGAGATCGCGCGGGCCGAACGTGACGAAACCGAAGCCGAGGCCTGTTTCGACCGCGCGCTCGTTGTCGCGCGGTCGCAAAGGGCTCGTTCGCTAGAGTTGCGCGCCGCCACGAGCTTAGCCCGCATGCGCCGCGACCAAGGGCGCCGCGACGAAGCGCGCGGCCTGCTCGCCCCCATTTACGCCTGGTTCACCGAGGGCTTCGACAAGCCAGATTTGAGGGCTGCACGGGATCTGCTCGACGAGTTGGCGTGAATCACCCCTCACCTGTGCGGGCGCCACCGCGTCGTTTGTCCAGCCGGCGGTCAAGCAACGCCGGCTCCGGCTCGGCCGCCGCACCCCCAAACCGCCCCCCTCCCCAAGCCCCCCCGCCTTTGACTTAACACCCCCCCGCCCCTATCTCTCTTCCCGAGATGTTCCGGCCGCCCGCGTCCTCCCTGAGCGACCCCGCCCCATTGTCGGTCCGGGAGCGCGCCGACGATCGCATCTCGCGGGTCGTCGCTGCGCTGGGCCCCACCAACACCGGCAAGACGCATCTGGCCGTCGAGCGGATGCTGGCGCATGCCTCGGGTATGATCGGACTGCCGCTGCGGCTGCTGGCGCGCGAGATTTTTGACCGCATCGTCAAGGCGAGGGGCGAGCGTTCGGTCGCGCTGGTGACGGGCGAAGAAAAGATCATTCCGACCAACCCGCGCTATTGGGTCTGCACGGTCGAGGCGATGCCGCTCGACCGGGACGTCGATTTCCTCGCCGTCGACGAGATCCAGCTTTGCGCCGACCGCGAGCGCGGCCATGTGTTCACCGACCGCCTTTTGCGCGCGCGCGGGCGGTCGGAGACGATGTTCATGGGCGCGGCGACGATAGGGCCGCTGATCCGCCAACTGGTCCCGCACGCCGAAATCCAGACCCGCGAACGGCTTTCGACGCTCACCTATGTCGGGCCGGCGAAGCTGACCAAACTGCCTAAGCGCAGCGCGGTCGTCGCCTTCTCGGCCGAGAATGTTTACGCGCTGGGCGAATTGATCCGTCGCCAGCGCGGCGGCGCGGCGGTGGTGATGGGGTCGCTCAGCCCACGCACCCGCAACGCGCAGGTGGAGTTGTTCCAGTCCGGCGAGGTGGATTTTCTGGTCGCCACCGACGCCATCGGCATGGGCCTCAACATGGACCTCGACCATGTCGCCTTCGCGGGCTTACGCAAATTCGACGGCCGGCGCTCGCGCTGGTTGCAACCGCAGGAGATCGGCCAGATCGGCGGCCGCGCCGGGCGCTATCGGCGCGACGGCACATTCGGCGTCACCGGCGACGCGCCCGATCTCGACCGGGAAGTGGTCGCGGCGGTCGAGGGCCATTCCTTCGCGCCGGTGACGGGCGCGCAATGGCGCAATGCGCGGCTCGATTTCGATTCACTCGCCGGCTTGATGCGCTCGCTGCTCACCGCACCGCCGGCGGCGGGGCTGCATCTCTCGGAAGAGGCACAGGACGAGACCACGTTGCGGCTGCTGGGCGCCGACGAACTCGTCGCGCGGCGCTGCCGGGACCGCGCCAACCTGATCCGGCTCTGGGAGGTCTGCCAGACGCCCGATTTTCGCAAAACCACGCAGGACGAGCACACAAGGCTCGTCGGCGGCATATTCGAGCACCTGACGCAAGGGCGGCGGCGGTTGCCGGAGAGCTGGGCGCAAAACCAGTTCGAGGCGCTCGACCGGCTCGACGGCGACATCGACGCGCTCTCGGCCCGGCTCGCCCGTGTGCGGACGCTGGCCTATGTCGCCCATCGCGGCGACTGGCTGGAGCAGGCGGCCGCCTGGGCCGGCCACACCCGCGCGCTGGAGGACCGGCTCTCCGACACGCTGCACGAGCGACTGATGCAGCGCTTCATCGACCGGCGCACCAGCGCGCTGATGCGCGGGCTCGAACAGAGCGCCGGGCCGACGCTGGGCGGCATCGCATCGGATGGGGCCGTGATCGTCGAGGGCCACAAGGTCGGGCGGCTGGTCGGGCTGCATTTCGAGCCCGAGCGCGGCGCCTCGCCGCTGGAGGCGCGCGCTTTGCGCGGGGCGGTCGAGCGGTCGGTGACGCCGGAGATCGCGCGCCGGCTGGCCGAGATCGCGGGCGAAAGCGACGATGGCTTTTCGCTGGCGCCGAACCGGGCGATCCTGTGGCGCGGCCATGCCATCGGCGAGATCGTCGCGGGATCGCCGTTCGCGCCCCGGGCGCGGCTCGATGGCGAACTCGGCGGATCGCAAGCGCGCGAGCGCGCCGTGCGGCGGCTGGAAACGTTCCTCGCCAGCATGGCACGGCCCGCTTTCGCCAGCCTGTGGCGGCTCAAGGCGGCGGCCGAGGGCGATGCGCTGACGGGGCTGGCGCGGGGACTTACCTACCAACTGGTCGAGGCGGCGGGCGCGCTGCCGCGACGCGACGCCGAGGAATATGTGCGCGCGCTGTATCGCTCGGAGCGCAAGGTTCTGCGCGATCTGGGCGTGCGCTTCGGCGCCTTCACGATCCATGTCGAGGACGTGATCGCGCCGGAGACGGCCTGGATACGCGAGATTTTCGCCGAACTGGCCGAACCGGGCTGGCGTCCCGAGGGCGCTCTCGCGGCGTTGCCGCGCGAGGGGCTCGCGCCCGAGGCGTTGGCCTATCGCGGCCTGCGGGCGGTCAACGGCGTCGCCGCGTCGATCGATGCGCTGGAGCGGATCGGCGACATCGCCCGACGCGCCGAGCCCAAGGGATTTTCGCTTGAACCCGAGGTGCTGGGGGAGTTCGGCTGGAGTGGGCCGCAGGCCGAGCGCGTGCTGCGCGGGCTGGGGTTCATCCCCGACGCGCCAACGAAGGCCGGCGCGGTCGCGCAATGGCGCCGGCGCGGGGTCGCCCCGCCGGCCGCAGCGCCGGCGAGCGCGAAGGACTCCTGCCGGGTCGACGTCTGGCTGTGGCGCGCGCGTTTCTGCAAGACGCGCGCGCTGGCGGCCAAGCGCATCGCCGAGGGCGACGTCGCGACGTTGCGCGAGGGCCAGCCCAGCGTGATCGACAAGCCGGGCCGCCACATCCGCCCCGGCGACGTGCTGATTGTGGCGATCGCCGGACGCAGCACGACCCTGCGCGTCGAGGCGACGGGAGAACGGCGCGGCCCGGCCGCCGAGGCGCGGGCGCTCTACAGCGTGCTCGTCGGCGGCGAAGGCAGTGTCTCAGTTTGAAATTGACCCCGCTCGCGCCGCCCTTGCAATCTCTGGTATGCTTAGCGCTATGGAGACACGAAGAATGCGGTGGAAGATAGAAGGTTTTGACAGCGACGTTCCAACTGGGTTCTCGCGGGAAGAATCCGGCAGCGAGGCAACAGTTAAGCTCCTGCTTGAACGGCTCGTCGCTCGTCATTTAGCCGCCGATGAAATCGTAGATGCCACTATTGGGTCAGCTAAACTTTTGTTCGTCAACAGGGATAAGCGGGAAGGTGAACCGATTCAACTAATGACAGTAGGTAATCCATATTACGTTGCGGTCGAGGTCAGAAATGCCAACCGGGCCTAACCGAGCGCCGCCCAGCCGACGTCAACGGCAACGCCGTGAGGATCATGCGGATCGCCACTGGCGAAGACCCGGAAGACCTTGGCCCCGCTGGCGGCAGTGCTGTCCAAGACGGTTATGAAGTGGGAGGACTTCGTTGCGCTTATGGACGCCGATGCGCCGAAGCCCGGACAGCGCGGGCACTATCGCAAACGAACACTAGCCCGCATTATTCGGCCGAGGTTGACGGATGTAGCTTAACTATCTGATTTCGTGTATTGTTTTGGTGTTGAATCAAAGCGGCGCGATTTCAGGAAGGTCACACCCGTCATGAACGATCCTATGCTGCCGCTACCGGGG
>JANLPL010000332.1:0-2342 GCA_031367195.1 Bradyrhizobium sp.
TCGATCTCGGCTCAAAAAAACGCGAAAATCGACGCCCGGCGGCCTTTTCCAGCCATCCAAGGGTCGCGACAATGGCGGCTGGCGCAGGTCCGTCGACGATGTCCGATAAGGCAAACTTAGCGGATATATAACGCGCGCGACAGGCGCGGTGTCTATTCGCGCCATGGGCGCCTTAATGCGCCATCTCGCCCTCGATCTCGCGCGCCGCCTGCTCCGCCCCCGCCGCGTCGAGATAGCCGACCCTGGTCGCCAAACTCAGCCGCGCCCCGCCCGCCAGCGCGCGCACGTGGCCCTTGCGCTGTTCGCTCGCATAGCCCTCGGGCTCGCAGGCGCCGAGCATTGCGAAGGCCGCGACCTCGATGTCGCTGTTGACCAGAATCCAGCGGATCGTATGCGGCATCGCCTCAGCGTCCCACGCGATCTCGAACGCGTCGCCCTGTTCGCGCCGCAGCAGATAGCGCGCGCGCTCCCGCGCCTCCGTCCTCGCCCCTTTGACGCAAAAACACCTGCTCGGGATCATATCGCCGCGGCTCGTTGAGCACGGCCATCCGCGCCGGGTCGGCCGCGACCTTGCGCGGGAACGCGCGGTAATCCGGGCTCGCCTTGACGAAGGGGGGGGAATCGCCGTGCGCGCGATGACGTGCCACGGCGTGAACGGCGCCGCTTGCACGATGCGCGCATTCCGCGGAAACGCGAAATTGACGTGACACATATACATCACGTCCATCGGCGCGCCCGAGAGGTTCTCGACATTCATCTCGATCTCGATCGCGGCGGCGCCCTCCCGCAACACCACGCGCGGCGTGGCGAGATAATGCGCGCCAAACCCAAACGCATATTCGCGCCTTCCCGTGACTCCGATCCATCGCCCTTACGCGTCGTGGCCGCAGGCGATCCCGCTGGCCCGCATCGGCGCACAAGGCGCCTCGCCATGCAGCGCGTGATCGTCTTCGGGGCCCGGCGCGCCATTACGCAGAATGCCGGAGTGATAGGCCAGACAACCATAGGTCTCGACGATGGAATTGACCGGCCGGGGCTCGGCGAACAGGCTCTTCATGGCGAGGCCGACGCCGTCGAATTCCGTGCTCCACACCATCTGCCCGAGATAGGGAAGCACGATCGCGTGTCCCCGCGCACGGGAAAGCCGCGGCGCCTCGACGCCGGAATCGTAGCGGAACGCGCTCGCCCGCAATCCGCCAAACCGCGCCACCTCGCGCTCCTTCTCGCCGAACGCGGCGCTGCTGAGCGTGATCTCAACGTCCCTCATCGTTTCCCCCTCGTCCGGCCTGGGCGCGAGCATCAGGCGGCGGTGTCCGCCGATCAAGCCGGGGCGTCGCGCAGGCGGCTTAAGCAGGCATTCGTTGCAAGGGCAGCGAACGCCTGCTTAGGGCGCGGCGAGGCCCGCGTCGCGCAAGGCTTCGAGGTCGGGCAGGTCGCGCAGCGACGCGACGCCGAACGCGCTGAGGAAATTGGCCGTCGTGACATAGGCGAACGGCGCGCCGGGCTGGGGCTTGCGCGGGCCCGGCGCGATGAAGGCCGCATCGCGCAGGGTCGCGATCAGATCGCGGCTGATCTCGCGGCCGAAAATTTCGCCCAGTTCGGCGCGGGTGATCGGCTGCTGGTAGGCGATCGCCACAAGCACGCCCGCCTCCAGCTTCGACAGGCTGCGCACGGCGGGGTCGATGGCGAAGGCGGCCCGGATCGCCGGCCCCTGAGCGGGACGGGTGCGAAACGCATAGCCGCCGCCGAGCTTGACCAGATCATAGGGCCGGGCGCGCAATTCGGCGCGGATGTCCTCGATCAGCGGATCGAGCGGGCAGGCGCCGCCCACCAACCCCGCCAGCGTCTCGCGCGAAACCGGCGCGGCGGAAGCGAACACCACCGCCTCGACGCGGGCCATCCATTCGCGCCAGCGCATTTCGGCGGGGAGGTCAGCCAGTTCGCGGTCGAGCGGCGCGGCCATGTCAGAGGCCGTACAGGCGAAAGGTCGGGCGGCCGCTGAGCTCGCGCAACGCGTCCAGGGCGACGAGGCGGTCGAACAGCCGGCGCAGGCCCCGTTCGCTGACGCCGGGCAGCCGCGCGGCGGCGGTGAGGGCGTCTTCCTCCAGCAGCGCCGCGATCACCGCTTGAGCGCCCTTGGCGCGCAGTTTTGGCGCGACGGCGCGCAGGCGCGCGGCGGCGCGGGCGAGTTGCGCGTCGAGATCGCAGGCCGCTGTCGCCGCGCGGGCGTAAGCCGCGCAACAGGCGGCGTCCCAGCCCGGCGCGCCGGGTTTTATGCGCCCGATTTCGGCCGCGAGCAGCGGCAGGGGCGCGCGCCAGCCGAGCCGCGCCGCCAGCACGCA
>JANLPL010000367.1:0-8895 GCA_031367195.1 Bradyrhizobium sp.
GACCTTGGCCGTGTAGCCCGACAGGAAATGATACATCGCCTGCGCCGGATCGAGCTTGGCGATCGGCGGCAACACGCCGAAGGCGTCGCAGGTCAGCATGACGATGTTCTTGGGATGCGCCGCGCGGCCGCTCGACGAAGCATTGGCGATGAATTCGAGGGGATAGGCGATGCGCGTGTTCTCGGTGCGCGAGGCATCGTCGAAATCGGGCAGCCGCGTGTCGGGGTCGAGCGTCACGTTCTCCATGACAGTGCCGAACCGCTCGGTGGTGGCGTAGATCTCCGGCTCGGCCTCGCGCGAGAGCTTGATCGCCTTGGCGTAGCAGCCGCCTTCAAAGTTGAACACGCCGTTGCGGCTCCAACCATGTTCGTCGTCGCCGATCAGCGTGCGGTCGGGATCGGCGGACAAGGTCGTCTTGCCGGTGCCGGAAAGGCCAAAGAAGATCGCCGTCTCGCCCGCCGCATTGGTGTTGGCGGAGCAATGCATCGGCATCACCTGTTTGCCCGGCAGCAGATAGTTCAAATAGGTGAACACGGATTTCTTCATCTCGCCGGCGTAGGAGCTGCCGCCGATCAACACGATCCCGCGTGTGAAGTCGCAGGCGATCACGGTTGACGAGCGCACGCCGTGGCGGGCGGGGTCGGCCTCGAAGCTCGGCAGATCGACGATGGTGAGGTCGGGCGCGTAGGCGGCCAATTCCTCGACCTCCGGCCGGATCAACAGATTGCGGATGAACAGCGAATGCCACGCCAGTTCGGTGAACACCCGCGCGCGCACGCGCAGGGCGTGATCGGCGCCGCCAAAGAGATCCTGCGCGAACAGCGTCTTGCCGCGCGCGTGGGCGAGAAAATCCTGATGCAGCGTCTCGAACTGCTCAGGCGTCATCGCATTGTTGTTGTCCCACCAGATTTGATCTGATGTGGTCGCGTCGCGGACGATGTATTTGTCCTTGGGACTGCGGCCGGTGTGGACGCCGGTGTCGGCCACCAGCGGGCCGCTCGCGGCGACTTTCGCTTCGTCGTTGCGCAGCGCGATTTCGTAAAGCTGCGGCGCGCCCAGGTTCCAGTGCACGCCTTCGAGGCCGGAAAAGCCGAATTTATCGGCGCCGTGGTTCGCGTTGCGTCTGCCCGTCTCGATCACCCGCGTTCTCCCCTCGCTCATACGCGTTTTCGCTAGCCCTATGCGCCGCGCGAAGGGCCGAGGTCAAGCCGTTGGGATAAGGCGTGAATATTGAAAGGCGAGGGAATAATTGACATGTCTGCGACCGGCTGGCGCGCAACAAAAAAGGCGCCCGCTCGGGGCGCCTTCGCTGAGGGTGTTCGGCGATCGATTAGGCGGCCTGCTTGGTCGCGGCGACGTCGATCGTCCTAGGCGAAGCCGACTGGATCGCGACGGTGCGGGGCTTGGCCGCCTCAGGCACTTCGCGCACGAGTTCAACGTGCAACAGCCCATTCTCGACCGTCGCTTTCAACGCGCTGACGTGGTCGGCGAGGTGGAAACGGCGCTCGAAGGCGCGCGCGGCGATGCCCTGGAACAGCATTTCCCGCTTCTCGGCGTCGGCCTTCGGCAGCGCGTCCTTGGCGCCGCGGATCGTCAACACGCCTTCCTTGGTCTCCACGCTCAGTTCGCTCTCGGCGAAGCCGGCGACGGCGAGCGTGATGCGGTAATGGTTCTCGCTCGTGCGCTCGATGTTATAGGGCGGGTAGGTCTGGCTGTTGTCGGCGCCGGAAGCCTTGTCCAGCATAGTCAACAGACGGTCGAACCCAATGGTCGAACGGTGGAACGGCGAGAAGTCATAGTTCAACATGACATATCCTCCAGAAGAAGCGACATGACCTCGGACGACCCTGCTTGGCGCCGTCTTTCGGCAGCGCTGCCTATTGGCTGGCGCGTTCACTCATTTGGCGCCTTCCGGTTGGCTTGCAAGAGGGGGTGAGCGAAATTTCCGTTCGCCCTTTTTCCGCCTTCGTTGCGGAGCCGCGCCGCGCGGCGTATAGGCGCAACAGACAAGGAACGCCGTCGAGAGGAGCCAGGAATGAAACGCGTTTGGGTCATGGCTTTGCTCGCCGCGCTCGCCTCCGCGGCGGCTATCGCCAAGCCGCTGCCGGCCGAGGACGCGCCCAAGCCGATGCCGCCGATGCAGAAGAATTTCCCGCTCGACCAGACCTTTTCGCTGCGCGATCTCAACGGCAAGCCGATTTCGTCGCAACTCGACGTGTCGTTCAAGCTCGACGGCGCGTTCCACGCCTCCGGCTACACCGGCTGCAATTCCTGGTCGGCGACCGCTTATCCGCAGCAGAACCAGCACCTGCTGGCGGGCGGCTTCGCCCTCACCAAGAAAGCCTGCGACAAGACGAATATGGAGATCGAGCGCGGTTTTCTGCGCGCGCTGCAAGGCACGCCGGCCTGGGATCTCGTCAACGGCGATCTCCTGATCAAGGGCCCCGGCGGCGCGATGCGGCTGGTGCGCTCGCTCTGAGGGGCTAACGGCGCCCTTCGCGCCAGTTTGGTCGCGCAAACGTCAATCCCGCGCCCCAGAGGTCCGACGCTTGCTTGTGAAGCGCTCGACAGGCGGTCGCTTTCGGCCCAAATCAGGCGGGATGAGCAAATTGGCGAAAATTCCTCCGGGGGTCGGCCCCCGTTATCCCCAGGTGCTGACGCTGGTCGGCGCGACCGGCGATCTCGCGCAGCGCAAGTTGTGGCCGGGGTTATATCATCTCGTCTCCGCCGGGTTCATTCCCGCGATCCGCATCATCGGCGTCTCGCTCGACCCGATGGACGTCGAAGCGTTCCGCGCGCTGGTGAAGAACGCGCTCGACAAATTCTCGCCGCGCAAGGCGAGCGACGAGGCCTGGGCTCGTTTCGCGCTGCTGCTCGATTACGTGCCGCTCGACGCCGGCGCCGGCGCGCTGCACGAGGCGGTGCGCGCGGCCGAGGCGGCGTTGGGGCCGGAGACGCGGCGGCTGCACTATCTCAGCGTGCCGCCGAAAGCCGCGCTGCCGGCGGTCAAGACGCTGGCCGAGGCGAGGCTGATCGAGCGCTCGCGCGTGATCATGGAAAAGCCGTTCGGCACCGATCTCAAAAGCGCGCGCGAGCTCAACGCGCGGCTGCACGAGGTGTTCAACGAAGACCAGATTTTCCGCCTCGACCATTTTCTGGGCAAGGAGCCGGCGCAGAACATCCTCGCCTTCCGCTTCGCCAACGGCCTGTTCGAGCCGATCTGGAACCGCAATTTCATCAACCACGTTCAGATCGACGTGCCGGAGACGCTGGGCTTGGACAAACGCGCCGGGTTCTATGAACAGACCGGCGCCTATCGCGACATGGTGGTGACGCATCTGTTCCAGATCCTCGGCTTCATGGCGATGGAGCCGCCGACCGCGCTGGAGCCGAGCCCGATCAGCGAGGAGAAGAACAAAGTCTTTCGCTCGATGAAGCCGATCGACCCGCGCGACGTCGTGCGCGGCCAATATGTCGGCTACCGCCAGCAGGAGGGCGTCGATCCGGAATCCGACACCGAGACGCTGATCGCGCTCAAATGCGAGATCGACAATTGGCGCTGGGCCGGCGTGCCGTTCTTCCTGCGCACGGGCAAACGCATGGCCGAGGGGCAGCGCATCATCTCGATCGCTTTCCGCGAGCCGCCCAAAAGCATGTTTCCCGCCAATTCCGGCGTCGGCGCGCAGGGGCCCGACCATCTCACCTTCGACCTCGCCGACGCGACGAAAGTGTCGCTCTCCTTCTATGGCAAACGGCCCGGGCCGGGGATGCGGCTCGATAAGCAGAGCCTGCAATTCTCGATGAACGACACGGGTTTGGCCGGCGAGGTGCTGGAGGCCTATGAGCGGTTGATCCTCGACGCCATGCGCGGCGACCGCACCCTGTTCACCACCGCCGACGGCATCGAGCGGCTGTGGGAAGTGTCGGAGCCGCTGCTCGACGCGCCCCCGCCGGTGCGGCTCTACGAGCAGGGTTCGTGGGGGCCGAAGTCGATCCACCAGCTCATCGCGCCCAACGCCTGGCGGCTGCCGTTCGAGCGCGCCTGGCGCGATCCCAACCCCACGGGGTCGTGATTTTCGCAGTGTATCTTGTGAAGTTGCGTGAAATTTACGCAACGTTTGCAGTCGCCGCGCAAATTACAGCCTAACGTAAGGTAGGGCTGCATGAATCCGCCGGGAACGTTTGACGTTAAGGGTATCACCAAGTTCATTTTTATTCATACAATCGTGGTGCTGGCGCTTGTCGGTCCCGGGACTTGGGCGGTGTCGCAGTTCTTTTACGGTTACCTGAAGATCGCCCAATCGACCAATCCCCATGCGATTTTCTGGTTCATCACGCTGCTGGCCTGCGGCGAGACGCTCGCCTTCAGCCCGATCATGATGATCCCGACCGCGGCGATGATGCGGAAATTGCAGACAGCGCAGGCGCGGCTCGAACAGATGGCCGACACCGACGCATTGACCGGCCTGCTCAACCGGCGCGGCGTGGAGAAAGCCGCCGACGCGCTGTTCGATGCGGCGGAGCGGCGAGGCGAAACGGTCGCGGCGCTGATCTTCGACGTCGATCGGTTCAAACGGGTCAACGATCTCTATGGCCATCATTTCGGCGACGAAACCCTGCGCGTGCTCGGCGCGATGCTGTCGCGTCGTTTCGTAGTCGCGGGACGCTGGGGCGGCGAGGAGTTCCTGGTGCTGATCGCCGTCGGCTGCGACGAGGCCGCAGAGGCGGCCGAGGCGCTGCGCGCGGAATTCGCCGGGCGCGAAATCGTGCTGGCGGGCGAGACGCTGCGCTGCACGCTCAGCGTCGGCGTCGCCGCGGCGCGTGAGCCTTTCGACCTCAGCCCGCTGCTCTCGCGCGCGGACGCAGCACTTTACGCCGCCAAGACGGGCGGCCGCGATCGCGTCGTCGTCGCCGAGGTCGCAGTCGAGACCCCGGCCTGCGCCGCCGCCTGAGCCGCCGCAACGTTGTCGCTTCCCGTTGAAATCACGCTTTATTAACCATTCCAGCGTCTAAACTGGCAAATCTTTACCAATCAACTTTGGCGTGACGCCGAATCGGTCGCCAACGCTAGGTCAATCAGGGGGATTTGCATGCGGACTATTTCGCTCGTCACGCAAAAGGGCGGGGCCGGAAAGAGCACCCTCGCATCCTCCCTCGCTGTCGCGGCAAAAGAAGCCGGCGAGCGCGTTTGTCTGATCGACATGGACGCGCAGGCGACGCTGACCACCTGGGGCAAGACGCGCGGCGAGGCCGACGTACCCGTGATCGCCGCCAGCGCGGGCAAGCTCAACGCCGTGCTGGCCGCGCTCGAAGCCAAGGGCGTGACGCTGGCGATCATCGACACGCCCGGCGCGGACGGCGCGGCCGCCTCCGCCGCCATGGCCGCGGCGCAGCTCAATGTGATCCCCGCCCGCCCGACCGCATTCGACCTGTGGGCCAGCGCCAACACCCGCAACGCGCTGAAAGACATGCGCGGCGACTATGTGTTCGTGCTCAACCAATGCCCGCCCGCGCAGCAGAGCGCCCGCGTCGACGAAGGCGTGGCGGCGCTGGAGGCGATGGGCGGCCTGCTGTCGCCGCTGGTGCTGGCGCGCGTGGACTACCAGGAAGCGGCGCGGCGCGGCTGGGGCGTCACGGAATATAATCCCGGCGGCGCGGCGGCCGACGAGATGCGCGCGTTGTGGGCTTCGCTGAAGAAGCGGCTGAAGGCCAAGGCGCCGCGGGCCGCCATCAAGGCGGCGTGATTTGCGCAAGCCCTGCGTGATGTGACAGGATCGGGCGCCGAACGGAGCCCTTCATGCGCATCGCCTTCGCCGCGTTCCTGCTCGCCGCGTTCCCCGCTTGCGCTGAAACGCCGGTGGAACGCGGCAAATATCTGGTCACGATCTCCGGCTGCAACGATTGCCATACGCCGGGCGGCCTGCTCGGCCAGCCCGACCCGAAGCGTATCCTTGGCGGCTCCGACGTCGGCTTCGGCGACCCCGCTTCGGGCGTCTGGGTCGGCGGCAATCTGACGCCGGACGCGGAAACGGGCCTGGGCAAATGGGCCACCGACCAGATCGTCGCCGCCCTCACCAAGGGCGAGACCCCTCGGGGCCGCAAGCTGTCCGAAATCATGCCCTGGCCGGCGCTTTCGCATCTGGCGCCTGGGGATGCGCAGGCGATCGCAGCCTATCTGCAAAGCCTGCCGCCGGTGAACAACCCGACGCCGGGGCCGTTCAAGGCCGGCGAGACGCCGACCACGCCCTATGTCTCCACCGTGATTCCGACCGCCGACTATATGGGCCTGCCGCGTCCGAAATAGGCTAGAAGGCGATCCGGGTGCGGATGGTCTGCCCGGCGCGGGAGATGGTGAGATCCCACGAGCGCGCGGCGCGCGCGGTCGCCGCGACGAGATCGCGGGTGGCGTGAATTTCGGCCCCGTTGATCCCGACCACCACGTCGCCCTTTTGAAAGCCGAACTCGGCGGCCGGCGAACCCGGCGCGACATCGGCCACCACGACGCCATCGTTCGCGCCGAGCGCGTCGCCGTCGAGCGACAGTGCGTCGAGCACGGCGGGCGAAAGGTTCATCACCTGCGCGCCCTGCAACGGCGAGCGGCTGGCGAGACGCACCGCGTCGCGTGGGATCGTCTCGGGCGCCGGCTCCAGCTTCATCGCAATCACCAGCGTCTTGCCGCCGCGCAGCACGCTGAGCGCGGCGACGCCGCCCAGCGGCTTGACGCCGATGCGGAAATCCACGCCGGCCGCGTCATCGACGGCGACCCCGTCGACCGCGGCGATCACGTCGCCGCGCATCAACCCCGCCTGAGCGCCGGGCGCGCCGCGCGCGACGCTGGCGACCATTGCGCCGACCGGACGGTCGAGCCCGAGCGAATCGGCGATGTCGCGGGTGACGTTCTGCAATTTGGCGCCGAGGTACGGACGCTTGACCACCGTGCCGCCCGATTTCGCGGTTGCGATCACGCTTTTCACCATATTGACGGGAATGGCGAAGCCGATGCCCATGCTGCCGCCGGAACGCGAAAGAATCGCCGAATTGATCCCCACCAGCCGGCCCCAGGTGTCCACCAGCGCCCCGCCCGAATTGCCGGGATTGATGGCGGCGTCGGTCTGGATGAAGAAGCCGTAGTCGTTGACGCCGACCTGCGTGCGCGCCAGCGCCGAGACGATGCCCTGCGTGACGCTCTGGCCGACGCCGAACGGATTGCCGATCGCGATGACGAAATCGCCGACCTCGATGGCGTCGGAATCGCCCAATTCGAGCGCGGGAAACTTGTCGGGGTTCTTGATCTTGAGCACCGCCAGATCCGTGCGCGGATCGCGCAGCACGATCTCGGCCTCGTATTCGTGTTTGTCCGACAGCGCGACCTTCACCTCCGTCATGCCCTCGATCACGTGGTGGTTGGTCACCACCAGCCCGCTGGGATCGACGATCACGCCGGAGCCGAGCGACTGCGCGACCCGGCTCTTCTGTCCCTCGGGCTGACCGCCGAAGAAATGGCGGAAGAACGGATCGTCGAACATCGGATTGCGCGGCATCGTCTCGACCCGCGAGGCATAGACGTTGACCACCGAGGGTCGCACTCTGGCGACGATCGGCGCGAAGGAGAGATGCACTTCCTGCGGGCTCGCAGGGATTTTGCGTTCCTGCGCGGGCGCCGGCGCGGCGACGAGAACGAGAGCCAAAAGGGCGAAGCACAGACGGGTCAAGCGGGTTTCCCTCCCCACGCGCGAAAACGCCCCTATAGGCCGGGCCGGGCCGGCTCGCCAAGACGTGCGTGACCTCCGCCCGCGCCGATTTAATGTTTCGCCCCCCTTGCGCGCACGCGAGCTTGCGACAATGTTCTCCACGCCGGCCCAAGCGCCTTGATGCGCGCAGGGCGGTTTATCTGGAGGCTCTCAATGAGCAACACGCAGGGCGCGTTCGACAATAACCCGGGGTCCGCCTGGACGCGCGGATGCTTGGGCAGCCGTTGGACGCCGGTGGAACTGATCGCCATGGTGCTCGGCTTTATGGTGTATTGGCCGATTGGACTGGCGATCCTCGGTTTCAAATATTGGCAGCGCAAGACCGGCGGGGCTGACCTTCAGACCGTCGCGACCGGCGCGTTCCGCAACGTACGCTCGGCGATGGGCGATTTCCAGAGCGCCGCGCCACGCAACTGGGCGCCGCAGGGCTGGGCGCGCGGGTTTACCACCTCGACCGGCAACGCCGCGTTCGACGACTGGAAGAGCGCCGAGCTTTCCCGTCTGGAACAGGAGCGCCGCCGCCTCGAAGACGCCCACCGCGAATTCGCGGATTGGCTCGACAACGTCCGCAAGGCCAAGGACCGCGAGGAATTCGATCGGTTCATGAACGAGCGACGCGCCAAGGGGGCGTAATCTCGGGCGCTTCGGCGCGGCGAAAAACTAGCAGCCCCGTCCGGCCCCAAGGGCCGGACGGGGTTTTTATTTTCGGCGGCGGTCTCACACCTCCCGCATCAACTCGCATATCGTGCGAGTTCAGCACCGCCCGCGGCGTTGATCGTCCCATTCAGCCCCGCGGCAACGCGCCACGCCGTTGACCCGGTTGGCGTTGGAACTTTCTAACAGCAGGAAGGTCGCCCTCAGCGCCGCGGCGCGCGGCGCCGCGTTCGAGGGGAAGCGAAAAAACCAATAGTGTCCGACCTAAACGCTCTCCTTCTGGCGCGCGCGCAATTCGGCTTCACCGTCGCGTTCCAGATTGCCTTTCCCGCCTTCTCGATTGGACTGGCGAGCTTTCTGGCGGCGCTCGAAGCGTTGTGGTTGGGAACGGGGCGACCCGAATTCATCGACCTGTTCCGCTACCGGCTGAAGATTTTCGCCATCGCCTTCGGCATGGGCGTCGTGTCCGATTCGTGCCGCTCGACTGGGG
>JANLPL010000387.1:0-6417 GCA_031367195.1 Bradyrhizobium sp.
CGCACGGTGACCATATGGTCGGTGAACACGCGCCCGAACCCGGGATCGCGCAGTTTCTCGGCGCGCGCCTCGGCCGAGGTCGGCGCGGGGTGGGCGATGTAACGGAAAGGGGCGCGGGGCTCCCGGCTCATGGCGTCCTCGTCAGGCTTTGCTCTTGGGGTGGACGTTTAGGCGCAATTCTCGTTAGTTTCAAACCCACGCGTACGAAGAGGTGCGCGGCTGGTCTGAGGGGGCTATTTCATGTAAAATCCTTGAAGATTCTGCGGAAATGCGTAGAGTAAGCGCGCTGAAATTCGTTTTTCGGGGTAGGATGGAACATTGCCGTTAGCGCTCGACAAATCGTCGAAATTGACTTTCCGGGTTGAATTGCCCGGGGGGCAGAATCGGCTGCGCGAGGCGATTTTGTACGTCTGCCAAAAATGCGTCGATGCGCCGTATTTTGGGTTGACCAAACTCAATAAAATACTGTGGATAGCTGATTTTGACTCATTTGCCGAGCGTGCGCAACCGGTAACAGGGCGCCCCTATCAACGATTGGAGTTCGGCCCTGCGCCGGTCGAGATGCGACCGTTGCTGAACGAGATGATAAGAGACCACGAAATCGCTATAGAAAACGCCCGTGTCTTGAAATTCGACGAACGCAGGCCGCGTGCTTTGGCGGTGCCATCGCTACGTAATTTCAGCCCGGCGGACCTGTCATATCTTGATCACGCAGTTGAACGGTTTTGGAATCTTAGCGGCCGTGAAGTTAGTGACCGGTCACACGGCGTAGCTTGGAGCACGAGAGCAAATGGGGATGATATGCCCTACGAGCTTTCGTACTTGGACGACGGTCCGCTCGGGGCCAATACAAAGGGTAAACTCATGAAAATTGCGACCGCGAAAAAATTGCGGTCGCGGTAGAATGCGCAATATTATTGAGGGCTCCGATTTCGCCGGGTTCGTAGATCAACTCGGTGGCTACAGGCTGATCGATGAGGCGTTGGACCCAATTTTGGAGGCGCTTTCGAGCGACCCATATGGTTTTCCGTTAATCGAGAACGACTTTGTTCGGGTTCGATACGTCACAACAAGGTCTATAGAAGGGAGAATTCCGGCTTTGATTATCGCGTTTATCATCAATGAAAACCAAGACGTGGTTCTCGAATGGATAGACGCAGTGGATGAGGGCGATCTCCCAGAATAGTATTTGACTAAATGATTGTCTGACGAGATCGATTCAACGTCCCCTGAAGCGGAGTCGCCCCCATGCCCCCCAACCCCCACGTCCGCATCGGCCGCGGCCCGCACGCCGCCAACTTCGGCGCCGACCTGCCGCTCGCGCTCATCGCCGGCCCGTGCCAGCTCGAATCGCGCGCGCACGCGCTCGAAGTCGCCAGCGCCCTGAAGGAGATCGCCGCGCGCCGCCAAATCGGCCTCGTGTTCAAGACCTCGTTCGACAAGGCCAACCGCACTTCGGGCGGGGCCGCGCGGGGGCTTGGGCTGGAGGCCGCGCTGCCCGTGTTCGCCGAAATCCGGGACAGCCTCGGCCTGCCCGTGCTGACCGACGTGCACGAGATCGCGCAATGCGCGCTCGCCGCGCAAGCCGTCGACGTGCTGCAAATCCCGGCCTTCCTTTGCCGCCAGACCGACCTCCTCATCGCCGCCGCGCGAACGGGGCGGGCGGTGAATGTCAAGAAGGGGCAGTTCCTTGCGCCTTGGGACATGAAGAATGTCGTGGCGAAACTCACCGACGCGGGCGCAGGCGACGTGCTCGTCACCGAGCGCGGCGTCTCGTTCGGCTACAATACGCTGGTGTCCGACATGCGCGCGCTGCCGATTCTGGCGCAGACCGGCGCGCCGGTGATTTTTGACGCCACCCATTCCGTGCAGCAGCCCGGCGGGCTCGGCGGCGCCTCGGGCGGGCAGCGCGAATTCGTGGCCGTACTCGCTCGCGCGGCGGTCGCGGTCGGCGTCGCCGGCGTGTTCATCGAGACCCATCCCGACCCCGACAAGGCCCCCTCCGACGGCCCCAACATGGTGCCGCTGCGGGAGTTCGAAGCGCTGATCGCTGAGCTTCAGGAATTCGACGCTTTGGCCAAAAGACGCAAGGCCGCCGTATAGGTCACGGGATCGGCCGTCACGGCTCGGTCACCATTCCCAACTATGACAGCGGCATGGACAAGTACCTGTTCAGCTACGCCAGCCCTTCGGACCCGCCGGTCAAACGCAGCCTGATTCGGCTTGTCGAGCGCGCCACCGGGCAGCCCAAGCTGAAGCGGATGTATTTGGAAAATCAGCGCAATCCGCGTATGGGCGAAAGCTTCTTCGCCGCCGCGGTGCGTAAGCTCGATCTCGATGTGCGCTACGACGCGCAGGCGCTCGCGCGCATCCCCGCCACCGGCCCGGTGGTGATCGTCGCCAACCATCCCTATGGCGTGCTCGACGGCATCGTCATCTCCTGGCTGATCGAGCAGGTGCGGCGCGATTTCGTCGTGCTGACCAACGCCGTGCTGATGCGCGCTAGGGAAGTGCACGACCATATCCTGCCGATCGATTTCGCCGGCACGGACGAGGCGACCCGCACCAATATTGAAAGCCGCGCCGCCGCCCGCGCGTTATTGGAGCGCGGCGGTTGCGTCGTCGTATTCCCCGCCGGCGGCGTTTCGACCGCGCCGGACCGCTGGGGTCGCCGTCCGGCAGTCGATGCGCGCTGGCAACCGTTCATCGCCGCGCTGGCGCAGCGCGCCCGGGCGACCGTCGTGCCGATCTGGTTCGGCGGCCAGAACAGCCGGCTATTCCAGATCGCCAGCCATCTCAGCGCGACGCTGCGCCTGTCGCTGATTTTCCACGAGGTGAGGGCGCGCATCGGCGCACTGCTGCCCGTCGTGATCGGAGGGCCGATCCCGTTCGCCGCGCTGGCGCATTTGCGCGACCGGCAGGCGCTGTCCGACCACCTGCACGACGTCGTTTACGCGCTTGCAGTCCCCGACCGGCTCAACCACGCCAAGCCCCTGAAACTCCGGCTCAAGCGCCTGCTGCCAGGACGCAAGGCGGCGTAACGTCGCTTTACGAGTTGCCGATCAGGATGCCGACCGCCAGCACCAGCGCGCCGCCCAGCATCACTTTTGCGATGGCCGACAGCGGCGGGGTATCCATATAGCGATACTGGATATAGGCGATGGCCGCCAGTTCCACCACCACGACGACGCCCGCCACCAACGTCGCCGTCCAGAAATTCGGAATGAGATACGGCAGGGTGTGGCCGATGCCGCCGGCGATCGTCATCAACCCGCAGACGAGGCCGCGCAGCAGCGGCGTGCCGCGCCCCGACAATTTGCCGTCATCCGCCAGCGCTTCGGCAAAACCCATCGAAATGCCGGCGCCGATCGAGGCGGCCAGACCGACGAGAAAGGCGTTCCAGGTGTTATGCGTGGCGAAGGCGGCGGCGAACACCGGCGCCAGCGTCGAGACGGAGCCGTCCATCAGCCCGACCAGGCCCGGCTGGATGATCTGAAGGATGAAACGCTTGCGTTCGTCCTCGTCCTCCTTGTGGCGGGCCTGGTCGGTCAGCAGGCGGCTTTCGAGCCGCGCGGCGTCGAGCTGGTGCTGATCCTCGACGGCGGCGAGATCGCCCAAAAGCTTGCGGATGCCGGCGTCGGTGGAACGCTCGGCGGCGAGCCGGTAGAAACGGGCGGCGTCCGCCTCCATCTCCTCGGCGGCGTTGCGCACGCGGTCGATCGGCAGCGGTTTGATGTGCCAGACCGGGCGACGCACGATCGTGCCCTTGATGTCCTGACGGCGGATCAGCGGGATATGCTCGCCGTATTTGGAGACATACAGGTCGATCAGCGCGCGGCGATGCCCGTTCTCCTCGGCCGCCATTTCCTCGAACACTTTGGCGCTGGTGGGGTAGTCGTCGCGCAGCGCGATGGCGTAATCGCCAAAGATGCGGCCGTCCTCCTCCTCGTTGGCGATCGCCAGCGCCAACAATTCGCTTTCGGACAGGTCCGAAAAACTCCGCATCCCAAAATCCCCGCAATTCCGCTGCGGTGGCTTAAGGGCTGGCGGCGCGGCTGACAACCTTGAAGCGGCGAGCCAAAAGCTCTACGGCCTGCGCTTCCCCGGAGCCGGAGCGCGTTTCCCAAGGTGGCCGAAATCCCTGAGTTGCGCCAGTTCAACAAAATCGTCGTCAAGGTCGGCTCCTCGCTGCTGGTCGATCGCGCGGCGGGCGCCTTGAAACAGCCGTGGCTCGACGCGCTGGTGCAGGACATCGCGCAGCTTCACGCGCGCGGCGCCGACGTGCTGGTGGTCTCCTCTGGCGCCATCGCGCTCGGCCGGACGCTGCTCGGGCTGCCGAAGGGGGCCTTGAGGCTGGAGGACAGCCAGGCCGCCGCGGCGGTGGGCCAGATTTCGCTCGCCCGCGCCTGGAGCCACGCGCTGCACGCCAAAGGCATCGTGGCGGGGCAGGTGCTGTTGACGCTCAACGACACCGAGGAGCGCCGCCGCTATCTCAACGCGCGCGAGACTTTGGCCCGGCTCTCGGCGATGCGCGCGATCCCCGTCATCAACGAGAACGACACCGTCGCCACCAGCGAAATTCGCTACGGCGACAACGACCGTCTCGCGGCCCGCGTCGCCACTATGGCGAGCGCTGACTTGCTGGTCCTGCTGTCCGACATCGAGGGGCTCTATTCGGCGCCGCCGAAGGACGATCCCGACGCCAAGCTGATTCCGCTGGTCGAGCGCGTCACCCCCGCCATCGAGGCGATCGCCGGCGGCGCGGCGTCGGAATTGTCGCGCGGGGGCATGCGCACCAAGATCGAGGCGGCGCGCATCGCCACGCAAGCGGGCGTGCATATGGTGATCGCCGACGGCCGCGTGCTGCATCCGCTCGCGCGCGTAGCCGCCCAAGCGCCCTGCACCTGGTTCCTCACCCCCTCGACGCCGATGCAGGCGCGAAAAGTGTGGATCGGCGGCACGCTGGAGACCAAGGGCGCGGTGTCGATCGATGCGGGCGCGGCGCGCGCGCTGACGAGCGGCAAGAGCCTGCTGCCCGCCGGGGTCGTCCGGGTCGAGGGCGTTTTTTCGCGCGGCGATTGCGTCGCGATCCGCGACGAGCGCGGCGCCGAAATCGGACGCGGTCTCATCGCCTATGACGCCTTGCACGCCGAGCGCATCCGCGGCCGCAACTCGCGCGACATCGCCGCCATTCTCGGCACGCCGGGTCGAGCCGAGATGATCCATCGCGACGACATGGCGCTTGACGGTGCGTAAGGGCTCTTCTCTCAGCGTTGTCAACGACCTGCACAATGTTTCTTAACCAATACTCGTCATTTTTTGAGCGCCGGGCGCGCCCGGCGCGTCGTTTCCTAGCGTTGAATGTTCGCGGATGCTCGCGCGCTCCGTGTCGGGGAAGTCAAAACGTGAGTTCCAACGCCCTCCTTGCCGCCGAACCCGTCGCGCCGCCGCGTGGCGATCGGCGCAAATCGCTGTTCATCGCCAGCGAAGTGCGTTGCGGCTCGACCTTTCTCGCCGAATCGCTGGCCTACGAACTGCACAAGAATTTCGGTTTCCATTTCTGGGATCTGGCGAAGGAGCATTTCTCCTATTTCGATGAGGACACGACGCCCGAGCAGGCGCTGGCGACCTGGCGCTCGCTCTATCTCGACGGCAGCGGTTTCGTCTCCGCGAAATTGATGTGCAAGGCTCTGTCGGTGTTGCATCGGCTGGCGCGGCGCTCCGAGGCGGTGCGCGAGGCGTTTTTCGGCGAGGACGCGAATTGGATCGTGCAGCGCCGCAGCGACCGGGTGGAGCAGGCGGTCAGCCTCGCGCTGGCCCGCAAGACCGATACCTTTCACTACTACGACGATCCCCGCCGCGCTCCCGACTGCGATGCGACGCTGACGCCGGGCGAGGTCGACTGGGCGTTCAAGGCGGTCAATTTGTCCGACGTCTATCTCGAAGTGTTCGCCAAGACGCCGCCGACCCAGCGCAAGATCGCGCTCGAATACCACGACTTCCTCGCCGATCAGGTCGGCGCCCTCAACCGCGTCCATCGGCTGTGCGGCTTCCCGCTGCTGCATCCCTCGTCTTACTCGAATATGAGCAAGATCAAGCGGACGGCGGGCGAAGTCAAAAAGTCGGCCAGCGATGAGTTCAAGACATGGTTTTTGGAAAACCACGTCTGAGGCGCGGCTAGATCGCATTATGCAGCGCCGACAGGACGGCTATGAAAACGTCAGCGATTGCCTGAGTTCCTGAAAATGGCCTGAAAAACGGCGCTTCAAACACAATACTTGTCTAATGCATTGATATAACGCGCGAATGGTCGTTTTTGCCGCGAGCGCGTGAATAATGCGGGCTAGGAGATCGCCGCGCCGGCCCCGGAACACAAAAAAGCCCCCATGCGGTTCGCGTTTCAACGTCTCCTGGACG
>JANLPL010000337.1:0-8281 GCA_031367195.1 Bradyrhizobium sp.
GCGCCGACGGCAGCCTCGCTTTCGTATGCGTCCGCTGCGAGGCTTTTCCGACCTCGACGGAATAGGCGCGCACCGGCTCGGCGATGTTCTTCAGCTTCTGTTCGCCGAGATCGGCGATGGCAACGTCGAGCCTCGACTTCACCTGCCGATAGGCGTCCTCCGACAGGCAGATCCCGCCCGGTTTTGCAACGCCCTCCAGGCGCGCGGCGACATTGACCCCGTCCCCCATCAGGTCGCCGTCGCTCTCCTCGACGACGTCGCCCACGTGGATGCCGATCCGGTAAACAATACGCTGCTCCTCGGGCACGCCCGAATTGCGCTCGACCATCGCGTTTTGCACCTCGATCGCGCAGCGCACGGCGTCTACAACGCTGCGGAACTCGACGATCGCGCCGTCTCCGGTTCGCTTGACGATGCGGCCGTGATGGACGGCGATGGTCGGATCGATCAGGTCGCTGCGCAGCGCCCGGACGCGGGCGAGCGTGCGGTCCTAGTCGGCGCGAGTCAGGCGCGAATAGCCGACGATGTCGGCGGCGAAAATCGCCGCGAGTTTGCGAACCTCATCCATGCGGCGCCCCGTGCGTTCGAAGGTCGGCCTTCGTTGTTATCGCGTTGCCATAATACTTCACGCCAAACTGGCAAGGCCTTGGCCCGAGCGCAAGCGCTCTTAGGTCGCGCCTATCCTCGCGACGCCAGCGCCAATCTCGCGCCGAACCCCACGAACACGCAGCCCGTGAGGCGATCGAGCGCCCTCGTCACCCCAGGCGCGCGCAGCCATCGGCCAAGCGGGACCGTCAGCGCGATCAGCGCCGAAAACCAGACCAGCGTCAACGCCGCATGGATCGAAGCCAGCAGCAGGGAGAAGGCCGCGACGTTCACGCCCAAGGGGATGAACTGCGGCAGGAAGGTCGCGTAGAAGACGCCGACTTTCGGGTTCAGCACATTGGTCAGGAAGCCGCGCCGCAGCGCCGCGACATCGCCGCCCGACGCAGCCTCCTCGATGGCCAGTCCGGCGCGCGGCTTGAATAGCAGTCGCAGGCCCAGAAAGCAGAGATAGGCCGCGCCGGCCCATTTCAGCGCAAGATAGGCGCTCGCCGAGGCGGACAATAGCGCGTTGAGCCCGAAAGCCGCGCCCGCGCCCCAGACGAACAGCCCGCCGCACACGCCCAACGCCGCCGCCGCGCCCGCGCGCGGACCCTGCGAGGCGCTCGCGCGCAGCACCAGCGCGGTGTCGACGCCCGGGGTGATCGTCAACAGGCCAGCCGCGGCGACAAAGGCGGCCAGCGCCAGCCACATGTCAGACGAACCGGAACAGGCCGGTCATGATGTTCTTGAGGAAGTTCGGCTCCTGCCCGCCGGTCGGCGTCGTGTTGGTGACGAAATCGAACACCTTGCCGTCCTTCATGCCGTAATTGGCGATCCGCGCGACCTTGCCGCGCTTGTCGAAATAGATCGCCAGCACATGCTGGTCCTTGGTCTCGGCCGGCATGAAGGCGAGCGCGCGGTGCATCTTCTGGCCGATGTAATACCAGGCGTCGCCCCCGACGGTGGAGGTGGTCGAGGGCGTGCCCATCAGGTTCAGCGCCTCGCGCTTTTCGGTCTTGCCGACCTGCACCTTGGCCAGCGACTGATCGTCGATCTGATAGCCGCGGTCGAAATCGCCGTCATAGCCGATGCAGCCGGAAAGCGGCGCGGCAAAGCCCAAGGCCGCGACCAGCATCATTTTCCCCGTCACGCGCATCGACGACCCCATTGCGTAGCCGCGCCCGGCTTGCCAGATTCAGCGAACTAACGAAAGCCTGTTAACGAAATCAGGGCAACAGACAAGGCCACCGATGATTTTCGACCGCTGGCGCTCGCGCCGGGCCGCGCGCGCTCTCATTGACCAAATTCACGGCGAGATCGTGGCGGCAGCCCGCGCCCCCGCGCTCTATACCCTGTGCGGCGTGCCCGACGATCTCGACGGCCGGTTCGAAATGGCGACGCTGCACGCCGATCTGCTGCTGCGGAGGCTGGGCCAACTCGGCGCGGCCGATCTCGCGCAGGACGTGGTCGACCGCGTGTTCGAGGGTTTCGACGACGCTTTGCGCGAGATGTCGGTCAGCGATGTCGGCGTCGCCAAGCGGATGACGAAAATGGCCGGGGCCTATTTCGGCCGCGCTGGCGCCTATGGCCCGGCGCTGGAGGCCGACGACGCCGAGGCGCTCGCCGTCGCGCTCGCCCGCAACGCGCTGCGCGTTGGCGACACCGCGACCCCGAAAGCGCGCAAACTCGCTGAGCGCGCACTGGCCACGCGGCGGCTTTTGGGCGAAACCCCGCTCGCCGCCTTTCTCAAGGGCGAATTTCACTACCCCCTGCCGGAGACTTGAGCCATGACCGGGATCCCTTTCAGCCGCCCGGTGCGGGTCGAGCCGCTGCCCAAAGACGGGCTGGAGCAGAGAATCGAAGCCGATGAGAGTGAGCGCGCGGCGCTCGCCAAACTCAACAACTTGGCCGCGATTTCAAGGCTTTCCGCCAAATTCCGGATTACCAAGCAGCGGCGCGGGGTGCGGGTCGAGGGTGAACTGACGGCCCTTGTGACGCAGACCTGCGTCGTCAGCCTCGAACCGTTCGAGGCCGAGATCGCCGAGCCGATCGACGTCGCCTTCGCCTCCTCCGGCGCCCGCAAACCCGATTCGGCCCTGGCCGAGGACGAGGATGCGCCCGACGAGATCGTCGAGGGCCGCGTCGATCTGGGCGCCCTCGCCTCGGAGTTTTTGACGCTGGCGCTCGACCCCTACCCCCGCAAGCCCGGGGTCGCCTTCGAGCCGCCGCCTCTGGCCGCCGACGAGGATTCCGCCTTTGCGCCCCTGCTCAGGAAGAACCCGCCGGAATGAGCGTTGCGCCGCCCTTTCAACCCGCTATGTTGCCGCCGCAATGATGGGCAAAGTGCCTTCGACGGCGGCAGGTAAGACGAATCCCCTTGAAGCGTGAAGCGATCATAGCGTTGGACGCCATGGGCGGCGATCATGGCCCTAGCGTCGTGGTGCCCGCGGCGGCGATTGCGCTGGAACGTAGGCCCGACACGAGGTTCCTGCTGTTCGGCGACGAAAAGCTGATCGCCCCGATTCTGGCGAAGCATTCCAGGCTCGCGACGAAAGCGAGCGTGATCCATTGCAACGTCGCGGTGAAGATGACCGACAAGCCGAGCCAGGCGTTGCGCCAGGGCCGGCGGGTCTCGTCGATGTGGCGCGCAGTCGAGGCGGTCAAGCGGGGCGAGGCCGATTGCGCGATCTCGGCCGGCAACACCGGCGCGCTGATGGCGATGGCCAAGGTTTGCCTGCACATGCTGCCGCTGATCGAACGCCCGGCGCTGGCGGCGATGTGGCCGACGATGCGCGGCGAATCGATCGTGCTCGACGTCGGCGCCTCAATCGGGGCGGACGCGCAGCATCTGGTCGATCTCGCCGTGATGGGCGCGGCGATGGCGCGCATCGTATTCGATATCGAATCGCCCACCGTCGGCCTGCTCAATGTCGGCGTCGAAGAGATCAAAGGGCTCGAAGAGGTGAAGGCCGCCGGCCGCACGCTACGCGAGACGACCTGGCCGCACCTCACTTATCACGGCTTCGTCGAGGGCGACGATCTGGGCAAAGGCACGGTCGATGTGTTCGTCACCGAAGGATTCACCGGCAATATCGCGCTGAAAACCGCCGAGGGCACCGCCAAGCAGATCGCGTCCTACATCCGCGACGCGATGGGGGCGACGCTTGCCTCCAGGCTCGGCTACCTCCTCGCCCGCACCGCCTTTCAGGCGTTGCGGCGAAAGCTCGATCCCGGTCGGGTTAATGGCGGCGTGTTTCTCGGTCTTGACGGCGTGGTGATCAAGAGTCATGGCGGGGCGGACGCCGAGAGCTACGCCGGCGCGATTGAGGTCGGCTACGACATGGTGCGCCAGAATCTCCTCGCCAATATCCGCGACATGATCGGCCATGCCAGCGAAGCCCGCGCCCCGACGCTCGCCCCTTCGTGAAAGTTACGAGATGAGCGCGAAATTCCGTTCAGTTGTGCGTGGCGTCGGCGCTTGCCTGCCCGAGCGCATCGTCAGCAACGCGGAGCTGGCGGCCCGGATCGACACCTCCGACGAATGGATCGCCCAGCGCACCGGCATCCGGCAACGCCATGTCGCCGGCGAGGGCGAAACCACCGTGACGCTGGGAACCCGCGCCGCGTCGCGCGCGCTGGCCAACGCGGGGTTGCAGCCGGCCGATATCGATCTCATCATCGTCGCCACCTCGACGCCGGACCACACCTTCCCCGCCTCCGCGACCGAGATCCAGGCCGCGCTCGGCATTACCCAGGGCGTCGCGTTCGATCTTCAGGCGGTGTGCTCCGGCTTTGTGTTCGGCGTCACCACCGCCGACAAGTTTTTGGCCTCCGGCTCGCACAAGCGCGCGCTGGTCATCGGCGCCGAGACGTTCTCGCGCATCCTCGACTGGGAGGATCGCACCACCTGCGTGCTGTTCGGCGACGGCGCCGGGGCGATCGTGCTGGAGGCGGTCGAGGGCGGCGAAAAGGGCGTGATCACCTCGAAGCTGCGCTCGGACGGGCGCCATCGCGCGAAACTCTACGTGGACGGAGGCCCTTCCACGACCCAGACCGTCGGCCATCTCAGGATGGAAGGCAAAGAGGTGTTCAAGCACGCGGTGGGCATGGTCACCGACGTCATCAAGGCCTGTTTCGAGGACGCCGGCGTCACGGCCGACGACATCGACTGGTTCGTGCCGCATCAGGCCAATCGCCGCATCATCGACGCCTCCGCCGACAAACTCGGCATCGCGCGCGACAAGGTCGTCATCACCGTCGACCGCCACGGCAACACCTCCGCCGCCTCGATCCCGCTGGCGCTCGACGTCGCCGTATCCGACGGGCGCATCAAGTCCGGCGATCTCGTGATGATCGAGGCGATGGGCGGCGGCTTCACCTGGGGCGCGGCGCTGATAAGGTGGTGAACGGAGCTTGACTAGCAAAGCAAATATGTAAAAATTTTTTACGAGTTCTCTATCAGGTTGTGCCAGCGCAACGGGCCAATTGCGGGGTTGCGAGCAACCTTACATGAGCGCGATCTAACGATTCTGAGCACACTTTAGATTTGGAGAGGTTGCTTTGGGTATTTCGAATCAACTCGTCCCTGTGGTCAATATAATTCATGATCAGAAAGAGGTGGCGGATCGTGTCGACACTTTCTTCAACTATGCGGATAATGCGCGAATCGGAGCGCGGATCGTCGCAGGCGCGCAAGCTTTTCGCAAATACGACGCCCTCTCGAATGCTATTGGCTTAAATCAGGTCGGGAATCTGCGCGGTATGGTCGTAAGCCAACGATGGCGGACGATATTTAACGTCGTAGAGAAATCAGATCGGAGCTTAACGCGCCTTGGCGCAGTCGCCGCGCTCGTCGCGGGCCTTATTGAAGCTGCGCCGGAGATCGAATTGACCCTCGAATCGCGCGACTCGGCGCTCGTCAAGGGACTGAAAATCACGACGTTAGCCGGCACAATTTCTGAACGAATGTTGCTGGGCGTGCTGCCATTTGGAACGCATCTTATCTACAAATCTTTGGAAGGGTGGTTGATGCTTGGCGGGCTGATGGGCGGACGAGCGGGTCGGGCTAGCGCGCAAGGAATTAGCATTTTGGAGAATGCCGATACGCTTGTCCAAACAACATTCACGACTTGGACCGACACCCAAACCCAGGGCGAAGCGCTTTGGCGCGTCGTCAACGTCATAACGAGCCGCAAACGTTGAATTGGCGACGCCGCTGAGTAGCCCTGGAACTCTTTGTCGCGGCGCATCGGGGCTTGCAGCAATACGCTCTGGAACATACAGCCAACCAAGGAGAGTTTTCCTTGGCATTCGACTCGCTTCCGCCCGGCTTCGTTCATCTCCAAATCGCCGCCGGTTTCGCGGCCGATTTCGGCCCGATTTACGCCAAGCGCGAGGGCGAGCGGGTCTGGTGCGGTTTTCGCGTCGAGGATCGGCATCTCAATCCGCGCGGGATCGCGCATGGCGGGGCGCTGGCGACATTTGCCGACATGCAGCTCGCCGCGCTGATGCGAACGGGTCGGCTGACACCCAAGCAGGCGCCGACGATCAGCCTGGCGCTCGACTACCTCAAACCCGTCCGGCCGGGCGACTGGGTGCAGGGCGAGGTCGAGCTTGTCGCCCGCAGCGGCCGGCTCGCCTTTTCCCAGACCGTGCTCTGCGTGGACGAGGCGCCCGTGGTGCGCGCGAGCGCAAAATTCGCCTATTCCGAAAAAGCCGCCGCGCTCGACCCGGTCCACCCCGCCCCGCCGTCGCCCGCCTTCGTCGAGACGCCGCCGCCCGAGGGTTTTGAACCGCTCGGCTTCGGCGCGGGTTTCGGCGCCCTGTTCGGCCCGGCGTTCTGGCGTCCCGGCTCGACCCGATTCGGCTTCCGCGTCGCGCCGCGCCACATCAACCTGTTCGGCTTCTGCCACGGCGGCGCGCTGGCGACTTTCGCCGATTACCAACTCGGGCCGCTGCGCCGCGCCGGTCTCGCGCCGGGTCCATTCGCGCCAACGCTGAGCCTCAACATGGAATTTCTTGGGCCCGCCCGGCTCGGCGAATGGATCGAGGCCGAGGCGATCCTGCTGCGCGCGACCTCGCGCTATCTGTTCACGCAGGCCGTGCTGACCAACGCGAGCGGCGCGGTGGCGCGGTCGAACGCGATCTATGCGACGATACGGCCCCCGGACGCGACGCTGTAACATTTTGACGAGAAAAGCCGAAAACCCTTCATCGCCCCCGACGAGACTTCGCCATGATCCGAGCCCCCTGGAACGAGCGCAACGGCCGCTTCTCCCTCCTTAAGGCGATTGTATTCGCCGCGCTGTTCGCGCCCGCGATCTATATCGTCTTGCAATTCGCGAGCGGGGCTTTGCAGCCCAAACCCGTGACCGAGTTGATCCACCGAACCGGCGATTGGGCGGCGCGGCTGATCCTGCTCTCGCTGCTGGTGACGCCTTTGCGAAAACTTGGCGCCTGGCCAAAGCTGATCGCGGTGCGGCGCATGGTCGGCGTCGCCGCCTTCGCTTACGCCTTCGCGCATCTGAGCCTCTATGTCGTCGATCAGAGCTTCAACCTCGTCCATGTCGGCGCCGAGATCGTGCTGCGCTTTTATCTGACGATCGGCTTCGTCACGCTGCTAGGGTTGGGCGCGCTGACCGCGACCTCGACCGACGCGATGATCCGCCGACTCGGCGGACCGCGCTGGAACAAGCTGCACAAGGTCATCTATGTCCTGGCCGCGCTGGCGCTGTTCCACTATTTTTTGCAGTCGAAGGCCGACGTCTCCAGCGCCGTTCTGCTGACCGGCTTCTATCTGATGTTGATGTTCTACCGCTTCAGTGTGAAGCGCCTGCCGCTCTGGAGCGCCACGCTCGCCAGCGTTTTGCTCGGCGCTGGCCTCACGGCGCTGCTCGAAGCGACGTGGTACACTTTCCGCCGCCACTATCCCTTCTGGGACGTGCTCGGCGCCAATATCGATCCCGACATGTTTCCACGCCCGACCTTTTATGTCGGGTTGGTTGGCCTCGCCGCGATTCTCGTCATGCTCGCGCGCAACGTGCGGTGGCGGGCCTTACGCCTTGCCGCCGCCGAATAGAAACGGCGCGACATCGTTGACGCCGGGCGCCTTGACGGCGTGGAATGGCGCCGGCCGGCACACCGCCATCGCCGAGACGCCGACGCGGGCTGTCAACAACCCGTTCAGCACGCCCTCCCCCATCCGCGACGAAAGTTTCGCCGCGATGCCGTGGCCGACCAGGCCTTGCAGCACACTATCGCCGACCGCCATGCCGCCGGTGATGACGAGATGGGCCGAGATCGAGCGCGCCAGTTTTATGAAGCCGAGCAAGCCCGGTCGGCCGCCATAGATCTCGGCGATCCGCCGCGTCAGCCGGATCACCTGCGCGGCGACGAACACGACATCGAGCACGGCGCGCGGGCTCAGCGCCGTCACCAGCGACACCCGTTTGGCGGCGGCGGCCACTTCGGCGCGGGCGCGCGCGTCGAGCGGCTTCACCAAAGCCCGCTCGGCGATCTCGACCAGATCGCGCCCGTCGATGATTTCGCCGCGCGCGCGCGAGACTTCCGCCAGCGCCCGCGCCGCCTCCGGCCGCGCAGAATAGAGCGCCATCAATCGCGCGACGGCGGCTCGCGCCAGATCGCGGTCGTCACGCGCGTGCGCCTGCGCCAGATCGGCGTGCAATTGCGCGATGCG
>JANLPL010000420.1:0-12091 GCA_031367195.1 Bradyrhizobium sp.
CATGAGCAGGAAGGGCGATTGCGGGGACAACGCAGTCGCCGAGAGCCTGTTCGGCTCGCTCAAGACCGAAAGCCTTCATCGCCATGATTTCGGAACACGCCGCGCGGCGTGTGACGAAATCATGGCGTGGACCACAAGGTACAATCACAAGCGCCTGCATTCGACCCTGGGATATCTCAGCCCCATGGCCTACGAAAAGAAATGGCTTGATCGAAACCTCGCCCAAGCCGAATAGCCTCGGGAGACGTTTTTCGGGGGCAACCTCATGGAGATTTTTGCACAAGTCTACAACCGAGATAAAATCAATAATTTACGTGGCCCGTATATCAGGTCCACACACCCCCGCCTCACAGCAGCATCGCCGCCCCGCGATCGAGATACGTGTCGAGGAACTGGTCGATCCTGGTGAACCGGGGCTTGCCGAACACTTCCTGCGGTCCGCCGGAGACCAAGAGCCGGCCGTGGTCGAGGAACGCGATCAGCTTGCCGATGCTGGCGGCAAAGCCGATCTCGTGGGTGACGATCACCATCGTCATGCCGTCCTCCGCCAGACCGCGCATCACGGCCAGGACTTCGCCGGTCAGTTCCGGGTCGAGCGAGGCCGTCGCCTCGTCGAACAGCATGATTTTCGGCTCCAGCGCCAGCGCGCGGGCGATGGCGACGCGCTGCTGCTGGCCGCCGGAGAGCTGGGCGGGGTAGTGACCCGCCCGCGCCTCCAGCCCGATGCGCTTGAGCTGCGCCATCGCCCGCTCCTCGGCCTCGCGACGCGGCAGCTTTCGCACCAGTTTCAGCGCCTCGCTGACATTGCCGAGCGCGGTCATATGCGGCCACAGGTTGAACTGCTGGAACACCATGCCGATCCCCGCCCGCACCGCGCGCAGCTTCGCCGCTGAAACCCGCGTGCGTCGCCCCGCGGAATCCTCGGTGAAGCCGAGCGGCTCGCCGAACACTTCGATCACACCGGCATCGGCCTCCTCCAGAAAGGCCAGACAGCGCAGCAGCGTGCTCTTGCCCGAGCCCGACGGCCCGATCACGCAGGTCGCGGCGCCTTGCGGGATTTCGAGATCGATCCCGTGCAGCACCTGCGTCGTGCCGAAGGACTTGCTGACATGGCGGACGGAAAGGGCTGAGGTCATCAGGCGAACCGATAGCGGGCGAGGCGGGCTTCAGCGATACGCCCGAGCCAGGCGGCGATCTCGACCAGCCCCCAGTAGCCGAGCGCGAGTAGAAACAGCGCCTCGATGAAGGCGTAGAATTCGGTGCCGAGCGCGCTGACGGTTAGCGTCAATTCGGGCACGGTGATGACCGAAAGCACGGCTGTGTCTTTGAGCAAGCTTACGGCGAGATTGACGCTTGCCGGCAGCACCAGCATCGCCATTTCCGGCAACAGGATGCGGGTCACGATCTGCGCGCGCGAAAACCCCGCGCAGATCGCGGCCTCGACATGGCCGCGCGGCACGGCCTCGAAGCCGGCGCGAAACAACTCGCTGAAATAGGCGCCGCCATAGACGCAAAGCGCCAAGACGCCCGCCGGCAGCGCGTCGAGCGAGAGGCCGGCGTAGGGGCCGCCGAAATAGAGCAGGAACAGCTGCACCAGAAACGGCGTGCCGCGAAAGATCTCGACATAACCGAGCAGCAACCGATCAAGCCAGCGCGGCCCGTAGCGCCGCCCGACCGCCACCGCAAAACCCAGGGCCGCCGCGCCGACGAGGCTGATCAGCCAGACAGCGACCGTCACGCCGAGCGCGGCGACGATTTCGGGCGCCTTGGCGGCGACGAGCGCGAAATCGAACCTCACCGGAGCCCCCAATCCATCCGCCGCTCGGCGAGCTTTCCCAGACCCGCCACGCCGCGGTTGATGAGGAAATAGATGAGGCCGGCGCTCGTGAAGAGCTGGATCGGCTTGAACAGCGAAGTGTCGAGATCCTGCGCCATCCGCGTCAGTTCGACAACGCCGACGACGGAGACGAGCGAAGAGGCTTTCAGAATCAGGATCGCTTCGTTGACTATCGCCGGCAAGGTCAGCCGAAACGCGATCGGCGCGCGAATCCGCACGAGTTGCTGCCAGGGCGACAGGCCCAGCATCTGCGCGCTTTCGATCAGCCCTTTCGGCACGCTGGCGAAACCGCCGCGCAGGTTCTCGGCTTGATAGGCGCTGGTGCACAGCGCGAGCCCCGAGATCGCCGCGACGACGCTGGGCACATTGATCCCCAGCACCGGCAAGAGATTGTAGATCAGCAGCAACTGCACAAGCAGCGGCACGCCGCGAAAGAAGCTGACATAAATGCGGGCGGGCGCGGAGAGCCACGGGTTTGACGAGGCGCGGGCCGCGGCGACGCCAAGGCCGATCGCGATTCCGACGACGATCGCGACCGCGCTGATGAAGACGGTGTAGAACGCGGCTTCGATGAGCAGACCGAACAGGGCGGGGGTCATGAATATGGGGACGGGGTTAGCGCGTCGGCCGGCCGTCCCCTTCTCCCCGCGTCGCGGGGAGAAGGTTGGGATAAGGGGCGTCGCCACTGGGCCGGCGTTCGATCAACGCGCACGCCCATAGCTCTCTCCCCGCCAAGCGGGGCGAGGGGACGGCAAGCCGCCGTGAAAAGAAACGAACCGGCGCGGTTCAGATATTCGGCTCCGGCACGGAATCGGGCGTGTCGAACGCCTGGCCGAACCATTTCTCCTGCATTTTCCCCGTGCGGCCGTCTTTCTTGATCTTCAACAGGGCGGCGTCGACGGCGTCCATCAGGCCCTTGTAGTCGGCGTCCTTGCGGCCGATGAAGCCGAAATAGGTCTTCACGCCGAAGGTCGGCAGCACGACCTCGAACGTGTCGGCGCGCTGTTTGGCGACGAAGGCGATATTGGGCAACGAATTGCCGACCGCGACGATGCGCCCCGCCGCCAGATCGGCATAGGCTTCGTTGAAGCCGACATATTCCTTCGCCGTGACATCCCCCGGCAGCTTGCTGCCGAAAGCCTTCAACTGCGCGAGCTGGGCGGTCGCCTTGCCGGCGCCCACGGTCTTGCCGGCGATATCCTCGGGCTTCTTGATCGTGGCGTCGCCCTTGCGCTTCAACAGCGCCACCGTCGCCTCGGCGACCGGCGGGGTGAAGCGATAGTGCTCCATGCGCGCCTTCGTGATTGTGGCGGGACCGGCGACCATGTCAAACTTGCCCGCCTCCAGACCCGGCAGCACGCCGTCCCACGGCAGCGTCACCCACTCGATCTTGACGCCCAGCTCCTTGCCGAGTTCGTCGAACAGATCGACGTTGAGCCCGACATGCTTGCCCGCGTCGATGAAGTCGAACGGTGCGAATTCCGTCTCGGTGCCGACCTTCATCACGCCGGCCGCCTTCACCTTGGCCAGCATGTCCTCGGCATAGGCCGCGCCGCTCAGCGCCAAAGCCATCCCCAGGCCGAGCAGGCCGACGCAAAATCCACGCTTGTTCATGACGATCCCCCGTTTACGCATCGGCGTCCAATCGAGGCGAAGGCGCGGCTTATGTCAAGCGCCGACGCGGCGGCAAAACTCGGCGAGCGCGGCCAGTGTCGCCTCCGGCCGCTCGACCTGCGGCGCGTGCCCGACGCCAGGCAGGATCAACGTCTCTGTCCGCGGCCGGCGCAGGCGGATCGCCTCCACCTGTTTCAGCGTGCCATAGGGATCCGCGTCGCCTTGGACGACCAGCGCCGGGACGCGCCAGCGGTCGATGAAACCGGCGATGTTCCAGCGCGTGAAATCGGGATCGAGCCAGGCCCGATTCCAGCCGTAGAAGGCGCCGTCGACGTCGGCGTGATATTTGGCGAGCCTGGCGCGCAAATCTCCTACAACGTACGCACGCTCCGCCGCACGGATCGCCTGCAAACCCTCGGGTTCGGCGAAGACATGCGGCGCGATCAGCGCGATCCCACTCAGGCGCTGGTCGTCGAACGCCCCCGCGTAGATCGCCGCGATCGAGCCGCCGTCGCTATGGCCGACCAGCACGGCGCGCTCGACGCCGATCGCGTCGAGCACGCGCGGCAGCACATCCACCGCCTCGCGCGTCATATATTCGAGCGGGCGGGGCAGGGCGATCGGGTCTGACTTTCCGTAACCCGCGCGGGAATAGACGAACACGCCGCAGCCGGTTGCGGCCGCGAGCTTTTGCGGGACATCGCGCCACAAAGCGACGCTGCCGAGCCCTTCGTGCAGCAGCACGAGCGTCGGCGCGGCGTCCGGCGGCGGGCCATGGCGGACCGCCTCCAGTCGCACGCCGGAGATGTCGAGAAAGCCCGGCTCGCCGGCCGCCAGAGTGGTCATCGTCCGCGTTTCATAGAGCGGGAAAAGGAGGTTGACGATGGCAGATAACTCTGTAAACCAGAGTCATCTGCCACGGAGGCGCCCATGCCGCTTTCGACCTTCCTTCACGTCCCCGTCTATCTGCTTGCGGCCTTGGGCGCCGCTGCGCTCGTGCTCGTCGCGATGCTCGCCGTCCCGCTGAAGCGGCCGCCGCCGCTCGCTTCCATCAAGCACGGCCCCATGCGGATCGACGCGACGGCCAAGCCTGATCTGACGCGCTTTCAGGCCCGCGACGGGACATGGCTGGCGTATCGTCTCTATCCCAGCAGCGGCGATCGCGTGGCGATCCTCGCGCATGGTTCGTCCGCCTCCTCCGACGCAATGAACGGGATCGGCAAGGCCCTGGCGGCGGCCGATGTGACGGCGGTGGCGCTCGACATTCGCGGTCACGGCGCCTCAAGCTCGCGCGGCGATATCGGCTATGCCGGCCAGCTCGAAGACGATCTCGCCGACCTCATCGCCCATCTCGGCGAGCAGCGCCCAAACGCTCGTTACCTGATGATCGGCCATTCCCTCGGCGGCGGCTTCATCGCGCGCATCTGCGCGACGCCAGTCGGCGCCCGTTTCGAACGCTTCCTGCTGCTGTCGCCTTTCCTGGGCGCGCAAGCGCCGACCAACCGGCCGAGCGACGGCAAGGGCCGCTGGGCGGAAGTCGATTTGCCCCGTATCCTTGCGCTCGCAATTCTGAGGCGGCTTGGAATCGCATTTGGTCAGTCTCTGCCTGTGATCGCCTACGCCAACGATCCCGCAGCCGCGAAATTCACGACCTCGGTCTATTCCATCCGTCTGCTCGCCGACTATGGTCCGAATTTCGATTGGTCGAACATGAAGGCCGCGATCCACGCGGCGGCGGGGAAGCTGAAGGTGATCGCTGGCGCGGACGACGAATTGATGGACGCGCCGGTTTACGAGCGCGAGTTGAAGCCGCTTGGCGCCAAGGTTACGCTGTTGCCCGGCGTCGATCACATGGGAATCGTCACCGAGCCCGCCGCGCTGGTCGCCATCGTCGCCACGGCAAAAGAGGATTGAGCATGGACCGTCTCAAGAGCCTCGCTCGCTTCGTCCTCGCCGAATTCGGCCCGTTGATCGTGTTCTGGTCGCTGGCGCTCACTTTCGGCGTCAAGACAGCCATCGCCGGCGCGCTCGTGACGATCCTCGTCGATTCAGGGCTTCGGCTTTATCGCCGCCAGCCCTTCACCCGGCTCTATCTCCTCGTCGCCACGCTGACGCTGGCTTTCGGCGCCGTCGATCTCTGGGTCGCGACGCCGTTCCTGATCGTCTATGAAGCGCCGATCTCCAATCTCCTCACCGGCGTCGCCTTCGTCGTCGGCGCCTTCGGCGACAAGCCGATGGTGCAGGAACTCGCGGAAGCGCGTCCGGGCGCGGCCATCCCGCAGACCGGGGAAATTCGCCGCTTCTTCCGCCTGTTCACGCTGATCTGGGCCGCCTATTTTGTTCTGAAAGCCCTTGTCTATCTCTGGATCGCCGCCACCCTGCCGCTGACGCAGGCGCTGGCTTTGCGCTCGATCGGCGGCGGCATAAGCCTCGGCCTGATGATCGCGCTCAGCGCCACCCAGGGTCGCCGGCTGTTCCTGCTATTCCGCCGGCTGGGCTGGCTCGGCGCGCGCGAGGCGGCGGGGACGTGATCGGGTGAGCTTGAGCAAGCGCCAAGCCGACGCGCAACTCGCCGAGATCGACGACGTCGTGCGGCGGGTCAAGCAGTCGCGGATTTACCGGGTCGCCGGCGACATCGCGATCATGTGGGGCGGCTTGCAAATCGCGCAATTCGCCGTCTTCGCCTTGGCGCCGGACTCGCACGGCTGGACCTGGCTCGTCGTCGATGCGCTTGGCGTTGGGCTCACCTTGCTGATGCTGCGGCGCGCCGGCGTCGGCGGCGGCGGCCGGATCTGGCGCGTGCTGGGCGCCTTCGCGCTATTCTATGGCTTTGGCTTCATCTGGTCGGGCCTGATCGGCCATTTCGGACCGCGCGAAATGGCGCTGTTCTGGCCGCTGATCGCGCTCGTCACGGGCTTTGGCTACATCCTGTGCGGGCTATGGATGCGGCGGGCGTGATGAGCGCTCCCGACGAGATCATCCATCAACCGATCCGCCTGCGCGTGATGGCCGCGCTGACCGCGCCGGCCTGCGGGCCGGAAGGCCTCGATTTCACGCAGTTGAAGCAACTGACCGGCGCCACCGACGGCAATCTCGGCGCCCATCTCGATCATCTCACGCGCGCGAACTATGTCGATGTGACCAAAGCCTTCGTCGGCCGACGACCGCGCACCACGGTGAAGGCGACAGCCCTCGGCCGCGCGGCCTTCCTCCGCCACGTCGCTTTTCTGAAGGAAATTATCGCTGAGAGCTGAAGCGCTCAGTGCCGATATTGCTGGATGCGCGTCGTGCGCAAGCCCGCAAGGCCGAACTGGTCGATCGACACTTGCCAGGACAGGAACTCGTCCACGGTCAGCGTATATCGCGCGCAGGCCTCCTCCAGCGACAACAAGCCGCCGCGCACCGCCGCCACCACCTCCGCCTTGCGCCGGATCACCCAGCGTTTGGTCGATGGAGGCGGGAGATCCGCTATGGTCAGCGGGCTTCCGTCAGGACCGATGACGTATTTGACTCTCGGCCGCAGCGCATCACTCATTTTACACTCACACGCGAACGCAACCCTACATTGCTGTATTTACGGGCTTCCGCTTAAAATTTGGCTAAGCCGAACATACCTTTTCGCAACGGCGCCCGGAGCCGCGTCCCGAGATGGCGCCGGAGGTCGAAATGCGTTAATCGGTCTTGCGCGCCGGCGCGCGGCTTCCCAGATCGGCGCCGGACCTTGTTACGGATCGCTGCATGTCTCTCGCCGCCGCCCTCGCGCCTTGCGCGCTCAATTCCCTCGGCCTGCCCAAGGCCCCGGCGGAGACGCGCGTCGTCGTCGCCATGTCCGGCGGCGTCGATTCCAGCGTCGTCGCGGGCGTGCTGGCGAAGGAGGGCTATGACGTCGTCGGCCTGACCATGCAGCTCTACGACCACGGCGCGGCCGCGCATCGCAAAGGCGCCTGCTGCGCCGGACAGGACATTCACGACGCGCGCGATGTCGCCGGGTGGCTCGGCGTGCCCCATTACGTGCTCGACTACGAAGCCCGCTTCCGCGAAAAAGTGATCGAGCCGTTCGCGCGCGCCTATGTCGCCGGAGAGACGCCGATTCCCTGCGTCGCCTGTAACCAGCATCTCAAATTCGTCGATCTGTTCGAGGCGGCCGAGGATCTCGGCGCCGATGTGCTGGCGACCGGCCACTACGTCGTCAGCGACGACGATGGCGAGGGCGGCCGCGCGCTCTATCGCGCCGCCGATCCCGAGCGCGATCAGAGCTATTTCCTGTTCGCCACCACGGCCGCTCAGCTCGCCAAGCTGCGCTTTCCGCTTGGGCGAATGATGAAGCCCGACGTGCGCGCGCTCGCCCGCGAATTCGGCTTGCAGGTCGCCGAGAAGGCCGACAGCCAGGACATCTGCTTCGTGCCGACGGGCCATTACAGCGCGATGATCGAGCGGCTGATGCCCGGCGCCGCCGCGCCCGGCGACATCGTCCATATCGATGGCCGCAAGCTCGGCCGCCACGACGGCATCCTGCATTACACCATCGGCCAGCGCCGGGGCCTGCGCGTCTCCGCCGGCGAGGCGCTCTATGTCGTCGCGCTCGACGCGCGCCAAGCGCGCGTGGTGGTCGGCCCGCGCGAGGCGCTGGCGACGCCCCTGGTGCACTTGCGCGATTTCAACTGGATCGGGCCGGGGCGGCTCGCCGATATTCCCGACAAAGGCCTCAAGGTCGGCGCGCGCGTGCGCTCGACCCGCCCGCCCGCGCCGGCGATTCTGTTCGCCGACGGACATGTCGCTTTCGCCGAGCCGGAATCGGGCGTCTCGCCCGGTCAGGCCTGCGTGCTCTACGATAGCGTCGATCCTCACGCGCGCGTGCTGGGCGGCGGCTTCATCACCGCCAGGACGACGCTCTGAGGGGAGGGGGGTTCCATGGCCTCTTTCGACGACGACGCTCAATTTGCTCCGCTCAAGAAGGCGCTCGTCCATGTCATCGGCGAGACTATCGATGCGTTGTCCGCGCCGGAGTTAGCGGAGCGGATCGAATTGTGTCAGCGCGAGATCGCGCGGCTGGAGACGGCCAAGACCGCGCGCGAGGCGACCCGGGCCGCGGCGGACGCCTTTTTCAAAAGCTGATCTGTCCCGTTTTGGTGCAATTGGGACGATGTTAACCATTTGTTGACACTTTTTTGTTATCAAAGTGTTGCTAGTCGGAATTGCAATTCGATCCCTCTTCCGATTTCTCCTCCCCAGCTCTCCTGAGCCGCCCGAAAGGCGGCTCTTTTTGCTATTGTGGCGCGCAATTCCTGCGATTAACCTTAACAATAGGCAAACGCGCGCTTGTCTCGGCGCGGCGCTATGATTGCAACGGCGTTGCGCGACAGAGACGCGCGGCGCCGGAACGGCACAGTTTGGTCCGGGTTGCGGGATCTCGGGGTCCGCTCGAGGAGTTCGTGTATGAGTGCTCGTGAGAATGTTTCGAATGGGGCCGGCGGGGGCAATTCTCGCGACGAGACGATTTCTTTCGGCTTGCGCCACACCAATTCGGAAGCGTTCAAGGCCCTTTTTCGCGAGGGCATGACCCTCGTCGAGGAAGCCGCCGGCTATCTCGACGGCCCTGGCCGGGTCGCCTCCAAGGCGCTGCGCCGCCCGGCCGCGCTCGCCTACGCCACCGAAAGCATGCGGCTGACGACACGGCTGATGCAGGTCGCCTCGTGGCTCCTGCTGCGCCGCGCCGTCAACGAGGGCGAGATGACTTCGGCGCAAGCGCAGACCGAGCGTCACCGCGTCCGGCTGACCGCGCAGGAACTGTCTTGCGATCCCGCCATGCTCGCCGAATTACCGACCGAATTCGCCGACCTCGCCGCCCGTTCGCTGCGCCTGCAATCGCGTGTGATGCATCTGGATCGCGCGCTCGCCTCAGGGCGGCCCGCGCTGGAATCTGCCGCCGCTCGTCCCCTGGCGGCGCAATTCGCCCGCGTCGAAGCGGCGTTCGGCGGCGCTTGACGGCTCTCGCCTCAAGTCTTACGCGCGAGCCATGTCGCGCCTTTACCTAATCACGCCGCCTTTGACGGGGACGGAAGCTTTCGCGCCCCGTCTCGCGCAGGCGCTTGGCCTCGGCGACGTGGCGAGCGTACTCGTGCGCCTCGCCAAAGGCGCCGATTCCAAGCGCGTCGTCGCGCCCCTGGTTGAAGTTTGCGTCGCGCATGACGTCGCGCTGCTGATCGAAGACGATGTGCGGCTCGCCGCGCGTCTCGGCGCGGATGGCGTTCACGTTCATTTCGGCGACGTGGCCGGGGCGGTCGAGAGCTTTAAGTCGGAACGTATTGTGGGCGCTGGCGGCGTCCATCTGCGCGACGATGCGATGACGGCGGGGCAGGACGGCGCCGATTACGTGATGTTCGGCGAACCCGACGCCCACGGCGTCGCGCCGCCGCTGGAGGCGACGCTGGAGCGCGTCGAATGGTGGGCCGAAATATTTGAGACGCCCTGCGTCGCCTATGCCGCGCGGCTGGCCGATGTCGCGCCGCTCGCCGCGGCGAAAGCCGATTTTATCGCGCTCGATGGCGCGATCTGGGACGCTGCCGACCTCGCCGAGGCGATGGCGGCGGCGATGAAGGCGGCGCGCGCTTGAAACCGGCGCTGCTCGCCCTCGTCGCCCTGACGGCGACCGGTGAGGCCGCATGGGGGTTCGACCCCAATTCGCCGATGTTCCAGGCGCCGCTCACGCGCCAGATCGGCCCGGACGCGCCCTTGCAGCCTAAGCCCGGCGATCCCCCTGGCGACATCGCTTTCGGCGCCTATCAGCGCGGCTATTATCTCATCGCTCTGCGCGAGGCCGAAAAGCGCCTCGCCGCCAATCCGCGCGACGCGGCGGCGATGACGATGATCGGCGAGATCTATCACGACGGGCTGGCGGTGTCGCGCGACGACAGGGAAGCGGCGGCCTGGTGGAAGCTCGGCGCCGAGAACGGCGACGCGCAGGCTGCTTACGAATATGGCGTCGCGCTATTGGCGGGAACCGGCGTCGCGAAAGACAGAGAGGCCGCGCGCAAGAATTTCCTGCAAGCCGCTGCGAAGGGCCATCTCGGGGCGATCTACAACCTCGGTGTGCTGGCCTTGCAGGGAGAGGGCGAGGCGCAACCTGATTTCGCCGCCGCCGCCGCCTACTTCCGTCGCGGGGCGGAAGCCGGCGACGGCAATTCCGCCTATTCCTACGGCGTGTTGCAGCGTGAGGGCAAAGGCGTGCCGCTCGACACCGACAAGGCGGCGGAATGGCTGAAAAAGGCGTCCGACGAGGGCATCGTCGCCGGTCAGGTCGAATTCGCCATCATGTTGTTCAACGGCGTCGGCATCGACAAGGACGAGAAGGGCGCCGCCAAAATCTTTGAACTCGCCGCCGCGCGCCGCAACCCGATCGCGCAAAACCGCCTCGCCCATCTCTACATGACCGGGCGCGGCGTGGCGAAAGACATCGTCCGCGCCGCGCTGTGGAACGGCCTCGCCAAAGCGGCGGGCCTGAAAGACGAGAAACTGGACAAGGCGATCGGGTCGCTGTCGCCGGAACAAGCCCAGGAGGTCAATCGGCTTGCCCGGCGCCAGGCGGAGTTTTGAGGGTTTGCGGGGAATTTGAGTTAAGCGCGGGAGCGGAATTAGCAAAAAGCGCCTCAATCGAAGCAACGTATGCTGTTCCAAGAATAGTGCACTTCCACCGCTACCCGGAATCTGATTGAGTTCGAATTGCATTGCCAGCGTCGCGGGGTTAATAGGCGTTGCGGTGGAGTAGCCCGTTGCCGAAACTCGTAAACTCGCGGCGATCTTGGCGGCGGACGTCGTCGGCTTCTCCAAGCTTGCGGGCGCGGACGAGGACCGGACGCTGGCGCGGCTCAGGGCGCTGCGCAGCGACCTCATCGACCCGACGATCGCCGTCCATAACGGGCGCGTGTTCAAGCGCACCGGAGATGGCGCACTTGTCGAATTCCGCAGCGTCGTCGACGCGGTGCGCTGCGCCATCGAAGTGCAGAACGCGATGGTCGAGCGCAACGCCGGGGTGGCCGAGGATCGGCGGATCGAGTTCCGCGTCGGCATCCACCTCGGCGACGTCGTCGAGGAGAGCGACGGCGACCTGATGGGCGACGGGGTGAATATCGCTGCGCGGCTCGAAGGGATCGCCAAGCCCGGCGCGATCTGCCTGTCCGAGGACGCATACCGTCAGGTGAGCGGCAGGTTGGACATGGAGGTCGCCGACCTCGGCCAGACCCAGCTCAAGAACATTGAAAAGCCGATCCGGGCTTATTCGCTGCGAGTCGGAGGCCGTGCTCGCGCGAAGCCCACAGCGCAGCAGAAGGCCGCCGCCGCAATAAAGCGTCCGATGCTCTCGCTCCTGGGGGCGGGAATCGTGACGTTCGTCGTGATCTTGGCGGGCGTCTGGCTCGTCATGAGGCCAGCCAACGGTCCGGAGGCGCCGGCGACTACGCCTCGACTTTCCATTGTTGTACTCCCGTTCGCCAATTTGAGCGGCGATCCGGCGCAGGAATACCTCGCCGATGTCCTCACGGAGGGGCTGACTACCGGCCTCTCGCGGATCAGCGGCACGTTCGTGATCGCGCGCAGCACCGCTTTCACCTACAAGGGCAAGCCGGCGGACGTGAAGCAGATCGG
>JANLPL010000012.1:0-2441 GCA_031367195.1 Bradyrhizobium sp.
GCGCTGCTCCCCTTGCTCGCGCGCTTCTTCGCCCACGAACGCGCCGAGGTCGCCGACTTCCGCAAGGCGGTGAAGCAGTTCGCGCTCGACCTGCCGCAGGTGCTCGCCGCGCTGCGCGACATCATCGCCGAGAAACGCGCCGCCAGCCGCGACTTCGCGCGCGCCGAGGACGCCTTCCTCAAGCATGCCCGCGACGCCATCAACCCGGCGGTCAGCGAGGAAGACGTCCAGGAAATGCTGATCCAGCACATCCTGACAGAGGACATTTTCGCCAAGGTGTTCGAAAACCCCGATTTCCACCGCCAGAACAATGTCGCCGCCGCGCTCTACGCGCTGGAGGGTCATCTGTTCGGCTATGGCGAGAAGCAGAAATTGCTGAAGGCGCTCGGCCCTTACTACGCCGGCATCCAATCGACGGCCGCCGTGATCGCCAGCCATTCAGAAAAGCAGGGTTTCCTCAAGGGGCTCTACGAAAATTTCTACAAGGTCTATAACCCGCTCGCCGCCGACCGGCTCGGGGTCGTCTATACCCCGGGCGAGATCGTCCGCTTCATGATCCGCTCGGCCGACTGGTTATGCGAAAAGCACTTCGGCAAGAACCTCATCGATCGCGGCGTCGAGATTCTCGATCCGGCCACCGGCACCGGCACCTTCATCGTCGAATTGCTCGAACATTTTCGCGGCAACCGGGACAAATTGGCGCACAAGTATAAGGAGGAGCTTCACGCCAACGAAGTCGCGATTCTCCCTTATTACGTCGCCAATCTCAACATCGAGGCGACCTATGCGGCGATCACCGGCCAGTTCGCCGAATATCCCAATCTGTGTTTCGTCGACACGCTCGACAATGTCGCCGCGCTCGGCATTTATTCGGGGCATCAGGGCGACATGTTCGGCTCGGTCAGCGACGAGAATATGGGCCGCATCAAGCGCCAGAACGAACGCAAGATCAGCGTGATCATCGGCAACCCGCCGTACAACGCCAATCAGCAGAACGAGAACGACAACAACAAGAACCGCACCTACGCCCGCGTCGATGAGCGCATCAAACAGACCTACATCAAGGCCAGCACCGCCCAGAAAACCAAGCTCTACGACATGTATGTGCGTTTCCTGCGCTGGGCGAGCGATCGACTGGGCGAGGATGGCGTTTTGGCCTTCGTCAGCAACTCATCATTCCTGCACAAAAACAGCTTCGATGGATTAAGGGCAATCATCGAGAAAGAGTTCAACGAACTCTGGGTGGTCGATCTCAAGGGAGATGCGCGCTCGTCCGGCGAAGCGCGACGCCAACAGGGCGGCAACGTCTTTGGCGACCAGATCAAAGTCGGCGTTGCGGTCTATCTGCTCGTCAAACGCAAGGGCGCCGGAGGATTTCAAATCCATCACGACGCAATCGCCGATTACGCATCGGCTGATGATAAGTTGGCGTTTCTGGACCGTCCGATCTTTGAACGCACCATGACGACCCTCAAACCCGATAAGCGGCATTCATGGGTTGATCAGACGACGGAAGACAGCAGCACAATGCTGCCATTGGCGGACAAGAAAACGAAGGCGTCAAAAACCAAAGGGCAAGATCGAGCAATCTTTAGACTCTACTCGCTCGGCGTCTCCACCAATCGAGACGAATGGATTTACGCTAGTACGAAACCCGAACTCGCTGACAAGGCTAAGTATCTCGTCGCGGCCTTCGACAGCATTAGAGCGGACACCAAGGCATTCAGAACCGACATTAAGTGGTCGGAAACGCTCAAGCGACGGAAGCGCTCGCGCGCCAAGGAGGCGTTTTCCGCCAAGCGTATCAGGCGCGCTGCCTACCGACCGTTTGACAGTCGTTGGATCTATCAATCTGACGTCTTCATAGACCGCCCCGGACTGTCGGGCGAGTTGTTCCCACCGGAAGCGGACAACATCGCGATTTGTTTTAGCGACGTTGGATCGCGCACCAATTACAGCGTGCTTGCTGTTGATGGCCTTGCCGACTTGCACTTCGGCGCGGCGGTTGATGCTTACCAGCAGGTCCCCCGCTACCGCTACACCAAATCCGGCGAGCGGATCGACAATATCACCGACTGGGCAATGGCGCAGTTCGAGGGGCATTATGGAACCCCCCTCCCTTCCAGGGAGGGGCTGGGGGTGGGTGCGCGCGTCGGCGCGCCCAAAGAATCCTCCGGTGCCAAGGCAGGCTCGCTTCGCTCGCCACCCACCCCTGACCCCTCCCTGGAAGGGAGGGAGAAAGTCGAGAAAGACGCGATCTTCGCTTATTGCTACGCCGTCCTCCACGACCCGCTCTACCGCGAGAAATATGCGCTCAACCTCAAGCGCGAATTCCCGCGCATCCCCTTCTACGACGACTTCGCTTTATGGGTGGCGTGGGGCGAAGCGCTGCTCAAGCTCCACATCGACTATGAGCAAGCCAAGCCGTTCAGGCTGACGCG
>JANLPL010000426.1:0-3531 GCA_031367195.1 Bradyrhizobium sp.
GCTGAGCGCGCTCGTCCGCATCACCACCAATACGCGCGCGTTTCGCGACCCTTCGCCCATCGCCGAAGTCTTCGCGTTCTGTGAGCGCCTCTTGAGGGAGCCCAACGCCGTGACGGTCGAGCCCGGCGAGCGTCATTGGACGATCTTCAAGCGACTTTGCGTCGAGGCCGCCATTCGCGGACCTGTCGTCACGGACGCCTGGTATGCCGCGCTGGCGATAGAGCGCGGCTGCCGCTTCATAACTTTCGACCGCGACTTCGCGCGCTTTCCGGGCCTCGACTGGCGCGAGCCGAAGGCGGAATAAAGCGCCCCCCGTTCAGCCCTCCTTAAGGTTGAAAACTATCAAGGATTTGCGATTCATAACCCCTCAAACCTTGTGGCCGAGGATGGCTTCACGAGACGGGCGGCCCGACGCCGCCGCCGACGTCAGGGATCGTTGAATATGCCCTTCACCATCGACCGCAGCCGCTCCATCATCTCAGCGATGATCATGGGTCGCAAAGTCACCGCCATGGACGTCTCTTGGCTCAGGCGCGAAGTGTTCGCTGATGGAATCGTAACCCGCGAGGCGGCCGAGGAACTGTTCGCCGTCGAGCGCGCCAAGATCGCCAAGGCTACGGAATGGACCGATTTCTTCGTCGAAATGATCACCGACTACGCGCTGTGGCAGGCCCGCCCCACGGGTCTGTTGAACGAGACGCAGGCGGAATGGCTGCTGGAGCAGGCCGATTCCTGCATGACCGTCAATGCGCTGGCGACCCTCGTCAATGTGCTGGGCGAGGCCCACCGCGCGCCGCGCTGGTTCCTCGCCGCCGTGCGGGCGCGGGCGCAAAAGCAATGGGCCGGCCTCGACCTCGCCCTCGCCGCGGCGCAGACGCCGGCCCCGCTGGCGATGGCGGGCTGAGCCTTCAGATCACGCCATTGGCGCGGAGATAGGCGAGCGTCGCTTCGACGTCGATCACCACCTGCCGGGTCGCATCGAAATCCTGCGCGCGCAGCAGCGTCACCAGATAATGCGCTGTGTTGCCGACGATGCCGTCGATCAGCATGAAGGTCGTGGGCATGAATCGCCCGATCAGGACATAAGTCGAGATCTCGTGCCCGCGCAGGCTGAGCAAAGTGTTGTGCAGCGCGCTGCCCCACGGCCCGATGAACACGCTATGGGCGTTCATCGCCTCGACCTGCTCGGCCAGCGAAAGACTATCCATCCGCAGCGCCCGCACGCCGCGCGCGACCAGAGCCTGTTCCAATTCGGCCTCGTTGCGCAGCGTGGGGCGCGAGTCCGAGTGCGGCTTGAGACTCACGCGCGACAAATAGACCGGCCGCTCGTCGCGCGCCTCGCCGCGCAGCAGCCGCCGCGCCACGCGATGCGGCGCGGCGAGATGGGCGGGATCGGCATAGGCCGCCATGGCGAACGAGGCGGTGGGGAGGAAACAGCGTTTCAGCGCGAGTTTGCGCGGCTCGCCCAGCGGCGGGGTTACGGACAAGCCCGCCTCGTCAAGAAATTCGCGATAGCTTGGCCCCAGTGCGCCCTCGGCCAGCGACCACGAGAACAGGCACGGCAGATCTGCGAGGCGCGCGTCGGTCGCTTGCGCCCAGGCGCGGCTCATCGATTCCAGCAGGAAATGGCCCCAATGGCGGAACAACACGGAGTGATAGACGACCGGCTCCGCGATCTCAGCCTGCACCGGGCGCTCGTCCACCTGTTCGCGGGCGCGCCACATTTCCGGCGTCAGGTCTTCGGCGTGGCGCGCGACGCAGCTTTCCTCGATCCGCCGCCCCCGCGCGTCATAAAGGCACAGGCCCGTCGGGCTGTCCTCCAGCACGACATCTTCGAGTTCGAGCACGGCCATCGGCGCGGCCGGACGCCTCGGGCGCTGCGCCATCTCCACGAAGCGCTGCCGCAACGCCTCGTTGCGCGCGGGGTGATAGAACCGGAAGCGTTCGCCGTTCGCCCCTTCGAGGGCGCAAACGCTATAGGCCGGACTCACGCCAGCGCGATGCGATAGCTCGCTTCGGTCTTGGCCGCGACCTCCTCCAGCGTCACGCCGGGCGCGAGTTCGATCAGCGCCATCCCTTGAGATCCGTGCTTGTCGATGGTGAACACGGCGAGATCGGTGACGACGAGATCGACCACCTTCGCCCCGGTCAGCGGCAGGTTGCAATGGCGCAGCAGTTTCGCCCCGTCCTTGGCGGAATGCTCCATCACCACGACGATGCGTTTGACGCCGGCGACGAGGTCCATCGCCCCGCCCATGCCCTTCACCATCTTGCCCGGAATCATCCAGTTGGCGAGATCGCCGCCTTCCGACACCTGCATCGCGCCGAGAATGGCGAGATCGATGTGGCCGCCGCGGATCATGCCGAACGAATCGGCCGAGGAAAAGAAGCTCGTCGTCGGCAATGCGGTGACGGTCTGCTTGCCGGCGTTGATGAGGTCGGGGTCTTCCTCACCCTCGAACGGGAACGGCCCCATGCCGAGCATCCCATTCTCGCTCTGCAACTGCACCGACATCCCCTCGGGGATGTAGTTCGACACCAGCGTCGGGATGCCGATGCCGAGATTGACATAGAATCCATCGCGCAGTTCCTTAGCGGCGCGCTCGGCCATTTGGTCGCGGGTCCAGGGCATGGGAACCTCCGTCTCAGGCGCGCTTGCGCACAGTGCGTTGCTCGATGCGCTTCTGCGCGTCGGGCACATGCACGATGCGTTGCACGAAAATGCCGGGCGTGTGGATATGGTCGGGGTCGATCTCGCCCGCGGGCACGAGATGCTCGACCTCCGCCACCGTGATCTTGCCCGCGCTCGCCATCATCGGATTGAAATTGCGCGCGGTTTTGCGATAGACGAGATTGCCCTCGGTGTCGCCCTTCCAGGCGTGGACGAGGCTCACATCGGCGATCAGGCCGGTCTCCATCACGAACGCCTCGCCGTGGAAATCGCGGATTTCCTTGCCATCGGCGACGACGGTGCCAACGCCCGTCTTGGTGAAAAACGCCGGAATGCCCGCCCCGCCGGCGCGAATGCGCTCGGCCAGCGTGCCCTGAGGATTGAATTCCAACTCCAGTCTGCCGGAGAGGTAGAGATTGGCGAAGGTCTTGTTCTCGCCGACATAAGACGAGATCATCTTCGAGATCTGCCCGCTCTCCAGCAGCACGCCGAGGCCAATGCCGTCGACGCCGGCATTGTTGGAGACGACGATGAGATCCTTCGCCCCGCTCTGGCGCACCGCCTCGATCAACGCCTCGGGGATGCCGCACAGGCCGAAACCGCCGGCCATCAGCATCATGCCGTCCTTGACGAGCCCGGCCATCGCTTCGGCCGCGCTGGTATAGACCTTCTTCATCGTGTCACCTCGGGGTCTGACGGTCCCCTTAGCCGTGCAGTCGGGCGTCGGCAAGCCGGCTTTGTGGGCGCTGCGCATGGAGCGAATGGCGCGCGTATGCGTTTTCCTGTATCTCACAGGGACAGCGGATCCGATATGTTGCGATTTTTCTCGACGCTCGCGTCGCTTCTTGCCCTCGCTTTCA
>JANLPL010000433.1:0-6024 GCA_031367195.1 Bradyrhizobium sp.
GGAGGCCGGCGTCGAATATTTCCTGCAAGCGGTCGAATCCGATCAGGCGGCCGAGCCGCAGCTCAACACCTGCAACACGATGTTGCAGAAGAAGCCCGCCGCGATGATCACCGCCGCGATCAACTCCACCATCCTGCTGCCGTGCCTGAAACAGGCCAACGAGATGAAGATCCCGGTCGCCGATCTCGACGGCAATCTCGATCCCGAAATCACCAAGAAAGCCGGCGTCGAAATCGCCTTCCACATCGGCTCCGACAATGAGGCGGCGGGGGCTAAAGGCGCCGATTACGTCGCGCAGGTTCTGGGCAAGGACGCCAAGGGGTCGGTGCTGGTGATCGAAGGGCTTTCGGGCAACATCACGGGGCAGAAGCGCGCGCGCGGCTTCGCCAATCAACTGAAGAAAGCCGCGCCGGGGCTGACCATCGTCGCCTCGCTGCCCGGCGACTGGGACCGGCAGAAGGCCGCCAACATCACCAACGACATCTTGCAGCGCAATCCCGATCTGGCGGCGATCTTCTGCGCCAACGACGGCATGGCGCTGGGCGCTGTCGAAGCGGCGCGCGCCGCCGGCAAGGACAAGCTGATCGTCGTCGGCGTCGACGGCAATTCGGATGCGGTGAAGTCGATCCTGGCGGGCCGGCTCAACGCGTCGGTCGCGCAATTGCCCTATCTCGTCGGCAAACAGTCGGTCGAGACGATGAAGAAGGTGTTGGCGGGCGAGAAGGCGCAGGAAATGACCTTCGTGCCGACGCTGGTGCTGACCAAGGAAGTGCTCGACGCCAAAAAAGAGCCGATGCTCGAATTCGTGAAGTAATTGGGGGCGGCCGGGTGCGCCCGGCCGCTTCTCCCCATTGCAGTTCAACTTCACGCCCGAGGCGCGATGACATCCCTTGGCATGGCCGCAAAGCCCCTCAGAGGGGTCGCCTTCCGTCTCGAGTCGCTGTTCGTTCTGGCCGCGCTGATCGCGATCATGAGCGTGGCGGCCTATCCCTATTTCTTCACCGTCTCCAACGCGCTCAACATATTGCTCGCCAGCTCGACGCTGGGGCTGCTCGCCATCGGCATGACCTTCGTGATCTCTTCGGCGGGAATCGATCTCTCCGTCGGCTCGATCATGGCTTTCGCCGGCGTGGTGGGTTGTCTCACCGTCAACAATCTCGGCGCGCCCTGGCCGGTCTGCATCGTCGCCAGCATCGTCGCGGGCGTGTTCGCCGGCGCGGTCAACGGCGCGCTGGTGACGTTCGCCGGCATTCCCCCCTTCATCGTCACGCTGGGGATGCTGGGCGTCGCGCGCGGCGTGGCTTTGGTGCTGACCAATGGCGTGCCGGTCTATGGGCTCCCGGCGCCGATCGTCTATCTCGGGCAGGGGCGGCCCTTCGGCGTGCCGGCGCCGGTGCTGATCCTGCTCGGCGCGGCGATTGCCGCCCATGTGCTGCTGATGCACACGCGCTTTGGCCTCTACGCCCAGGTGGTCGGCGACAACGAAGGCGCGGCGCGGGCGATGGGCGTGCGGGTCGAGCGGCTCAAGGGCCAACTCTATGCGCTGTCGGGCGGGCTGGCCGGGCTGGCGGGCCTGGTGTTCTCGGCGCGCGTCAATGCGGGCGATCCGACCGCCGGCGTCGCCTATGAACTCACCGCCGTGACGGCGACCATCATCGGCGGCACCAATCTGTTCGGCGGGCGCGGCAGCGTGGTCGGCACGGTGATCGGCGCGCTGATCATGGGCGTGTTGCAGAACGGGCTCAACCTGCTCGCCGTCTCCTCCTATTATCAGCAGATCGCGATCGGCTCGGTGCTGGTGCTGGCGGTCTGGCTCGACCGGCTCAACCGGCAGGAGCGCAAGCGATGAGCCTGCTGCGGCTTGCGGATGTGCGCAAATCCTTCGGCGTGATCGAGGCTTTGCGCGGGGTGACGTTCTCGGTCGAACCCGGCTCGGCGGTGGCGCTGGTGGGCGACAACGGCGCCGGCAAATCGACGCTGATGAAGACGATCACCGGCGTTCACACGCCGGACTCGGGGACAATCGAATTCGACGGCCGCTCGCTGGTCGGCATGGCGCCGGGCGCGATCCGGGCGGCCGGCATCGAGATGATCTATCAGGATCTGGCGCTGGCCAAACAGCGCGACGTCGCCACCAACATCTTCCTCGGCCGCGAGATCACGCGCAATGTCCTCGGGCTCAGGCTGATCGACGCCAAAGCGATGCGCGCGCAAGCCGAGGCGATGATCGAGAAACTCGGCGCGCGCGTCAAATCGGTGACGCAGATCGCCGGCCAACTCTCGGGCGGGCAGCAGCAGAGCGTCGCCATCGCGCGCGCGCTGACCTTCAACCCCAAGCTGGTCATCATGGACGAGCCGACGGCGGCGCTGGCGGTGCGCGAGATCGAGCACGTGCTCGACCTGATCCGCACGCTTAAAAGCCGCGGCATCGCGGTTATCCTCATCAGCCACAGATTGACCGACGTGTTCGCCGTCTGCGACCGCATCGTCGTGCTGCGTCAGGGCGGCGTGATCGCCGACGATCCGACTTCGGCGACCAGCATGAACGCTGTGGTCGCGCATATCGTCGGCGCGGCGGAGGGAACGGTGAAGGATTAGGGGGCCCCTCGCCGGAGGAAAGCGAGGGGCCGAGCGACCTGGGCGCCCTCCGTGCGAAGAGGGCATCCCGCGCCGCAACATCAGCTTGCCTGAAACAAGGCGACCTGTGCAAGCGCCTCGCGGTTCACAAAGCCGTCATGCGGGTTAATTGCCGGGGCAATCCTTCAGGGCCTTTTCGACCGCCTGACTGAAGCCCGCGAGCGAGTAGGTGTCGGTCGTCGCCCGGCCCTTCTTCGAGGTCGCCGCGATCACGAGATTGGAGCCCTTTTTCATTTCGTCAAGCACCTTGCCCTCCTCGGCGGCGTTCTTGACCCAGAGCGCGCTGCCTACGGGGGTGAGAGCGAAAGCCGCCTCGCCGATCGTGGCGGTGGGAGCGCCCGGCGCGGCGGGGGCGTCGTCGCCGCGCTTTTTGGGCTTCTTCGCCTTTTTGGCTTCCTTGAGATCGTCGGCGGTCGCCAGTTCGAAACCCATCACGAAGGAAACCTCGTTGCGTACGCGCTCGGCCGGCCGCTCCGAAATGAAGGCATAGGCCTTTTCGGCCTTAGCAGCGCCCGGCTCGCGGCTTTTCGGTTCCGCCGAGATGTAGCAGATGCGCGCCTTGCCGGTGGCTGCGTGATAGACTTTCCAGTCGCCGTAGGTTCCGATCAGCGCGGGTTTGGAGGAGGCGTCCTTTTCCTTCGCCTTCTCCTTCTCCTTCTTCGCCGCCGACGCATCGACCGCGCCGGCGAGTAGAGCGACGCAGGCGAGCAACGATGCAGCCAGTTTCATAGGTGGACTCCCGAAGTGACGTCTCGCACGATCCATGCGACGAGAAGCGGGCGAAAATCGGAACGGCGCAGGCTTCCCCGCGGACGACCGGGCGATAGATTGCGATAAGTTAATGAATATTGAGTAAAATTGGTGAACGCACGCGCGGTTTTGGCGGCCGGAGGTTGCGCGAGGGGCGCTTTCCGTCCCACTTGACCCGCGTGATGCGCTCTTGCACGACGTCGCGCAAGGCTTTGGTATTGCGACTTCATTTACGAAAGACCGGGGAGACGCGCCGCGTCCGCGTCTTCATCATTCCTTGATGTCGATGATTTAGCCTTGCCAATTATGTTGCGGTGCACAATATGCTCGCCGGGGGAGGCGCGCGGGAGCGAACCGGGACTGCGCTGTGACTGAAACCGAAACCAGGCCGCTGCCCGACGCCGATATCCGGCGGCTGTGGCGCTCCGACCAGACCGCCTTCCGCGAGCATCTGCTGCGTCTGGACGAGACCTCGCGCCATTTGCGATTCGGCGGCGGCGTTTCCGACGTCTTTCTCGCCCAATATGCCGAGCATTGTTTCGGCAAGGGCGATCTCGTGTTCGGCGCCTTTCTCGATGGCGGCCTGCATGGCGCTGCGGAATTGCGTTCGAACGCGGCGATCTGGACCGAACAGGCGCCGTTTAACCGCCATATCCACGCCGAGGCCGCCTTCAGCGTCGAGAACGCCTATCGCAAGCGGGGCCTGGGCGAAAAGCTGTTCCGCCGAATTACCGAAGCCGCGCGCAACCACGGCGTCGAAGTGATCGAAATCATGTGCCTGCCCGAGAATGTCGCGATGCGTCGGCTTGCGTCCAAGTTCAAGACGGAATTCGCTTTCGACAACAATCAGCTATTGGGCAAACTCACCGCCCGCCGGCCGACGCCGCTCTCGATGTTGCGCGAGGCCGCGCGCGATCTGGTCGATTATAATTCGGCGCTGCTGGACGCCAATCTGCGCGCGCTCAAACTCGGCGACGCCGCCTGATCACGGCCCATAGGGCAGGGGCGGGGCGCGAATCAGAGTGCGCCCGATCTCCAGTTTAAGCCGGCGCTCGACGATGCCGCGCCGACCGACGGCGAGTTCACCGAACGGCTCGACGGCGCGGAACAGGTCGATCTCACCGACGCCTGCGCCTGTGTCGGCCGCGCGGATGATAAGCGCGGTCTGGCCAAGCCGGCGCGCGGCGTCGCAAGCGAAGGCGAAGCCGCGCGGATCGTCGCCCATCGCGCAGATCGGAACATCGGGGCCGAGCGCCACGCCGACGCGCCCGCCCAGCCGCCAGTTCTCGATCAACACGAAACGCGCGCCCGAGCGTGCGTAAGCCTCGCGCAGCGTATTCGCCGGCCAGTCGTACATGCCCCGCGTCGGATCGCGCGCGCCCTTGAGCGTGATCGGCCCGAGCAGGACGCCGGCGAGATACAGCGTGAAGACAACGCCCGCGAGCGCGGTCGCGGCGAAGCGGAAGCGGCGGCGGAAGGCCGGCGTCCGCTGCGCGAGCCACGCGCCTGCGAGCGGAAAGGCGAACAGCCAGCCGGAATTGAACCAATGCGAGATCGGCCGCTGCCCGAACAGCGGCATCGCCGCGAAAAGCACGAGCGGCGGCGCGGCCAGCCACAGCAGAAAGCGCTCTTGGCGGTCGGCGCCGCGCCGGCTCGCCCGCGCCAGGCCGGCGAGCAGGGGAAGCAGCATCCACGGCGTCATCGAGGCGATCTGCGCGCCGAGGCCTTCCGCGATTTCGTGCAACGCGCGCAGATTCAGGCTGAGCGTTCGCACGGCCCGGCCGGACTGGAACGCGAGCGACACCCAGTCATGTTGCGCGTTCCACAGCAGCGCCGGCGTCAGGCAGAGCGCGCCAAGGACAGCCGCGAGATAGGGCCGGGGGTCGGCCAGCCAGCGCCGCGCTCGGGGGTCGGTAAGGAAAAAGCCGGCGAGGCTAAAGCGAACGAAGATCGCCGCATATTTCGACAGGCCCGCCAGCCCCAGCGCCAGCCCGGCGGCGAGCCAGAGCGCGGTTTGCCGCCCCGGCGGACCAAAGAGAATTTCCGCCAAAGCCCAGACGCCGAGCGCGGAAAAGGCCAGCAGCGGCGGATCGGGCATGATGTAGCCGTCGGGATAGACGAGAAAATAGGCGGCGCCGGAGAAGACGAACAAGGTCCACCACGCCGCGGCGGGCGAGAACAGCCGCCGCGTCAGGCCGAACAGGGCGAAGGCGGTGATAAGGCTGAACCCGAGAAACGGCAGCCGCGCCGCGCGGCCTTCGCCGAATAGCGCCGTCCAGCCGGTCAGCACCCATTGATGCAGCGGCGGATGGTCGAAATAGGATAGCGCGGGCGCGCGTGAGATCGCGACGACATAGGCCTCGTCGTCGCAAAAGCCGGTGGCGAAAATCGCGACCAGCCGCGCGATCAGCGTGGCGGCGAGGAATACGAGGAGGGGGCGGGAGGGGGCGGCGTGAGGCGTGGGCATGAGCGGGCCGCACTAGCCGGGCGGGAGGGGCGTGGCAAATGCGCGCGGCTTGGCGGAGATTGGCGTTGAATGAGCGGCGCCGATCGGTCATGTTATCTGTCTGTCGGCGAGGGCTCTGTTCTGAGTAAGCGGAATTTCGGCGGCGCAACTCTGTAGGGCGAATTTCCCAA
>JANLPL010000030.1:0-8575 GCA_031367195.1 Bradyrhizobium sp.
TGGAGGCCATCAACGGCAACGTCCAAGCCGCAAAGCGAAAGGCCAAAGGCTATCGGACGAAGCGAAACCTGAAAGCCATCGTCTACCTCATCGCCGGTGACATCCTCGCCAACTCACCCACTTGAAACAGCGAGGAGCCAGATTTCATCCCACTAGATGACTCTTATAGGAAAACAGTTAAGACAAGCGCGACGATCAAGAAGAATATAAAGCCGTTGCGAATGGCAATAGGCGATGCAGATGGCTACGTTCCATTATCGCTAAACGCAGAGTGCCCACTGGTTAGCCACAGGCCCGCCTACAATCAATTGTCCCTCTCGAGTTTATATTTAAATTAGCAATTATTCCCATGCGAAGCAAGTGATCCGCTCACAAGTTCGGCAGTCGAGACGCTTTTTCGCAGCTCCGCGCTCTGTGCGGCAGGCCTGCCCGCGCCTCTTCGCGCGTGATCTGCCCCGAGTCTCTCTCAAAAGTCCGCCGTTTTCAGGGCGAAAATCGCTGTTTCAAATATCTTGACTTGTACACCTACGGAATGTCCGCAATGGATCGCCTACGGTCCCCCAAAGCCCGAGCCGCGCGTCAGACAATCACCCCTCAGCTCTTGCGCCTTGTCCGCCACACAAAAGCGTTGCTGGCGGCATAGTTCCAGACCACGCCGATCAGGCCGCCCGCGAAGCCCGCCAGACCCCAGGAGCTGTGCGAGCGATAGAGCACGCTGGCGACGTTGACGTTGGCGACGGCGCCGACGCCGCATAGCGCGGCGAAGATGAGAAAGCCGCCGACGATCCCGAAACCCTTGTAGCGGCGATTGCGGTAGGTGATCTCGTTGTTGAGCACGAAATTGCTGGCCATCGCCGCCACCGTCGCCACGATCTGGCTCTTGGTGAAATCATGCGCCACGCCGCCGTCGATCAGCAGCGTCAGCACGGCCAGATGGACGAGGATGCCGACGCCGCCGATCATGGCGAACAGCGCGAACCGGGTCGGCAGCAGGCCGCCGCTGGCGTGATGCGCGACCAGGCCGAGGAAATCGAGACCCACCAGCGGCGACAGTTTCGATTCGCCCGCCGTCCGAGGGCGGAACACGTAGGGGACTTCGACCACCTTCAGCTCGTGGCGCGAGGTCAGCACGAGATCGACCAGGATCTTGAAGCCGTCGGGGGAGAATTTCGGCGCCAGCCGCGCCACGATCTCGCGCTTCGTCATAAAGAAGCCGCTCATCGGGTCGGAGACTTCAACGCCGGCGACCAGGCCGAAGAACCACTTGCCGAGATCGCTGAGGCGCTGGCGCATCGGCGACAGCCCGCCGGGCTGGCTGGGATCGGCGATGCGGGTGCCGATGACGAGATTGCCCTCGGCCCGCTCCAGCGCGGCGTACATCCGCGGCAGGATCGATTCGTCGTGTTGCAGATCGCCGTCGATCACGGCGACGTAATCGGCGCTGGAGGCGAGCCAGCCCTCGATCACGGCGCCGGCGAGGCCGCCGCGATTGACGCGGCGCAGGCAGCGCATACGCGGGTCGCGGCGGGCGATGGCGAAAGCGACGTCGTAGGTGCCGTCGGAGGAATCGTCATCGACCACGATCATTTCCCACGGCAAACCCGCGAGCACGACGGTCAGCCTAGCGAATAGCCGCGGCACATTGGCGGCTTCGCGATAGGTGGGGACGATGACGGACAGCGTCGGGCGGGACGGCGTCGCCGCGGTGGACATGGGAACCTCTGGCTCTGGCGGTGAAACCCTACGTCACGCAGGGTAAGGCGAAGTAAACGCAGGGTCGGCCGTGGCGGCGCCAAGCGCGAAAGCGTCGAAAGCCTTAAAGAAAAGCTCGCGCAACGCGTCGCGTTCGAACATCGCCTCGTGCCGCGCCCCGTCGATCACGATCAGGCTGCCGGCGCGCAAACGCGACGCGAAACGCTCGACAGAGCGCGTATCGACGACGCGGTCGGCGCCGGAGGCGATCACGAGAATGGGCGTGGAAATGGCGCGCGGGTAGTCCGGGTCGGCGAATTCGCGCATCAGCCGCAAGGCGGCATGAACCCAGCCGACGGTCGGGCCGCCGAGGCCGAGCACGGGATGGGCGCGCAGGATTTCGCCAAACCGCGCGTAACGCGCGGGGTCGGAGGTCAGCACATTGCCTTCGAACGGACGCAGGCCATAGGGCTTGCCGCCGCCGCCGGGAGCGTAGAGGCCGCCCAGGCCGAGCGCGTCGAGCGCCTCCACCAGCCGGCGCGCCCAGCGCGGATCGGCCTGGCCGTAAAGCGCGATCATCGGCGCGGTCAGCACGAGCCGGTCGAACGGGCAGCGTCCTTCGTGGGCGATCCGCAGCGCGATCGCCCCGCCCATGGAATGGCCAAGACCGATCCAGGGGCGCGGGCATGCGGGGAGCACATCGCGCGCGAAGGCGACGAAATCGCGCTCGTAGAGCGAGAAATCGTCGATATGGCCTTTGAAGCGATCGCCGAGTTGGCGCTCCGAGCCGCCCTGGCCGCGCCAGTCCAAAGTCGCGACGGCGAGGCCGCGGGCGAGGAAATCGGCGATGGTCTCGGCATATTTCTCGATGAATTCCGTGCGCCCGCCGAGCAGCACGACGGTTCCGGTCGCGCCGGGCGGCGTCCAGCGTGCCGCGCGCAGCCGCACGCCGTCGAGCGCGACCAGTTCGCACTCTTCAGCGTCGGGGGGCAGGCCAGCGTCGGGAAACAGCGCCATCAGGGGCCTTAAGCGCGGAATTGCGCGCGCGGCTTATGCCGCAAGGGGGTCGCGGCGGCAAATGGCGGCGCGCGCGGGCGCGTGCCCAAGCGCGCGGCGCAACAGGACAAAGCCGAGCGCGGCGACGACAATCGGGCCGACCGGCAGATGGGCGTATTGCGCCAGCGGGCGCACGAAGCCCGGCGCGAGGAAGGCGGCGGCGAGAACGCTGATCTCGAACGGGCGGAAGCCGCGCGCGAGCCCCGCCTCCGCGAGGACCGCGATGGGGACGATCAGCAGCGTGAGATCATAGTCGAGCAGGAACGGGGTGGTCAGGCAGGTCGCCACCACGATGGCGGCGCATTGCAACCGTGCGTCGCGCTCGCGTCGTAGCGCCAGCGCGAGACCGCCCAGCGCGGCGAGGGCCGCCAGCCCCTGCGCGGCATAGGCGAGCGGGGAGCCGGCGCCGAGTTCGCGCAACGTGGCGTAAACGCTCGGCATTTTCGCGAAATCGACCAGACCGCGCTCAAGCGTCGCGCGGGTCAACGGGGTTTCCGCGAGGAAGGCGGCCCAGGCATCCCAGCCGAACGCGACCACGGAAGCCGCCGCCAGCGCCGCCCCCGTCGCCGCCATGCCCGCTAGCGCCCGGTAGCGTCCCGCCAGCAGCAGGCCGAGCGGAATCACCGCCGCCAGTTGTGGCTTGAAACCGAGTGCGCCGAACAGGACGCCGGCCAGCAGCGGGCGCCGCTCCAGCAGGCTCGCGCCGCCGGCGAACAGGGCCGTGGTCAGAAAGGCGTTCTGGCCGTGCCCGACGGTCGCCAGCATGCCGGGGAAGGCGAGCACGACGAGGGGATGGGCGAAGCGCCGCGACAGCGCGCGTAAGCCCGCCAGCATCGCGGCGAAGCTGGCCCCGAGCCACAAAGCCAGCGCGCCCATATAGGGCAGCAGGCCAAGCGGCAGGCAGACCAGCAGATAGGTCGGGGGATAAAAGAAGGCGTACCAGTCGATGGGATGGCCGAACAGGGCGCGCTCGGCGGCGTGATGGGCTTGCGGCGAATAGATCGCGGCGGCCGGGCCGGTCAGCGCCATGCGGCCGGCGGTCCAGAAGCTGACGAAATCCGTGCCGAGCGGTTCGCCGCGCGGATCGACGCCGGCCCTGATGTAGGTCGCCAGCGCCGCCAGGCCGACGAGATTGGCCAGCGCCAGCAGGGCGAAATAGTTACGTAGCCGCGTGGGGTTGGCCCATGCGGCGTCGCGCAGGAAACGCTTGGCGCTGGCGATCACGGCGTCGCCGCCTGCGACGCCGGCGTCGCCGCCTGCGACGCCAAGCGTGGCTGGGCCGCCCACGCCTTCAGCCGGCGCGACGCGTTGATGCTGGGCTGCTCGACCGTCGCCCACAAGGCCCAGCCCACGGGAAACGCCAGCGGCAGGGCGTAGAGCGCGCCGATCGGGCCAAAGGCGCGCATGGCCAGCGCGAACACCAGCCAATGGCTGAGATAGAGGCTGTAGGAGATCTTGCCGAGCCAAAGCACGGGCGCGGTCTCCAGCCAGCGCACGCGCGGCGTGTAGCGCGAGAGATAGGCGCCGAGGACGAAATAGCCGAGCGCCAGGAAATACTCCTGCTCCGGGTCCTGGACGAGGAATTGCCCGACGCCGCAGAAGGCGACTACGCCGGCCCACGCGCGAACCGTCGAACCGCGACCGAGCCAGACGATCAGCGGCATCAGCGGCATCGCCCAGGCTTCGACGATCAGCGACCACACGGGCGGATCGATATGCGGCGCCGCGTCCGGAATCATCAGCGGAAAGAACAGGAACTGGCGCCAATCCGGGGCCATGCCGGCGATGAGATAGCCGAGCCCGAGGCAGATCGCATAGGTCGGCCACAGCCGCACGAGCCTTTGCGCCAGAAAGACCGCCGGCCGGCCGTCCCAGGCGCGCGTCAGCACCAGCCCCGACATCACGAAAAAGCCGAACACCGCCAATTTCGCAGGCACGGCGAACAGCGGCAGGCCGATCGGCGAGGTGGCGTGCCAGAGCACGACGACGACGGCCAGCAGCCCGCGCAATCCGTCGAGAGCGGGCAAGCGGGCTTGGCGCGGGCGAACAGGGGAAATCATCGGCGGCCTCGGCGAGACGAGGCACCTTGGCGGGGCGGCCTTAACGCAGGGTGAAGCCGGCGGCGCTAAAGGCGCGCGCTTAACTCGTCACCCTCTCGCCGCGCCCGTAAACCAGCAGCATCAGGATGATGACGCCGCCATAGATCACCTGCCGCCCGGCCTCCGGCATCGCCATGATCGACAGCACGCTGTTGAGCAGCACAATGAGAATGACACCGACCAGAGTGCCGAGATAGCGCCCGCGCCCGCCCAGAATGTTGGTGCCCCCGATCACCACGGCTGCGATGGCCGGCAGGAGATAGGCGTCGCCCATGCCCTGATAGGCTTTCTGCGAATAGCCGGCGAGCAGCACGCCGGCGAGTCCCGCCATCAGGCCGGAGATGGCGAAACAGACGACCGTGACGGCGCGGGTGTTGACGCCGGCGAGATAGGCCGCCGCCTCCTTGTTGCCGATGGCGTAGATGTAGCGCCCCAGCAGCGTGCGTTGCAGCATCAGCGCCACGAGCAGTGAAACGCCGATCCAGACATAGAGCGCGGCCGGAATGCCGAACCAGTGCGCGGAGGCGAGCGTGCGCATCAGGTCGGTCGCCGAAGTCTGCGGCGCGAAGCCGCCGGTGTTCGCCACCATCAGCCCGCGCATCACGGCGTTGACGCCGAGCGTGAAGAGCATCGAGGGCACGCGCAGATAGGCGACGCCGAGACCGTTGATGATTCCGACGCCGATGCCGACGGCCAGGCCGACAGGAATCGCCCAGCCGCCGCCGACCGAGGTCGCCATCATCGCGGCGGCCGTCAGCGTCCACGGCACGGAAAGGTCGATCTGCGAGATCAGGATGACGATCATCGCGCCCGCCGCGACGATGCCGAGGAAGGCGCCGATCTGCAATTGCTGGAGCAGGTAGTTGGGCGACAACAAAGGCGCCGAGCCGAAGTGCGACAGGGTGTAGCCGGTGCCCGCAATCAGTATGACGACAATGAACAGCGCGGCGATCAGGATCGGCCGATCGTCGCGCGAAAGTTTCAGCACGCCCACGCTCACCGGAACAACTCCAGAGTGTTTTTCACGCGCAGCACGCGCAACGAGCCGACGCTGACGGCGGCGAGCAGGATGAGGCCCTCGAACAAGGGCTGCAACAGCGGCGCGATGTCGAAGATGCGGAAGAAGAACGAGATCACGCGCAGCATCATCGCCCCGAACACCGAGCCGAGCGCCCCGCCGGCGCCGCCCAACAGCGAGGTGCCGCCGATGACGACGGAGGCGATCGAGTTGAGCGTATAGGCCCCGGCCTGGGGAATGTCGGCGTTGCCCGACGAGGTCTGGATTGCCAGGAACAGGCCGCCGCAGCCGGCGAAGAAGCCGCCGAGCGTAAAGGCGGCGATGCGGGCGCGGTTGACGTTGAGACCCGACATATAGGCCGCGCCTTCCGCCGAGCCGATGGCGTAAACGGTGCGCCCGGTCACCGTGCGGCGGAATGGAACCCAGACAAGAAGCAGGATCAGCGCCAGCAGCACGAAGGGTGTGGGAATGCCCGCGAAGGGCGCGAACCAGGGCGCGGCGCCGTCGTTGAAGATATGCACGGTCGAGGCGAAATCGCCGAGCGAATTGGTGAGCGCCCAGTTCAGATCCTCGTCGATCTTGCCGCCGGGTTGGGGCCGCAGGAACAAAGCGATGCCGATATAGATCGCGCCGGTGGCGAGCGTGGCGATGATCGGCTGGATGCGGCCGTAAACGACGACGATCCCGTTCATCAATCCGCCAAGCGCGCCAATCGCAAGGCAGAGAACGATGCCGATCAGCAACCCCGGCACGCCCGCCGGTAGCGAGCCGAGCGGCAGCGAATAGCCGGCGATTTCGAGCGCCAGCGGCGCCGTCGTGCCGGTCAGGAGGTAGCTGGCGCAACAGCCGACCATCGTCATCAGCGCGCCGACGGAGAGATCGAGGCCGGCGGCCAGCACCGGCACGGTCTGCGCCACCGCCACCATCGCCAGCGTGAACACCTCGTCGGCGTTCTGCACCAGCACGGCGGAGGAAAAGCCCTTGGGGTGGGACATATGGTAGATCAGATAGACGACCAGGAACAGGCCGACCGAGGTGAGGAAGGCGACGTTCTGCCGCGCGCGCAGGGCCAGATCAGACATGAGAACCTTGCGCGATGTTGAGGGAGCTGGCGACGATGTTGGTCTCGGTGATCTCGTCGCCGCTGAGTTCGCGCACGATACGTCCGTCGTACATGATGGCGACGCGGTCGCAGCAACCGATCAGTTCGTCGTAATCGGTGGAGTAGAACAGGATCGCCGCGCCCTGATCGGCGAGTTCGCGCATTAGGCGGTAAAGCTCCTGTTTGGTGCCCACGTCAATGCCGCGCGTGGGATCGTTGAGCAGGATTACGCGCGGGTTGGTCATCAACCATTTGGCGATCACGACCTTCTGCTGATTGCCGCCCGAGAGGGTGGAGACCGCGTCCTGCGCGGCGCCGATCTTGACGCGCAGGCGCTCGATCCCGCGCTCGATGGCGGCCCTCTCCTTCGCGCGGTCGATGAAGGGGCCGCTGGCGAAATCGCTGAGCGAGGCGATGGTCAGATTGTCGGCGATCGACATCGCCAGCATCAGCCCCTCGGTCTTGCGGTCCTCCGGCACCAGCGCGATGCGAATGTCGGCCGATTTGGCGTCCGCGGGCGAGTTCATCCGCACCGGGCGGCCGTTGACCTCGATCCTACCGTTGACGCTCTTCAGCACGCCGAACAGCGCCAGCAGCAGCATTTTCTGCCCCTGTCCGTCGAGCCCGCCGAGGCCGACGATCTCGCCCGCGCCCACGCTGAGCGAAATGTCGGCGAGGCTGTTCTCCCAGTTCAGATGGGCGACCCGCAGCGCCGGCTCGCGCGGGCGGGGCGGCGGCTTCACCGGATATTGGGTGGCGATGTCGCGCCCGATCATCAGTTGCACGATCTCAGGCGTCGTGCGCGCGCCCATGTCGAACGTCTCGATGTGGCGCCCGTTGCGAAACACCGACGCGCGATCGGCGAGCGCCTCGACCTCGTGCATCCGATGCGAGATATAGAGGATCGACACGCCTTCGGCTTTCAGTCGGGCGAGCAGCCGATAGACCTTCTCGACGTCGGCGCTGGTCAGCGCGGAGGTCGCTTCGTCCAGGATCAGCAGACGCGGCTTAAGGCCGAGCGACTTGGCGATCTCGACCATCTGGCGGCGCGACAAAGGCAGGTCGCGCACGCGGGAGATCGGGTTGACGTCCTCGCAGCCGATCTCGGCCAGCAGCGCCTCGGCGCGGCGGCGCTGCGCGCGGCTGTCAATAAGGCCGAGGCGGCGCGGCGGGGAGGAGATCGAAATATTGTCCGACACCGAGAGATCCGGCATCAGCGACAATTCCTGAAAGATGCAGACGATTCCAGCGGCGGTGGCGGCGGCGGGAGAGCCAAATTCGCGTTGGATCCCTTCCAGCGTCAGCGTTCCCGTATCTGGGCGCACCACGCCGGAGATGATCTTGATCAGCGTCGACTTGCCGGCGCCGTTTTCGCCCAGCACCGCGTGGATCGAGCCGCGCCGGCAGGCGAAATCGACGCCTTCGAGCGCGCGCACGCCGCCGTAGCGTTTGGATATCTGCTCAAGACGGAGGAAGTCGCCCGGCGGCGAGGTCGGCATGGCAAGCTTTCAACTCAGAGGGGCAAGCTGTCGACTCTTGAAGGGAGGCGGCGACGGGCTTCGCCCGTCGCCGATTTACCAGGTGAAGAGAGCGGCGCCGGGCTTCGCC
>JANLPL010000035.1:0-18832 GCA_031367195.1 Bradyrhizobium sp.
TGCGGCGTAGCAACACCGGGCCGTGGAACTCTCGGCAGCCCCCAAGTGGCGACGGTCGGAACCTTACAGGAGCCCAAGCTGACGGCTGCGGGGGCCATAGGCCAGCCTTTACAATGGCCTGGCCGTCATCGACCATCGCACGTCGATGTCGGGGCGAGCCGTTGCACCATCCTCGCTAGCCGCTCTCGCCGTATCTCACTCTCTGGATGCGGATAAAATTTACCCACTCGGAATAGCGAGGAGCCCAAATGGACCCTGCGCCTGCTGGAGGAGAAGGTCGTCGAATTGAACATCGTCGACAAGGCGAGCGACAGTACGATCGGTCGGATGCTAAAAAAACGTCCTGCAGCCGCACCGCAAGCAACAATGGGGGAAAAGCGCCTGAGGCCAATGCGGCCTTCGTGGCGGCGATGGAAGACATTCTGGAGGTCTCCCAAAGGCCGCACGATCCAGACAAACCCTTGGTCTGTCTAGATGAAACGTCGAAGCAGTTGATTGTTGAGACGCGCGAGCCGATTCCTGCCAAGCCGGGAAGACCCAAGCGCGAAGACTACGAATACGAACGCAACGGCGTCGCCAACCTGTTCATGATGTTCGCGCCGCTGGAAGGCTGGCGACACGTGAAAGTCACCGACCGTCATGCCGCCGTCGATTACGCCCACGCGCTCAAGAACCTCTCCGACCCTCATTTTCCCGACGCGGCCAAGATCGTGTTGGTCCAGGACAATCTCAGCACGCACAAGCCCGCATCGCTCTGCGAAGCCTTCCCCGCCGCGGAAGCACGCCGCCTCTTCGAGCGCTTCGAATGGCATTACACCCCCAAGCACGGAAGCTGGCTCGACATGGCCGAATCCGAACTCGGCGTGCTCGCGACAATGCCTTGATCGTCGAATTCCAGATAAGCCGGGCTTGATCGCAGAAGTCGCGGCCTGGGAGGAAAGTCGCAACAAACACCACGCCAAAGTGAACTGGCAATTCACAACCGCCGACGCCCGCGTCAAACTCAAAACGCTGTATCCTCAGTTTGAATGAATCGCGCCACTAGGACCCAGGATGCGTAGGCGAGCGTACCGCGGGGATGAGGGTTTTTTTGGCGCTGCGTCTTGCCCTCGACTTGAGCGCAAAACGCCTCGAGCACGGGTTGGTCTTCAGGTTCGAAGGCATCGATGAGAGGGCGCAAGCGCGGCTCGTTTGCGCCCTCGCGGGCGTGGACGAGTTGTTGGATGGTGACGGCGACAACCAACGTTGCGGCCGCAAGTATTTCCCTCGGCGTATCGTTTTCCATGCGCACGGCCTCGATGTTGAAGCCATCGGTTTTCATCGTGTGAAAGAGCTGTTCGATGGCCCAGCGACGCCGATACATATCGACGACTTCGAGCGCCTGTTCGAGATTTCCAACCGGACGCGTCGTGATCAGGCGCCAATGGATATTCTCGCCTGTCGGCGGGTCGATTTCGCGCACATCGACGACATTGACCGCGATCGTGGCGGGCCCGCGCCTGGCCACGCCGTTGCGCGGTCGGGCGATTTCGACGCGCCCGTAGCGGATCGCCAGGGTCGTCTCTCGCGCCGGCCGCCCGGCCTTGGCCGGAAGCGACAGCGTCGTTCGCCCCGCTTCCGGCAGCGCGTCGATATGACCGAACAGGCGCTCGCCCCCTTCGAGCGCGCGATCTTGCGCAGCGCGCACAAGAAGATGAACGTTCGCCGGGCGCTGCGCGAAAGCGGCGAAGATGTCGCTTTCGCGGTCCGCGACAACCGTGATCTCGCGCGCCTTCCGGCAAATCCGAGCCGCCGGGTCGGCTCCGTCCAGCCAACGCTGGCTCTCCTTGTCCTCGATCAACCGTTTGCGGCGGCCTTTCTTGCGCCCGCTGTGACGCCGAAGAAACTGCACATGCGCCAAGCCCACGATCGAACCGTCGTCGGCGTCGAGGATGATGGTCGGGTGAAGATAAAGTCCGCCACCGCCGTCCGACCGGATGACCGTAGTATCCTGGATCGCCAGAACCGCGCGCCCTGCGCAACGTTCGCCCGTGCGCGCCCCCGCTGTGGAGAATATTTCCTTGCTCGTCACAGACACATTGTTCAGAAAACGATGGATCCGAATCTCGCCCGCTCGACTTGCGCCGAGCCGCCGAACGCAAATCCCCCTGCCCCTTTCGGCCATAAGCCGAGCCAGCAAAAAGGCCCCCCTTCTTGCAGCCGCGCGTCGCTAAAACGACCCAACGTCATCTCGTCCATCGCCAAACCTCCGTTCCCCATAAGGAATCAGAGCCCCAAAGCCTTGGCAACTGAAATGTGTGAATGCGCTAGCCCTTGATGGGGGGAGGGAGCCGCATGCGGTGGAGCCACGCGCGCATGCGAGTCAATCATCCGAAGACCGCCTCACGCCGCCCCCGGCGCAAAACCGCGCTCGTCCTCCAGGAACTTTCGCGCCAGATCGGCGACCCGGGTCGCGCCGAGCCGGATCTCGCGCAATTGCCCCGTCGGCGAGGCCAGCGCGCCGACGAAATAGAGGCCGGGCTGCGCGGTTGGGCGATCGCTGACCAGCGGCCGGCCGTCGCCGTCGAGCACGTTGCGAGCGTCGGGCAGCAAAGCGCGCAGGTCCGGCTTGTAGCCGGTCGCCAGCACCACGACGTCGAACCCCTGTTCGCCGCCCTGATCGAAAGCAACGCCCGAGCGGGTGAAAGCGCGCACGCCGCCGCGCACCTTGATGGCGCCGGCGCGGATTTTCGCCACGGCGCCGACGTCGAGCACGGGAATGCGGTGATCCTCCTCGATCATCTGCATCGCCCCTTTGCGCGCCGTCTTGAACCCAAGTTTCTCCAGCGAGCCGATGGTGTAGCGCAGGATCGGCGCGTTGATCGCGTCGGCGACGCGGGCGGGCAGAAAACGCTGCGCCAGCGCGAATTCAAGAATGGGCACGCCGAACAGATCGCGCGGCAGGATGCGGATCGGCGAACGCTGGCTCAGCGTCACGTCGACGCCATTCTCCGCGAGGTCAAGCGCGATCTCCGCGCCGGAATTGCCGAAGCCGACCACCAGCGCCCGCCCGCCCTTAAAAGGCGCGCTGTTGCGATAGGCGCTCGAATGCAGGATCTGGCCCTGGTAGAGGTCCATGCCCGGCCACTGCGGCATGTGCGGATAATCCGCCCAGCCCGTCGCCATCACGACGATGGGCGTGGCGACGCTTTGCGACGGCGTCTCGACCGCCCAATTGCGCCGGTTGCGGCGAATGGCGCCGACCGGCGTTGCAAAGCTCGGGCGGATTTTGAACTTGTCGATGTAGTTTTCCAGATATTGCACGAATTGGGCGCGCGAGGGATAACGCCCATAGGCGCTGGGCATGGCGAGGCCCGGCAGGTTGGAGCGCCTACGCGGCGTATGGAGATGCAGGCGATCGTAGTGCCGCCGCCAGACCGAGCCGACCTGATCTGCTTTTTCCAGCAGCAGCGGCCGCAGGCCTTGGCTTTGCAGACGTTGGGCCGCCGCAAGTCCCGCCGGTCCGGCCCCGACGATCACGGCATCTGCAAACATAAGGCAACGCTCCCAACTCAATTAACTATTTGTAAGTAGAGGTTAGCGGAACGTTTCAAATTGCGCCAGTCCGGCGCCTGCATTTTGGCGGACTGATCTCCTGCGCCGCAACAAAGAAAACATCTCGGGGACGCGGCGCGAGCCGGTCTGTTATTTTCCCAGCGCCAGTTTACGCAGATCGACGCCTTCGTCGGCCGCATGTTCCGGCGTAAGGGCCATGCCCGCCGCGAGAATTCGCCGTGCGGCCATGTGGTCGCCGCCGCGATTGACCGTTTCGACCGCGAGCAGCCTGTCGGCCTGAAATGCAAATACGGAGAAGGCGCGGCTCTCCGGCCGGCCTCGCGTCACCCAGCGGTCGGCGCCATAGGAGAGGCCGGCGATCTGTAATTTGAGATCGCCCTGATCGCTCCAGAACCAGGCCAGCGCGTCGTAGCGCTCCGGCTTGCCGACCAGCCGGCGGGCGACGCATTTGGCCTGATCGGCAGCGTTCTGCACCGATTCCAGCCGCAATGGCGCGCCGAACCTGGCATGGGGAAAGCGGGCGCAGTCGCCGATGGCGGAAATCGCGGGGTCGGACGAGACGAGCGTCGCGTCCACCACAATTCCGTCGCCGCAATCGAGCCCCGCCTCCAGCGCCAGCGCGTCTTCGGCGGTGACGCCGACGCCGACGATCACGAGATCGGCGGGCAGGCGCCGCCCGTCGGAAAGTTCGACCTCGCGCACGCGCCCGCCCTCGCCGTGCAGCGCCGCGACGCCGAGCCCCAGTTCGAACCGCGCGCCAAAACCTTTGTGCGCTTCGAGGAAGAACGCGGACATCGCCGGCGATATGGCGCGGCCCATCGGCCGGTCGGAAATCTCGACGATCGTGACGTCGCGGCCGAGCCCGAGTGCGGTGGCGGCGATCTCCAGCCCGATGAAGCCAGCGCCGATCACGACGACTCGGGCTGCCGTGCCGAGCGCCTGCTTGATCGCCGCCGCGTCGCGAATCGAGCGCAGGCCGAGCACGCCGGCGAGTTCGAGGCCGGGCGCGCGAAGCACGCGGGCGCGCGCGCCGGTGGCCAGGATCAGGTGATCGTAGCGCTCGCCGCCGCCGTCCGCGAGTTCGACGCGGCGCCCCGCGCGGTCGATGCGGACTTCGGCGACGCCGAGCCGCAGATCGATGCGATGCTCGGCGAAGAATTTCTCCGCCCGCAACGGCAGGCCGGACAGATCCATCTGCCCCTTCAGGAAGGCTTTCGACAGCGGCGGGCGCTGATAGGGCAGCTCATGTTCGTCGGAGAGCAGCGCGATGCGACCCTCGAAGCCCTCCTCGCGCAGGCTCGCGGCAACCTGCACCCCGGCGTGGCCGGCGCCGATGATGACGATGCTGGGCTCGCTCATGTTTCTCCCCACCGGGTTGCGGCCGTTATTCGTTGGCTCAAAGCCATTGCCGGCGCAAGCGGCGCCCGAACAGCCGAGTCGCCAGAATGATGAGCGCGCCATAGGCAAGGCTCAGCGCGCCAAAAGTCGCGGCCAGCACGACTTCGTTGCGCAGATACGGCAAAGAAGAGGCCAGCGCGCGTGTGAAAGCGAGAGCGGGCGGCGTCGCCAGCGCCGCGCCCGCGCTGGCAAACAGCATCAGGGCGAGATTTTCGATCAGCCGGTCGTCGGCGCGGGCGAGGCCGCGCACATGGCCGATCAGGATCAACAACCCGAAATTGATCCACGCCCCGGCGGCGGTGGCGAGCGCCAGCCCGGTCGGACCCAGCGGCCCCGATAGGGCGAGCTTGAGCAGCACATTGACGGCGAGGCCGGCGTAAAAGCAGTTGGCGGGGGTCGTGGTATCGCCGCGCGACTGGAACGTCGCGACGGCGGAGCGAATCAGCACCATCGGGATCAGCCCGAGGCCATAGGCCGCCAGCACCGAAGCGGAGCTTTCGGCGGCGGCTATATTGAAGGCGCCGCGCAAATAGGCGCCGCGCACCAGTTCCCCCGGGATTAGCAGAAAGGCGACGAGGAACGGCGCGCATAGGAGCAACGACAGCGCCATCGCGCGGTTTTGCGCGGCTTGCGCGCCCTGATCGTCGCCCGTCGCGAGCCGGCGCGTCATTTCCGGCAGCAGCACGGTGCCGGCGGCGACGCCGATCACGCCGAGCGGCAGTTGATACAGCCGGTCGGCGTAGTTGATCGCCGACACCGAGCCGGTCGGCATCCCCGAGGCGAGAATTGTATCGGCGAGAATGGCGATCTGCTGCCCCGCCGAGCCGATCACCGCCGGCCCCAGCGCGCGCAGGAATTGCCGCACGTCGGCGTCGAGCCGGGGCATTGCGAATCGCTCCAGCACGCCGCGCCGCCGCGCCTCGAACACCAAAAGCGCGAGTTGCGCCGCGCCGGAGGTCAGCACGCCCCAGCTCGCCGCATAGCCCGCGTTCGGGAACAGGAACGAAACCGCCAGGAACGCCATGATGAACAGGTTCAACAGCACCGGCGCAAAGGCGGCGACGGCGAAAAACCCGTGCGCGTTGAGCGTGCCGGAATGCAGCGTCGCGAGGGTGATGAACGCGAGATAGGGAAACGTCACCCGCGTCATGCCGACAGCAAGCGCGAATTTGTCTGGATCGGCGGAAAATCCGGGCGCGATCCCTTCGACCAGTTGCGGCATGAAGAGATAGGCGAGCGCCAGCAGCGCCAGTTGCGACAGCGCCAGCAATGTCAGAACGCGGCTGGCGAAGTCGCGCGCGCGGATGTGACCCACGCTCGTCAGCAGCCGCGAATAGGTCGGCACATAAGCGGAATTGAACGCGCCTTCGCCGAAAATGGCGCGAAACTGGTTGGGCAGCCGCAGCGCGACGAAATAGGCGTCGGCCAGCGGCCCCGCGCCCATCAGCGCGCTGATCACGATTTCGCGTAGGAAGCCGGTCAGGCGCGAGAGCGCGGTAAGCCCGCCGACGGATAGAAATTGTCTGAACAATTCGCGCTCTGGGGGTCCACCGAAACGGGGCGCGACGCGCCGCGCCTATGATATAGCCGCACTCGAATTAACGCGCCCTTGGCGGGCGGCGTCGGGTCGGCTAAAGACCGTCGCCGCCAGGGTCGGGCTTATCGCTTCGATTTTGCTGCGCCCGCAAGGGAAATTGCGTCGATGTCCGGCGCGGCTCGAGGATTGTCTGATGGTCGAAGGCGAAGCGTCGCAGGAGCCCACCGCGCCCGAAAGCGCGTCGGCTTCGCCGCCGGCCGACAAGGCGGCGGAAACGCCTGCATTGGCGGGACCGGAATTCTCGCCCGCGTTGGAGGCGGCTCCTGGCGAGCCCGCCGAGGCCGCGCCCGTCGCGAGCGCGGACTGGTCGCATCTGCGCGGGTTCCAGACCGTCGAGCCGGCGTCCGAATCGCGGGCCGATTACGCCGAGGAGCTGCACAAGGAGCTTACGACGCGGGCGGCGCGGTTCGTCCGCTCGGTCAACGAATCCATTGTGCTGTCGAGCGACGGGATGCTGCGTTGGCTCGGCGACCCCGTGGCGCGAATCGTTTCCGGCGAGCAGCTTTTGCAACCGCACGCCGTGCTGCTCGCCGACGAGGCGCTGACGGGCGAGGATCGCGCGGCGGTGGAGCAACGGGTCAGCCTGTGGCTCGCCGCGCATGTGCGAAAGGCGCTGGCGCCGCTGTTTGCGCTGTCCGAAGCCGCGGACTTGTCGGAGACGGCCAAGGCGCTCGGCGGCAAGATCGCCGAGGCGCTTGGCGTGCTGGAGCGCGAGCGTGTCCGCAACGACGTGCGCGGACTCGATCAATCGGCGCGCGGCGCCTTGCGCAAGCTCGGGGTGCGGTTCGGCTCCCTGTATATTTATGTGCCGTTGCTGCTGAAGCCCGGCGCGCGCAGCCTCTGCACGCAATTGTGGACGCTGAAGCGCGGAACGGAGGCCGGGGCCGACCGGCTGCTCGCTTTCGCCTCCGCCGGCCGCACCTCGTTCGCCAATGAAGGGCTGTTGTCGCCCGACGCCTATCGCGTCGCCGGGTTCCGGCTGTGCGGCGAGCGCGTCGTGCGGGTCGACATCATCGAGCGCCTGTCCGATCTCATCCGCGCGGCGATTCCCGATCATATGCGCGCCGGCTCGCGCCCGACGACGGAGGCCTACGGCTTCCTCGTCACGCCGCAAATGACATCGCTGACGGGATGCTCGGGCGAGGCTTTCGCCTCGATCCTGCGTTCCCTGGGTTTCGAGGCGGTCAAGGTCGCCAAGGCGGCGTTCGAGGCGGCTAACGCCAAAGCGCCGACCGAGCCGATCAGGCCCGCCAACGCCGAGGCGACCACGGAGGTTGCTGCGAACGAAGACGCCGAGGCGCCGGGCGACATCGAAAGCGCGGCGACGGAAGGCGGGGAAGCTCACGCGCCAGGCGACGCGACGCTGGCGGCGACTGTCGAAGCGCAGGCGCTGTCAGCCGAAAGCGAAGCGCCGCCGGCCGAAAGCGAGGCGCTGTCAGCCGACGCGGAGGCTCCTGCGGCAGAGACGGCGGCGCCGCCCGCCGAAGCCGCGACTGACGCACCGGACGCCTCCGAATCCATGGATGCGCCCGAAGCGTCGCATTCCTCGCTTGAAGCCGTTGAGGCCGCGCCCGCGGCGGAGGACGAAGCCGCCGAGGGCGCGGCTCCGGCCGTCGAAGAGGAGATCGAGATCTGGCGCCCGGCTCCGCGTCGTCCGCGCGCGCCGCCGCACCAGCGCCCGCAGGGCGGCGAGGCGCGCGAGGGGCGGCCGCCGCAAGCCAGGCCGCAACGTCGGCACAGCCGCGCGCCGGAAGCGGCCCCGGCCCCGGCCCCGACCAGCGACGAAATGTCGCGCCCGCAAGAGGCTCCGCGCCCGCAAGAGGCTCCGCGTCCGTCGCGCCCGGAGCGGCGCGATGAGAGCCCGCGCCGGTTCGAGGGCAAGAGCAAGGGCAAGGGCAAGGACCAGCGCCGCGACGAGCGGCCGCCGCAGAAGGATTTCGCGCCCCGCCGCGAGACCCGTCAGGCCGATCCCGATTCGCCCTTCGCCAAGCTGGCGGCGCTGAAGCCGCTGCTTGAACGTCGTGACAAAAGACCGTAACCACTCGCGCGGAAGGCAGGCGCGGTGCGTTCGCGATCAGAGGTTCGTAGATGACTTATGTGGTGACCGATAATTGCATCAAGTGCAAATATATGGACTGCGTCGAAGTTTGCCCCGTGGACTGCTTCTACGAAGGCGAGAACATGCTCGTCATCCACCCCGACGAATGCATCGACTGCGGCGTGTGCGAACCGGAATGCCCTGCCGAGGCGATCAAGCCCGACACCGAGCCGAATCTCGAATCGTGGCTGAAGCTGAACGCCGATTACGCCAAGAGCTGGCCCAATATCACCATCAAGCGTGAGGGGCCGGAGGACGGCAAGGCGTTCGATGGTCGCGCGAACAAGTTGGCGGAGTTCTTTTCGCCCAATCCAGGCGAGGGCGATTGAGCTTTTCGACGTCTTTGTTTGCGGCGCTCAACCCTGCGGCACGAGAGCAGGCGGGCTTGCCCTCGCGCCTTTTGATTTCAGCGAAAAAATGTGCTAAACAGCTTGTTAACACACGGTTCGTGCCCTTCTGCGGGTAGGTGACGGAGTGATACCGCGGGGGAGGCAGGCCTCCCCATCAGCGTTTTCGCTCTTTTTGCCGTCCCCGAGCGGTGGAAGGGTGATTTCGTCTCGCGTTCCTGGAGACTTGGCCAATGGCGGCGCGCAAAAAAGTCACAAAGAAAGTGTTGACAGCCTCCGAGAGTCCCAACCCGAATCGCTCCAAAACGAAACCGGCGCGCAATCGGACTTCGACGTCTAAGCCTGTTGGGGCGAACAAATCGACGCACCGCGCGAAGGCTTCGAACAAGGACGCGACGCTACAGAAGGCGGATGCGCCGAAGAAGGCGACTCCGGCCAAGGCGCCAAAGAAAGAAACGGCCTCGATAGGGGTCGCCGCGTCGGGGAAAACTTCGGCGGCAAAGCAGGCCTCGAAGAGTTCGGGCAAGGCGAATGAGGTAGATAAAAATATCGCGACCTCGCCTAAAAAAAGCGCGGTCGCGCCAGCGAAGACGGTAAAGATCGCGGTCGCTGCGAAATCTACGCCAAAGCCGGAGCTTAAGATCGAAAAGTCGATCCCCGCTCCGCAAGCGGCGTCGGGCAAAAGCGGATTGAACGAACAAAAGTTCGGCGATTCTAAAGACATATATCGGAGGAGTTCGACGGGGGCTGAGTCTGCGCCGGCGCGAAGCGATTCGGGCCCGTCGCCAGTCTCACCGGAAGCGAGGACGACGCCGCCGCCGTTGGAGAAGCCGGTTGCCCCGGCGGCCAGCGCGCCGGTTGCGCCGACGATTCCGCAAGGCGCGGCGAGGGCGGCCAAGGCGCCCTTGCCGTTGAAAGCAAACGATCGAGATCAATCAGGCGGCGAACAGAAAAACATGAAGAACAGCGCGAACAAGCATGGCTTCAAACTGAACGAATTCGTGGTCTATCCCGCGCATGGCGTAGGTCAGATCGTGGCTATGGAGGAGCAGGAGGTCGCCGGCTTCAAGCTGGAACTGTTCGTCATCAACTTCGTCAAGGACAAGATGACGCTGCGCGTCCCCACCGCCAAGGTGACGGGCGTGGGCATGCGCAAGCTGTCGGACCCGGAGGCGGCCCGCCGTTCGCTGGAAATTCTCACAGGTCGGGCGCGTGTGAAGCGCACGATGTGGTCGCGTCGCGCGCAGGAATATGAAGCCAAGATCAATTCCGGCGACATCAACGCTATCGCTGAGGTCGTGCGCGACCTCTATCGCTCGGAGGCGCAGCCGGAGCAATCCTATTCCGAGCGCCAGCTCTATGAAGCCGCGCTCGACCGTATGATGCGCGAGATCGCCGCCGTGCAGAAGACCAGCGAGATCGAGGCGCTGAAAGTGATCGACGCGCAACTGAAGAAGAACCAGAAGCGGGGCGTCAAGCCGGAGGGGGCCGAGGCCGCCGAAGGCGAAGAGGTCGAGGAAGCCGCGTAACCCCTGGCGATTAGTCGCCGGGATTTGGCAGCGCCGTCCCTTATGGGGGCGGCGTTTTTTTTTTGCGTCGATGGGCCATGAAAATCCCCGCTCCCCGCGCCGCCGTCGCGCTCCGGATGACGATCCGTTCGAGTGCGCTGGCGCATGTCGGACTGGCGATCGTCGTCGGCGCCGTCGCCGGCCTCTGCGTGACCGCGATGACCCGAATCGCCGAGGCGATGCATGTCGCGATATACGGAATTCCGTTCGACCAGCGGCTCAGCGCGCAGGCGCATGTGCCGCTGTGGGCGGCGCTCGCGGCTTTGTGCGGCGGCGGTCTGATACTCGGCCTGGTCGATCTCTGGCGGCAGCGTCAAGGCGCGCGTCCGACCGTCGATCCCGTCGAAGCCAATGCGCTGCATGGCGGGCGGCTGTCGCTGCGCGATGGGTTTCTCGTGGTGGCGCAGACGCTGCTCTCCAATGGCGTGGGCGCCTCGGTCGGGCTGGAAGCGGGCTACGCGCAGATCGGGGCGGCGCTGGCCTCGCGCGTCGGCGTCAGCCTGCACTTGCGGCGGCAGGATCTGCGCACTTTGTTGGGATGCGGCGCGGCGGGCGCTATGGCGGCGGCGTTCGGCGCGCCGTTGACGGGCGCCTTCTACGCCTTCGAACTCATTATGGGCGCCTATTCGCTCGCCAATGCGGCGCCGATTCTCGCGGCGGCGGTGGCCGGGCGGCTGATGGTGCATGTCCTCGGCGGCGCTCCCTATTCCATCGAGGCGCCCCCGATTCCCCCGTTCGGCGTCGCCGAGCACATCGCGCTGGTGGGCTTAGGGGCGGTTTCGGCGCTGCTGGGGGTCGGCGCGATGCGGTCGGCGGCTTTGGTCGAGCGGGCGTTTCGCGCCGGGCCTCTGCCGGTCTGGGCGCGGCCGGCGTTGGGCGGAGCCATTGTCGCGACGCTGGCGACGCTGACGCCGCAGACGCTCGGGGCCGGCCACGGCGCGCTGGCGCTCGACAGCGCGCGCGCGCTGCCGGCCATCGTGCTGATCGCCCTGATCGGATTGAAACTGATGGCCAGCCTGGTGTCGCTGGCGAGCGGTTTTCGCGGCGGTCTGTTCTTCGCTTCGCTCTTTGTCGGGGCTCTCCTCGGCAAGCTCTACGCGATCGTCATGGCTTTGGTGTTTCCGGGGCTGCATCTGAACGAGACGGCCTGCCTGTTCGCCGGCATGGCGACGCTGGGCTCCTCGATCGTCGGCGCGCCGCTGACGATGTCCTTCCTCGTGCTGGAGAGTTCTGGCGACGTCGCCGTCGCGGGCCCCGTGCTTGCCGCCTGCATCGCCAGCCAATTGATGACGCAAGCGATTTTCGGCTACTCGTTCTCGACCTGGCGTCTGCATCTGCGCGGTGAGGACATCACCGGCGCGCATGACGTCGGCTGGGTGCGCACGATCCTCGTCGCCGGCATGATGGACGCCAAGATGCGCACCATGCCCGTGGGCGCGACCCTGGCCGCGTTCCGGCTCGCCCATCCCCTCGGCAGCTCGCATTATGTGGCGCTGATCGATGCGCGGAACCGCTACCAGGGCGTCGTCTCCACGCCCGAGGCGCATGCGGGGGGCGAGGATTCCGACCCCGTGGCGCCGCTGGCGCGGCTGAAAGATCGCACGCTGAAGCCGGATCAGAATATCCGCGAGGCGTTCGACGCCTTCGAGGCGGCCGAATCAGACCATCTCGTCGTCACCGACGCCGAGGGAATCGTGATCGGAGCCTTGGGCGAAGCTTACTGCGCGCGGCGCTACGCGGCGGCAGTCGATCGCGCCGCGAAGGGCGTGTTGGGTGGCGGGTAAAGTCTTAAAATCCCGGCGCCGCGACTTGGCTCGCCGCTTGCTTCATTCGATGCAAAGGGGCTTGCATAGCGCTTGGGTTTGGGTTTTCCTGCGGTCGATGGGGCACTGACCTAGCGACAGCAGGCGGATTTCCCTTTTGGCCGCACGGGCGCATCCGAGACCGCTGTTTTCAGGGCCTTGCCGGGCGGGCCGAGCTAAGCGACGCATGGCGTCTGACCAACTGTATCAGTTCGGGACAAAGTTTAACCTTTAATTAGGTATTCAATCTCACGTTGAACTCTGGAGAAGGATGACTACCATTTCGGAGCTTGAGATGAACGCCATGGCGGCTACAGCTTTCGTGAGTCCTTCAATCAGCGGGACCCGCAATGAAGCGAAGGGTTCGAACGTGTTCGGGCTCTTCTCCTCGGCTTACGCGCGAGAGCGGCGCGTGACCATGTCACTGTCTGAATATCTGGATGGTTGCCGCGACGATCCAACCATGTTCGCGAGCGCCGCCGAGCGCATGATCGCGGCGATCGGCGAACCGAAGATCATCGACACCAGCAAGGATTCGCGGCTCGGCCGCACTTTCCTCAACCGCACGATCAAGATCTATCCCAGCATGACCGGCTTCTTCGGCATGGAGGATACGATCCAGCGCGTCGTCAGCTATTTCCAGCATGCCGCGCAGGGGCTGGAGGAGCGCAAGCAGATTCTCTATCTGCTCGGGCCGGTCGGGGGCGGCAAATCCTCGCTGGCCGAGCGGTTGAAGGCGCTGGTGGAGACGCAGCCGATCTATGTGTTGGCGGTCGGCGACGAATTGAGCCCGGTATTCGAATCGCCGCTTGGCCTGTTCCGCCCGGAGACGATGGGCGCGCTGCTTGAGCGCCAGTACGGTATCCCTGCGCGGAAGCTGACCGGCATCTGCTCGCCCTGGGCCGCCAAGCGGCTCGACGAACTCGACGGCGACATTTCAAAATTTTCCGTCGTAAAACTCTATCCCTCGCGGCTGCGCCAGATCGGCGTCGCCAAGACCGAGCCCGGCGACGAAAACAACCAGGACATTTCGGCGCTGGTCGGCAAGGTCGATATTCGCAAGTTGGAGAATTACTCGCAGCACGACCCGGACGCGTACAGTTATTCCGGCGGCCTCAACCGCACCACGCAGGGCCTGCTGGAATTTGTCGAGATGTTCAAGGCGCCGATCAAGGTGCTGCACCCGTTGCTGACCGCGACGCAGGAAGGCAATTACGCAGGCACGGAAAACCTCGGCGCGCTGCCCTATCAGGGCGTCATTCTCGCCCATTCCAACGAATCGGAATGGGAGCAATTCAAGAATAACAGGAACAACGAGGCTTTCCTCGACCGTATCTGTGTCGTCAAGGTGCCCTATTGCCTGCGCTCCACCGAAGAGGCGATGATCTACCACAAGCTGCTGGAAGGCAGCGATCTGGCGGGGGCGATCTGCGCGCCGGAAGTGTTGGAGATTCTGGCCCGCTTCTGCGTACTCTCGCGCATGAAGGAGCATCAGAACTCGCCGATCTACTCGAAGATGCGCGTTTATAATGGGGATAACCTGAAGGACACCGACCCCAAGGCCAAATCGATTCAGGAATATCGCGAGGCGGCCGGCGTCTCCGAGGGCATGAACGGCATCTCCACCCGTTTCGCGTTCAAGGTGCTGTCGGAGACGTTCAACTACGACAATGAGGAGATCGCCGCAGATCCCGTGCATCTGATGTATGTGCTGGAACAGGCGCTCAAGCGCGAGCAGTACCCCAAGGAGGTCGAGGAGCGCTATCTCGATTTCATCAAGTCTCTGCTGGCGCCGCGCTACGCCGAGTTCATCGGCCGCGAGATCCAGAAGGCCTATATCGAGTCCTATAGCGAATACGGGCAGAACCTGTTTAATCGTTATATCGCCTATGCCGATGCGTGGATCGAGGAGCAGGACTTCAAAGACGCCGACACCGGCCAGGTGTTTGATCGCAAGATCCTCGACGCGGAATTGTCGAAGGTTGAAAAACCGGCAGGCATCGCCAATCCGAAGGATTTCCGCAACGAGATCGTCAAATTCGCGCTGCGGGCGCGCGCCAACAACGAGGGCAAAAATCCGTCCTGGACGTCCTATGAAAAAATCCGCGAGGTGATCGAGAAGCGCATGTTCAGTCAGGTCGAGGAACTGCTGCCGGTCATCAGCTTCGGCGCCAAGCAGGATTCCAAGACCGAGAAGCAGCACGCCGAATTCCTGGAGCGGATGAAGTCGCGCGGTTACACGGAACGTCAGGTGCGCCGATTGGTTGAATGGTATATGCGCGTCAACAAGGCCGGGTGAAGCGCGAACGAGGACATTTGACCGATGCCCCAGTTCATCGACCGGCGCCTCAATCCGCGCGATAAAAGTCTTGGCAACCGGATGCGCTTCCTCAAGAGAACGCGCGCGCGGATCAAGGAAGCGGTCAACAAGGCGGTGCGCGAGCGCACCATCGGCGACGCCGCGAAAGGGGGATCGGTCTCGATCCCCACCGACGGCATCAACGAACCGATGTTTCACGATGCGGATTCCGGGGGCGACCGGAGCCGGGTGCTGCCCGGCAACAAAGAGTTCGTCAGCGGCGACCGGCTCGACAAGCCCAAGGGCGGGCAGGGCGGCCGGGGTCGGCAGGGCGCGCAGGACGGCGACGGCGAGGACGCCTTCACATTCGCGCTGTCGGAGGAGGAGTTTCTGGACCTGCTGTTCGAGGATCTTGAACTCCCCGACCTTATCAAGGCTTCGCTGAAGGACGCCAAACACGCCGAGCCGCGCCGGGCCGGCTATTCCGCCAACGGCATGATTCCCAATCTCAACGTGCTGCGCACGATGCGTCAGAGCCTGAGCCGTCGTCTGGCGTTGCGCCGGCCGAGCCGGAGCGAGATCGAGCGCATCGAGAGCCGCCTGGCCGAGATCGCCGAGCTGCCAGAAACAGAGGCGCTGAAGGACGAAGCCTTGCGGCTCGCCGTCGAGCTGAAGCGCGCCCGACATCTGCAACGCGCCATCCCCTTCATCGATCCCATCGACGTGCGCTACAACAGATTCACGCGCGTCGTTGTGCCGCGCGCGAAGGCGGTGATGTTTTGTCTGATGGACGTGTCGGCCTCGATGGGCGAGCGCGAGAAAGACCTCGCCAAACGCTTCTTCATTCTGCTGCACCTGTTCCTGAAGCGCAAATACGAGCGCGTCGACGTGGTGTTCATTCGGCATACGCATGAGGCCAGGGAAGTCGACGAGCACGAATTCTTCTATGGCCGCGAGACCGGCGGCACGGTTGTCAGCACCGCGCTCGAAGCGATGGCCGAAATCCGCGACAAGCGATATTCGCCTAGCGAATGGAACGTCTATTGCGCGGAAGCCTCGGACGGCGACAATTCCGGCGGCGACACCGAGCGTTGCGTCGAACTGCTAACCGAGGCGATCCTGCCGACGACGCAGTATTTCGCCTATATCGAGATCGCCGACCGCGACATTTCCTCGCATTGGAGCGGCGGCGATTCCAAGGAGCTTTGGCGCGGCTATGCCGAACTGGCGGAGAGCGCGCCCAATTTCGCGATGCGAAAAGTCGCGAACCCCGCCGACATCTATCCCGTGTTCCGCGAACTATTCGCGCGCCAGCGCGAGAAAGGGACGCCATGAACGAGACGCTGCGCCGGCCGCGCGCCGCCAAGCCGATGTTCGAAGGCGCGGAGTGGGACTTCGCGCTGATGCAGGAGGTCTATGACGCGGTCAAGGATATCGCGCTCAACGATCTCGGCCTCGATGTGTTTCCCAACCAGATTGAAGTGATCTCGGCCGAGCAGATGCTCGACGCCTATTCCTCCGTCGGCATGCCGCTGATGTATTCGCACTGGTCGTTCGGCAAGCGGTTTGTGCGCGACGAAATGCTCTATCGCAAGGGCTATCAGGCGCTGGCCTACGAGATCGTCATCAACTCCAACCCCTGCATTAGCTATTATATGGAGGAGAACTCCATGGCGATGCAGACGCTGGTGCTGGCGCACGCCGCTTTCGGGCACAATCACTTCTTCAAGAACAATTATCTGTTCCAGCAATGGACTGATCCGAACGGCATTCTCGACTATCTCGAATTCTCCAAACGCTATGTCGCGGAATGTGAGGAGAAATACGGCCAGGAGGCGATCGAATCCGTGCTCGACGCCGCCCATGCGTTGCAGAACCAGAGCGTGTTCCGCTATCGCCGCGCCAACAAGCTGAAACTGTCGGAATACGAAGCGCGTCGTCGCACGCGGCTCGCCAACGAAGAGGCAAGCTACAGCGATCTATGGCGCACGGTGCCGAATCTATCGAAGAGCAAGGAGCCGACCTCCGCCGAGTTGGAAGCGGCCGAACGCAGCCTGCGCCACCGTCTGCCCGAGGAAAATCTGCTCTATTTTCTGGAGAAGAGCAGCCCGATCCTGCAACCCTGGCAGCGCGAGCTGTTGCGGATCGTGCGTAACGTCTCGCAATATTTTTATCCGCAACGCCAGACCAAGCTGATGAACGAGGGCTGCGCCACCTTCGTGCATTATCATATCGTCAACGAGATGTACGATCGCGGCCTGATCTCCGAGGGCGCGCTGCTCGAAATTCTGCACAACCACAGCAACGTCGTCTATCAGACGGGCTTCGATCACCCCCATCACAGCGGCATGAACCCCTACGCCTTGGGCTTTGCGATGATGCAGGACATCCAGCGCATCTGCGTCGCGCCGACGGCGGAGGATCGCGAATGGTTCCCCGCTCTCGCCGGACGCGAGGATTGGCGCGGCGCTTTGCGGGAGATTTGGGCGAGCTACCGCGACGAATCCTTCGTGCGGCAGTTCCTCAGCCCGCATCTCATTCGCAAGTTCAAACTGTTCGTGCTGACCGACAAAGCCTCGGAGTCCGAATATGCGATCGACGCGATCCATGATGCGGAGGGCTACCGCCGGGTGCGCAATGCGCTGGCCGATTCCTACGACGTCGCGGCGCGCGATCCCGACATTCAGATTATCGACGTCGATCTGCTCGGCGACCGCAAGCTGATCCTCAAGCACCAGCGCCGCAACAAGGTGCCGCTCGCCGAGGGCGACCGCGACAAGGTGATGCGACACGTCAAGCGCCTGTGGGGCTACGACGCGATCCTGCAGGAAGAGGACGCCGCTTAACCCCGTGCCGATCGATCTCATCTGCCTCGACGCCGACGACACGCTCTGGCGCCACGAAAGCTACTTCCAGGACGCCGCGCGGCGCTACCACGTGGCGCTCGCCCCTTTCGCCGACGCTGAGCGCACCGAGGCGCGGCTGGTTGAGGCGGAGGAGCGCAATCTCCATCTCTACGGCTATGGCGTGAAGGGTTTTACGCTGTCGATGATCGAGACCGCGCTCGACATCGCCGGCGACGTCTTGCCCGCCAGCGCCGTCAAACAGATCCTCGCCATCGGCCGCGACCTGATGCGCCACCCCATCGAGCCGCTGCCTGGCGTCAGTCAGACGCTGCCGTGGCTTGCCGCACATGCGCGTCTGGTGCTCGTCACCAAGGGCGATCTGTTTCATCAGGAAGCCAAACTCGCCGCCTCGGGGCTGGGCGATCATTTCGCCGGCGTCGAGATCGTCAGCGAGAAGAATCCTGCGACCTATGCGAAGATCTTCGCCCGCTACGGCGCCGCCCCGCATCGCGCCGTGATGGTCGGCAATTCGCTGCGCTCGGACATTCTGCCCGCGCTGGCGGCGGGCGCCTTCGCCCTGCATATTCCGCATGAATTCGAATGGGCGCGCGAACGCGCCGAGCCGCCCGTCAATGAGCCCCGCTACGCCGCGCTCGAAAGCTTTGGCGATCTGCCGGGCTGGCTCGCCCGCGCGGATTGACCCGTGGTTTTGCCTGACCTAAGTCAGGCAATATGTCCTCCGACAGCAGCCACCGGTTGGGCCTGAACGTCGGCGTCGAGATCGTCGAGACCGATCCGCGCCACGCCGCCGCGCGTCAGGCGCTCCGCCAATATTACGCCGAACTCGCCCGTCGCTTCACGCAAGGTTTCGACGTGACGCGCTCGCGCGACCCGGACGCGGCCGAAATGATCCGCCCGCGCGACGCGTTCTTCATCGCCCTCGCCGATGGCCAGACGCTCGGCTGCGTCGGCCTCAAGGGCTGCGAGGTCAAACGTCTCTGGGTCGCCCCTTCCGCACGCGGCCTGGGGCTCGCGCGCCGGTTGATGGCGGCGGCCGAGCAGGCCGCGCGCGATCTCGGAATCGCCACGCTACGGCTCGACACCCAGAGCGCGCTCCCCGAGGCGGCGGCGCTCTACCGCAACAGCGGCTGGCGCGAGATCGAGCGGTTCAACGACGATCCCTATCCCGACATGTTTTTCGAGAAGCGAATAAGATAAAAAAATAGTTTCAAAAGAAACGAAAGATTGCGAAGATTCGGTTATTTTATAAGGATTTTTTTACGAAAACCCGGCAGCACCTTTTTGAAATCCGGCTTAAGAGA
>JANLPL010000037.1:0-4746 GCA_031367195.1 Bradyrhizobium sp.
ATCACGGCGCAGAGCGAGCCGCGCTTGTCGGCGTATTTGAGCTGCGCGTTCATTTTGCCCTCGCCGAGGTAAATCTCGGCGGGGATGTTCGCGTCGCGCAGCGTTTTCACGAGTTTTTGGTAGTCCGCCATCCGGTCGCGATCCATCGCCAGCACGACGACCGGGCCGGGCGTGGCGGATTGTTTGACAATGGGGCTGTCTATAGCTTTGAGCGCGGCAAGTAGGCGCGACACGCCGATGGAGAAGCCGGTCGCCGGCACAGGCTCGGGCCGGAAGCGGGCGACGAGGCCGTCGTAGCGCCCGCCGCCGCCGACCGAGCCATAGCTGATCGGTTTGCCCGCCGAATCCTTGAGGAAAACTTCAGCCTCGAACACGGGGCCGGTGTAATATTCGAGGCCGCGGACGACGGAGCCGTCAATTCGTATCCGGTCTGGGCCGTAGCCGGCAACACGAACGAGTTTTTGAATTTCAACTAGTTCCGCGAAGCCCTCCGATTCTAGTTCGTCCCCCGGAGGAACTTGGCCGACGTCCCAAACAACTCCTTGCAACGCCAAGCTTGAGCCGTCACTCGTGAGGTCGGTGTGCACACGCTGCAAGACTCGATCAATCTGACCGGCGCTCAGCCTCGCCCCTTTCGTAAAATCGCCGCTCTCGTCCTTGCGGCCCTCACCCAACAGCGCCCGCACGCCCCCAACCCCAAGCCGGTCGAGCTTATCGACGGCCCTGAGCACTGAAAGTCGGCGCCCAGCGTTCTCATCCCCATCGAGGCCGATCGACAACAACACCCCGTCCAGTACCTTCCTACTATTGACCTTGACGACATAATCCCCGCGCGGAATCCCCAGCGCCTCCAGGCAATCCGCCGCCATCATGCACATTTCCGCGTCCGCCGCCGGCGAGGCGGAGCCCACCGTGTCCGCGTCGAACTGCATGAACTGGCGGAACCGCCCCGGCCCAGGCTTTTCGTTGCGGAACACCCAGCCCGAGCGAAAACTGCGATAGGGTTTTGGCAGCTTCTCGAAATGCTCGGCGACGTAGCGGGCGAGCGGGGCCGTTAAGTCATACCGCAGCGAAAGCCATTGCTCGTCGTCGTCCTGGAACGAAAACACGCCCTCGTTCGGCCGGTCGAGATCGGGCAGGAACTTGCCGAGCGCGTGGGTGTATTCGACGAACGGCGTCTCCACCGCCTCGAAGCCATAGAGCGCATAAACCTCGCGGATTTTGGCGATCATCGCGTCAGCGGCGGCGATGTCGCCGCTGGCGCGATCGGCGAACCCGCGTGGGCGGACGGCCTCGACCTTCGGACTGTCGCTCATTTAAGAACCTGCATGTCAGACCCTGCTCAGATCAGCCCGGCGCCGATGTTGATCGTCAGCGCGAGGACGATGGTGTTGAAGAAGAAGGCGATGACGCCTTGAATGAGGACCACCACGCGCGCGCCGCGCGATGTCACGTTGACATCCGCCGTGGCGCAGGCGCAGCCGATGGTGAACGCCTCATAGCAGAATTCGCCCCAGCCCGGCGCCTTGCAGCCGGGAAACAGCAGGCCGCCCCGAACTCCGTCGTCGTCGCTGCCGTCGGCAAAATAGAAGTCGGCGGCGTAGTGCAGCGCGAACATGAGGTGCGTGAACGCCCAGGTTGAGAGAATCGTCGCCGCGACCAGCGCCAGATGCAGCGCCTTGTTGGCGCCGTGCATATCCTTCACCGGCCCCAGCTCCAGCACGATCGCCGCCAGCCCGGCGGAGGCCGCCAGGACCGCGATGACGAGCAGCGCGGCCGGCTCCTCGTCCTCCTGCACGGCGTGATCGCGGATGTCCTCGCCGCTCGAAGTCATCATCATATGCGAAATGATCGCGATGAAGAACCAGGCGCCGGCGTTCCAGCCGATCAGCGCGCGCGTCGCCTCGCGCATATAGGCGGGGCTCAGCACATAGGCGAGCAGTCCGACGCCGATCGCGATCAACAGCCGGGGCCTTCGGCTGAATGTGTTGAGAAACGCGCCGCCGCGTTTTGCTGTCGCACGCATCATGGGATCGCTCCGGAACCGCCCCGCCCTTGCCAAAACCGGACCTTGGGGTCAAGCCATTGACAGCGCCGCCGTTTTGCCCGACGCCTCAAGCCATGGCGAGCGACGGCGACGACGAACAGGCGCTCAAGGCGCGACTTTCCCGGCTGGCGGGCGATCTGAAATCCGCCCGGCCGAAACCGCCCGCCTCGGCCCCCCTGTCCCCGTCTGACCGTTCGGCCGCCTCCGCCTGGTCGCTGGCCATGAAAGCGGGCAGCGAATTCGTGGCCGCGATCGTGGTCGGGGGGGCGATCGGCTGGGGGCTCGACTGGCTGTTGCACACCAGGCCCGGCTTCACGATCCTGTTTTTCCTGCTGGGCGTCGCGGCGGGAACCTGGAACGTGATCCGCGCCACTTCGCCTAAAGGCGAGAAGTAAGTCTCGCAATTCCCGCTTGCCGGCTGCGAGGGCCTTGGATAAAGACGTGCCGCGCGTCGCCGGTGTTAACGGTAAGCGCGGACGAGAGGGGCATAGACGCGTGGCTGAAGCGGGACCGGCGATCAATCCGATCGAACAATTCGAGCTGAGCCGTTTCCTGCCGATCACCGTCGGTCAGCACCACTACGACGTGTCGATCACGAATTCGACGATCTTCATGATTCTCGTCGGCGCCGCGTCGCTGTGGCTAATGTCGCTGACCGCGAGGGGCACGGTCGGCGTGCCGGGCCGGCTGCAATCCCTGGGCGAGATGGCCTATGAGTTTGTCGAGGGCATGGTGCGTTCCGCTGCGGGCGAAGAGGGCATGAAGTTCTTCCCGCTCGTGTTCACGATCTTCATGTTCATCACGCTGGCCAATCTAATCGGCTTCATTCCCTATTCCTTCACCGTCACCAGCCACATCATCATCACCGTGATGCTGGCGCTGATCGTGTTCTTCACCGTGCTGATCTACGGCATCAAGAAGAACGGGTTGCACTTCTTCAAGCTGTTCGTGCCCTCGGGCGTGCCGATCTACATCCTGCCGCTGGTAGTGGCGATCGAGGTCATCTCGTTCCTGTCGCGGCCGCTGAGCCATTCGGTGCGTCTGTTCGCCAACATGCTGGCGGGCCACATCACGCTCAACGTGTTCGGCGGCTTCGTCGTCATGCTGCTGAGCGCCAGCGCCGCCGTCAAAGTGGTCGCGATCCTGCCGTTTGCGATGACGATCGGCCTCGACGCGCTCGAATTGCTCGTCGCCTTCCTGCAGGCCTATGTGTTCGCCATGTTGACCTGCATGTATCTCAACGACGCGCTTCACCCCGGCCACTGATCGGCCGATCCTTCCCCACGACGCATAAAAACTTTCAGGAGCTATCTGTATGGACCCGCATGCTATCGAGCAGGCCGCCAAGTACATCGGCGCAGGCCTCGCCGCGATCGGAACCGGCGCCGCCGGCATCGGCGTCGGCACGCTGTTCGGCCAGTTCCTGAACGGGGCGTTGCGCAACCCCTCGGCGGTCGAGGGCCAGTTCGGCCGCCTGATCTTCGGCTTCGCGGTGACCGAAGCGCTCGGCATTTTCGCGCTGCTGATCGCCTTCCTGCTGCTGTTCGCCGTCTAGGGCGCGCGAACGGCTTCGCTTTGTCGGGAGCGGCGCGTCGGCGCCGCTCTTCGTTTGAATTCTCGCATCGAGGCGCCCCATGGCAGCACGCGCGGAAGAAACGACCCAGGCAGAGGTCGGCCACGAGGCCGGCCGCGCCAGCTTTCCCCCGTTCGACACTAGCACCTTCCCCTCACAGATCCTCTGGTTCGCGGTGGTGTTCGGCGGCATGTATTACTATCTGTCGCGCCGGTTCCTGCCCGCCGTCGGCGGCGTGATCGCGGCGCGCCGCGCCCGCATCGCCAAGGACATCGACGAGGCGACGGCGATGCAGACCCAGGCCGACGAGGCCGCCGCCGCGCATGAAAAATCGCTGGCGCAGGCCCGTCTCAACGCGCAGTCGACCGCGCAAGGAGCCCGCGACAGAATCGCCGCCGAGACCGACGCCAAGCGAAAGGCGCTGGAAGACCAGCTCTCGGCGAAAATGGCGCAAGCGGAAGGCCGCATCGCCGCCAATCGCAACGCCGCCATGGCCAATGTCTCAAGCATAGCCAGGGACGCCACGGGCGCGATCGTCGAGCGGTTGATCGGTCGCTCGCCGGATCAGGCCACCGTCGCCGCCGCCGTCGATTCGTCGTCGCGCGCCTGATAGGAGAACCTTATGGGCGCCGAATTTTTCGTATTCCTGGGCTTCATCGTTTTCGTGTTCATCCTGTTCTATGTCGGCGCGCATAGAATCGTGCTGAACGGACTGGATGCGCGCGGCAAAGCGATATCAGACGAACTCGCGCAGGCCGCCAAGCTGCGGCAGGAGGCGCAGGCTTTGCTAGCCAGCTTCGACAAGAAGCGGGCCCAGGCCGAGGCCCAGGCCACGGCCATCATCGCGGAAGCGCGCGCTCAAGCCGAACAACTCGCCAAGGACGCAGCCGTCAAGATGGACGAATTCGTCGCCCGCCGCACTAAGCAGGCCGAGGCGAAGATTGCGCTGGCCGAGGCGCAGGCGAGCGCCGACGTGCGCGCCGCCGCCGCCGATCACGCCACGCGCGCCGCCGGGATCGTGCTGCGCGGCGAAGCCAAGGGCGCGGCCGGGGCGGATCTGGTGTCGCGCGAGATCGGCGCGCTCAAGGGACGCCTCAACTGACCCCGGGACTAGCGGAGCGCGCCT
>JANLPL010000074.1:0-3868 GCA_031367195.1 Bradyrhizobium sp.
AGAACTAAACAGCCCTGAATCAATACGGTTGCTAGATGATTGGATGCTCTTGCTGAATTCATCGTTCTTTCTATTTGCAAGAAGCTTTTTTCTTGGTAGCCGAGCAAATAATACGAGCGGCATAGGCAGAGAGAGTACCACGTATAGTTGTCATAGTTAAACAAACCTACATAGGCGTTCGGACCCAAAGTACCCAGATCATCGATCGCGCTCCGCAACAGAGTCGAGCCCGATTCAAGTAAACCTGTGTCGAGTTGGGCTAGGCCCAAAAGTCCGCGCCCCGTGGCGCTCATACCGAAACTGTTCGATTGTTCGGCCAGCGCGACAAATTCTTGGCTAACCGCAAGAGTTTGCGAGCCGTCGAATCCAGCCCAATAGCGCATATAAATTCTGTATAAAATTGCATACAATGCAAGCGGATTTTCGAGCGTGTCACCAAGGGATTCCGCTTGGCGCATGAGATTTTGTGCGCGTTCGAGCGCCTCTTTCGCGGTAACCGAATTGTATCCTTTCAACACATTAAGCGTATTCATCAGTGCGATTTGGAACTCGATCTCATCCTTCCTTATCGTCGGCGTGCTCGGCAATTTTGCCAGCAAGATCACCGCGCGGCGCAGCATCATCTCCGCCTCGACAAATGCCGATCTCGCGAATGCTAGATTCCCCGCTTCGCCCCACAGCCTTGCCCCTCGCTCGATCTGTCCCGCCTCGACATAATGGTGCGCGAGCGCCTCGGGGCGCGTCGCCGCGATGTCTGATGTTTGGGCTTCAAGAGCCTCAACGATGCGCGCGTGCAGCGCGCGGCGCGAATCGCGTAAGAGGGTCCCGTAGGCAGCGTCGTGAATCAGCGCGTGCTTGAAAAGATATTCGCCTGCCAATACGCCGCCTTCCTCCAGCAACAGCCCCGACTCGACAAGGCGGCGCAATGCCGCAACGAGTGCCTCCTTTGGCTTTTGCGCAACGGCCTCCAATAATGGGAACGAGAAGTTGCGGCCGATCGCCGCGCCGATTTGCGCCACTTCTTGGCGGGGCCGAGCCGGTCCAGCCGCGCCAGCAGCGAGGCGTGTAGGCTTGCAGGCACCGCGCGGTCGGACAAAGGCAGCGCGGAAACTAGTCGCGCCGCCGCCTCGCCCACTGCCTCCAGTGCCGCTTTCGCGATCTCCTCGGCGAACAGCGGCACACCCTCTGCGCGCTCGACGATGTCACGGCGAAGGCTCTCGGTCAGCGCGTTGCCCCCGGCGAGGCGCTCGACTAGCGCGCTAACCTCATCGCGGCTCAGGCGGTTCAGCGTTAAGGTGGTGACTTGCGGCAGGCCGATCCAGGGCGACGCGAATTCAGGGCGATGGGTGACCACCGCCAAGGCGCGCAAACTCTCGATCCCCGCGATCAGCCGGCCGAGCGATTCCAGGCTCGACGAATCGGCCCAGTGTGCGTCCTCGAAAATCAGCAGCACCGGTGCGTGGGCCGTAAGCCGCTGAAAGTGTGCGAACAAAGCATCAAATTGCTTTTGCCGGCGCGTTTGCGTCTGCGACTCCAACGCGGGATAGCGCCCGTCGTCGGCCAGCCCTAGCATGTCGGCAAAGAGTCCGCGATCTTCCAGCGAAGTGTTGGTCGCCGCCAGCAGGGTGTCGAGCTTGTCGAGCCTCGCTTTCGCGTTGTCGTGGCGTGCAAAACCCGCCGCGCGCTCCATCTGGGCGATGATCGGGTTGAGCGCGCTGTCGGTGGCCGGCGACGATGTGAAGTAGTGCAGCCGTACATGCGGCTCAGCGATAAGACGCGCCAGCAGGTCCGCCGCCAGGCGCGACTTTCCGATGCCCGGTTCGCCGGCGATCAGCACGACATGGCCGTGGCCTGCTTTCGCCCCCGCCCAGCGGTGCATCAGAAGGTCGCGCTCCTGTTCACGGCCGACGGGCTCCAGCAAAGCGCCGCCGCGCAAGGCCTCAAAACGGCTCTCAATCACTCGCAATCGTAGCGCCGCAAAGGCGCGCGTGAGACCCGCGACGCCCTTCAACTCCCGCGCGCCGAGGTCCTCTAACTCGAATAGATCGCCGATCAGCCGCCGCGTGTCTTCGGAAATGACCACCTGATCCGGCTCGGCCAGGCTTTGCAGGCGAGCCGCCAGATTCGGAGTGTCGCCCACGACGCCGCGCTCGCTGGATTCACCCGACCCGACGAGATCGCCGACCACCACGACGCCGGTCGCGACGCCAACGCGCACATACAGCCGTTCCCCGGTTGGGCTTCGCAGTTCCTTTGCATTTTCCGCGATCTGAAGGCCCGCGAGGACCGCGCGCTCCGCATCGTCCTCCAGCGCGCGCGGATAGCCGAAATAGGCAAGCACGCCGTCGCCCATGTATTTCGCGACATAGCCGCCCGCCGCACCGACTGCCGCGGCGACCCGCTTGTGGTAGTCGGGAATGACGGTGCGCATGTCCTCTGGATCAAGCCGCGCAGACAACGCGGTTGATCCGACAAGGTCGACAAACATTACGGTTAACTGTCGGCGTTCCGTCGTGAGCGGCGCGGCGTCAGCCCCTGCCGTTGCGCCGAGGGAGGCGATCGCTTCGAGCAGCTTGCGCCGATCGCCTACGGCTGTAACGCCCATCTCGCGCAGATCGTCAGCGGTGAGCTTCGGCAAAACAGCGACATCGACGGCGTTGTCACGAAATGCGGCGTCGTATTTCGTAAGCCCCAAAGAATTTAGCCACTCGCTAACGTCCAATTGGCTTTCCTCCCATTGTCTATTTTGTTAAACACATTTGGAACAGCAAGTCCGAGCCAAAATATGGGATTTTTGTAACTCCGAAGCCGTCGGCTAGGCGATCAGGGTGGACATGACCTGGGTTGGGGTTGCGGCCAAAGTTTGCAAAATGTTGCAGGTCTGCTTTCGGGCGGTTGAAACGACAGATCGGAGACGCGCGAAGATTTGAGCGCCTTCGAGGGTCCGGAAGCAGCCTGAGATTTTCATTTTGACCTTCATCATGCGCAAGTCCTGCTCGGCCAGGTTGTTTGTGAAGGGCACGTCGAAGTCGGTCATGAACCGCGGCGTTTCGGTTTTGAACGTCTTCAGCCTTTCGAGCAGATTGTGGCCGGGGCGCTGTTTGGCGCGCCCGCGCGAGGGGGATTTTGTCTCCAGCTTGGGCAATTTGCGATGGAAGGCCAGACCGAGGCGAACAGCGGCCCAATATCGCTCAACGAAGGCCGTGATGGTCTCGGGCGGGAGCGCCGAGGCGCCGGCCTGGCGCGCCGCGTCGACCGCGGCGTTGGCGTCCGGGAGCGTGGCGCGCATGAGTTCGGCCCAGGGCTCGCTGTCGAACTCGATGAGAGCTTGGAGTTCGCGCAAGATATGCGCGTTGCAGAAGGCGTGATCGACCGCGTTCATCCCGCGATACGCCAGGAAGTGGTCGTGGACGACGACGCCGCCCTGTAAATCCGCCGGGATGTCGCCGCGCTTTTCGCCGGCGCGATAGTAGGTGAAGGCCAGGCTCGACGTGGTGTGCAGCCAATGCAGCTTGTCGGCGACACGGTAACCGGTCTCGTCGAGGCAGCGAACCGCGGCCTGGGCGACACGCTGGCCGATAGCCTCGTAGACTTGGCTCAGTTCGCGCGCCTTCTTTCCCACCCAGGCGACAATGCTGGCCGGACAGATCAGCGGCGCGCCGAACAGATCGCTCAGCGCAAGCGCAGCGCGATCCTCGGGAATCAGTTGCTGAACGTTGAGATAGATCCCTCCGTGCCAATGATGATGAGACAACGACCCGCCGGGAGTTTACCCTTGAGGGCAGAGGTTTCAGCATCTGATGGTTATGCCCCTTATCAATGATGGAAAGACCCTTGGCTCCGCTGGCGTCACGACAGAGGATGGCCG
>JANLPL010000077.1:0-4503 GCA_031367195.1 Bradyrhizobium sp.
CGTCAGCGCCGAAGAGGCCCGCGACTGGGGCCTGATCTGGCGCGTTTGCGACGATGCCGAGTTGCCCGCCGAAACGGACAGGATCGCTGCGGCGCTGGCCGCGCGCGCGCCAGCCGCGCTCGCGGCAACCAAGCGCCTCATCGCGTCGGCCTCGGATTTCGGGCTCGACGCCCAACTCGACCTCGAGCGGGACCTTCAGGGCATCGCCGGGCGCACGCAGGAAATGAAACAGGCGATTGCCGTCTTTTTCGCGGCGCGGAAGGCTTCGTAAGCGCGCCTTCGCCGAGACATAGCCGGCTCCTGGATGAATTGCGCCGGCGCCGGCGACACACTACCGATGTCTTCATTGCAGAATACGCGTCCGCAGCCGCCGGTCATTGCAACGACGAAAACGACGTCGGCCGCATGAAGCTGCTTTCGGCATTGGCGACGATGAGCCCGTCGCGTTCTGATTGCGCCAGGGCCTCGATCCATTCGGGATCGGCCATGAAGGCATCCCATTTGCGCTGCCGCTCTTCCATCGATTCCCAGACGAGGATGTAGAAGAGTTCGAGATGCGAGGGACCAATGACGGTGGTCCAGAATCCATTCTGGCGGATCCCCATGCGGTCCCAGATCTTGAGCGTGCGGGTCTCGAAGCGCTTGAGCAAAGCGGGCAGACGCCCTGGCATGGCGCGATAGCGGCGCATTTCGTAAATCATGACCGGTTCTCCTCTAGCTGGTTTTGCGCCGCGGCATCATCTCGGTGGCGATGCGCACAATGTCATCCACGGAGGGGTAGGACAATTTCTCAAGTCCCGGGGTCGACGGTTTCGGCGAAAAGGGCGCGCCGAGCCGGCGCACCGGCCCGTCGAGCGAATTGAACCGTTTCTCCGCGATTGTTGCGGCGATCTCCGAGGCCACCGAACAGACCAGCGTCGCCTCGTTGACGATCAGCGCCCGCCCGGTTTTGTCGACGGACGCAAAGATCGTGTCGAAATCGAGCGGCGAGACCGTGCGCGGATCGATAATTTCAAGCGATATGCCGTTTTTCTCCAGAATGATCGCCGCTTCCAGCGCGCGCGAGACCATAAGGCCGGTCGCCACCAGCGTGATGTTGCTGCCTTCGCGCGCAATGCTGGCGCGGCCGAACGGCACGAGATGATCGCCGTCCGGCACCAGCCCCCTGGTGCCGTAGAGCAGCTTGTGTTCGAGGAAAATGACCGGATCGTCGCCGCGCAGGGCTGTCTTCAGCAAGCCCTTGGCGTCGGCCGGCGTGGACGGCAGCGCGACGCGCAGGCCGGGAACATGGGCGAACCACGCTTCCAGCGATTGCGAGTGCTGCGCGGCGATGCCCCGGGTCATGCCGCAGGGCGCGCGCACGACCAGCGGCGCCCGCGCCTGCCCGCCTGTCATGTAGCGGATTTTCGCGGCCTGATTGACGATCTCGTCCATGCAGACCGTGAGAAAATCCGAATACATGATTTCCGCAACGGCGGGTCCGCCGGCCAGCGCCGCTCCGAGTGCGACGCCGACGATGGCCGCTTCCGAGATCGGCGATTCCAGCAGCCTGCCGGGAAACCGCTCGGCCAGCCCTTGATGCACGCCGAATGTGCCGCCGCCCGGCACGATGTCTTCGCCGATGATGACCATGTTCGGCGCGCGTTCCATTTCTTCCTGGAGCGCCTCGCGAATGGCGTCGCGAAATGTAATCTCCCGCATCATGCTGTTCCTTCAGGCGTAAACGTCGGTGATAACTTCACGCGCCTCGGGATAGGGACTGGCTTCAGCAAAGCGAATGGCCTCGGCGACCTCCGCTTCGATGCTGGCGGTTTCGCGCGCGCGGTCGAGCAGGCCCGATGACATGAGTTCGGCTTCGAGACGCGCGATCGGGTCGCCGGTCCTGCGTAGCGCCTCGATATCGGACTTGGTGCGATAGACCTGCGGATCGCCGGAGGAATGGCCCATGAACCGCTGCGTCCTGCATTCGATCAGGGTCGGGCCGCCGCCCGCCCGCGCCTTTGTGACGGCCGCGGCGGTCGCCTGATGAACGGCTCGCACATCGTTGCCGTCAACGCCGACGCCTTCCATCCGATAGTTGGATGCCAGTCCTGCGATATTATCGAACACCATCGTTTCCGAGGTATGGACATATTGGGCAAGTCCGTTGTTCTCACAGGCAAAGATCACCGGCAGCCGCCAGAGCGAAGCCATGTTCATGACTTCGTGGAATGTGCCGCGGGTGATGGCGCCGTCGCCAAAGAACACCACGGCGACACGTCCGTTGCGCGAGACCTTGGCATGCAGCGCGGCGCCCGCCGCGATCGCATAGCCGGCGCCGACAATGCCGTTGGCGCCGAGCATTCCGACGCTGAGATCGGCAATATGCAGCGAACCGCCTTTGCCTTTGCAATAGCCGTCGCTGCGGCCGAACAATTCGGCCATCATGCGGTCCATTCGGGCGCCTTTGGCGAGGCTGTGGCCATGGCCCCGATGTGTCGACGCGACATAATCTTCCGGGCCAAGCGCCGCGCAAACGCCGACGCAACACGCTTCCTGCCCTTCGCAGCTGTGTAGCGCGCCGTAGATCTTGCCGATAGAGGATTGATAGACAGCGGCCTGCTCGAAGGCGCGGATGCGGCTCATGTCACGCCAGAAGCGGACGAGCGTTTCCGGCGCCAGGTCATTATCGGTCATCACGGGCGCTCCAGTTTTTCGATGTCCTGCAGATTGGCGACAATCGCAGCCAGGAGGGCGGCCGCTTCGGCGCCGTCATTGGCGCGGTGATCGAACACAAGTGAGAGGCTCACTTCGCTGCGGAATATAACGCCGCCCGAAGCCTCCTCGCGTGCCCGCCGATCCACGCCGCCGACGCCGAGAATGGCGACCTGCGGGGCCGAAATGATCGGCGCGAAGGCATCGACGCCGAAACGTCCCAGAGAGGACATGCTGAAAGACGCCCCGGTGGTCTTGCCGCCATCGAGCGTTCCGTCCCGCGCGCTGGCTGCAAAGGCTTTGATTTCAGCTGCGATATTTGCGAGTGACTTGCCGTCGGCGCCGCGAATGACCGGCATCACGAGCCCATCGGGCGCCGCGACCGCCAGCGCCACGTCGATGCTCCCAGCCGCCGTGAAGCCATCCTGGCTCCACCAGCCGTTGAAAGCGGCGTGGTCCCTCAGCGCCAGCGCCGCGGCGCGCAGGATGGCTTCCGTCAGTCCGAAGCGTCTCGGCTTGACGATAGCGGTGACATCGGCGTGAGAAAACAGCGCGACATGCGGGATCGTCGTCCAGGCCCGCTGCGTCGCCTCCGCTATGGCGCGCCGCATCCGTCCGGCGGAGGCCGGCGCTGGCGACGTTGCGCCCTGAAAGCCACGAATATCATCACGGGTTATCATGCCGTCGTCGCCCGTGCCGGTGACGGCCTCAATAGCGACGCCCAGCTCTTCGGCCAGTGCGCGCGCTGCCGGAGAAATCTTCGCGCGTCGTCTTGTCGGGTTTTCCTCCCCGGAACTTGCCGTCGCCGCATGGGCCGCCGCTGCCGGTTGCGCCTGCTCTGGCGCGGACACAGCCTCGCCGGGTAGGCCCACGAGGCCTATCTGGGCGCCGACCAGTACCGTTTCTCCTGCCTCGACATTGATCGCCAGCAGCACGCCATCGGCGGGGGCTTCGATGTCGAATGTCGATTTATCCGATTCGACCAGCGCGATCGTCTCTCCCTTGGTCACGGCGGCGCCGAGCGGCTTCAGCCATTCCGCCACTTTTCCCTCCTCCATGGTGTGGCCGAGGTTCGGCATTCCGATCTTCCAGCTCATGGGCCTGGTCTTTCGTTTGAAGCGTCAGGAATTCGACGCGCCGCCATCGATGTTGAGGGTCTGGCCGGTCATGTAGGAAGCGCCCTTGCCCAGCAGGAACGTCACGACGGATGCGATCTCCTCGGGTTCGCCGAAGCGGCCGAGCGGAATCATGGCCATGATCGCCGCGCCGCGCTCTTCGAACACTTTCGTCGTCATCGTCGTGCGGATGGCGTTCGGCGCGACGGCGTTGACCAGCGTATGCGGCGCAAATTCGCGGGCGAGTCCGCGTGTGAGACCGATAATGCCGGCCTTGGCGACGGTATAGGCGAGCCGGCCAGGCGCGCCGCGGCGGGCAGCGCCGGAACTGCAAAAAACGATACGCCCAACGGAGTTGCTGTCACGCCGGCTCTTGTAGGCCAGTGCTAGATCGTAGCCATTGGTCAGGTTCGCGGCCATTGCGCGATCCCACACGAAATGATCCTCCATCGGGTCGGGCTCGAACAGACCGGCCATGTGAACGATGCCGTTGATGGGTTGGCCGGCGGCGTCGAGAGCCGCCGCCGCCGCCTTCGGGTCGGCCAGCGCCGACACGTGGGTCGCCAGCAGGGCGCCGCCCCCGAGTTCGGCGCGACCGGCGGCACGACGCTCCGCGTCGATATCGACCAGCAAGACGCGCCCATTCCGTTCAAGAATGTCGCGCGCACACAACTTGCCGATGCCGCCGGCGCCG
>JANLPL010000120.1:0-2835 GCA_031367195.1 Bradyrhizobium sp.
TCGCTATAAGCCACCCGCTTGGCGGTCACTCGGCTGCCGCTCACAGGAGTCGTGGCGCCGCCGTACTGGTAGTTGACGACGCGGTTGCCGGAAATAGTGATCGAGGTCGGATCGCGGCCGCCCCAGGCGCCGGACCACGTGCCATCCCACGACGACCCGACCGAATGCGAATGTGACTTGTGGCGAGACTTGGCGTCGGCGGCGCCGGCGAAGGCGAGCGACAGCGAAGCGGCGAGAAACAGGCTGCGGCTGACGATATTCATTTTCCCCCCGGAGAAAGGCGCTCGGGCGCAGACAGATTTCCGCGCCCGCTAGCCCTGTTTCCCGGCCCGTGCGGAAAGAGTCAATCTCTACCGCGATATACGCCTAAAAAGCGCGGCGCAGTTTAGCTGTGCGACGTCAACGCGACTTCACCCGTTTCCAGAAGCGACTTCAAGTTGGACAGGATTTTCGGCCAGCCTTGCGACACGGCCTCGATCACCAGGGACTGCGGTTTGTTCATCTCGTGCAGGATCGTCAACTTGGTCGCCTGGTCTTGCGGCTCCAGCAGAAAAGTGCAGCGCGCGGGGCCTTCAGCGGCAAGCTCGGGACGAAACCTGTTGAACCACCTGATGACCAGCTTTTTCGCCGGATCGGCTTCGAGGATTTCGCCCTCGTCGGCGATCCGTCCATCCTCGAACAACAGTTTCCAAGCCGAGCCCGGCCGCCATTCGCTTTCGCAGGTCATGCCGAACCAGTAGCGCGCGATGAAGTCCCGGTCGGTCAACGCGCTCCAGACCCGCTCGGGCGAGGCCCTGATGTAGGTGACATAGACGAATGCGGATGCGGTCATAGGTTCTCACCTTCGCGTCCGCGCTTGAGGTCGGCCATGCGGAGCAATCTCCGGTCCGCCGCTTGTGCGCGCTGCGCCGCCGTCCACGGCGTCGTCAGCGCAAGTACTGCCGCGGCGAGGCCGAACAGGTCGCCGCAAAAGCTCAGGATTTCATGTTCCAGCCCTTCCGGAGCCGTTAACAGCTCGGCAAATACGAACAGCGTCCACCAGCCCAGAAGGCAGGCCGCAATCGCCTGCCCGACGCGAAAGCGTCGCTGGGAAAGCTGGGCCAGGAGGGTTTCGCGCACGTCCATTCAGGCGAGCGCGTCGGGCGGGCGGCGATAGGGCCAGCGCGTCGCCTCGTCATAGGCGCGCGCCGCGGCGAGCAGGCCGATTTCGTCCTGCACGCGGCCGACGAGTTGCACGCCCATCGCGCGGCCCGAGGCGTCGAACCCGGCGGGCAGGGCGATCGCCGGCGCGCCGGCCATTGTGGCGGGGACGGCGCATTGCATCCATTCGTGATAGGTCGTCATGGCCTTGCCGCCGATTTCCGTCACGCCGCGCGCCTCGGCGGCAAACGCAAAACACTGCGCCGTCGGCATCGCCCAGAAATCGTAGGCCTCGTGAAAACGCGCCAGCGCGGCGTGCCAGAGACTGCGCGTCTGCGAGGCGGCGGCGACATCGTAGGCCGTCAGTTTGAGACCCTTCTCGATCTCGTAGATGGCGGCGTCGGGCAGCCCCTTGCGCTGTTCAGGGTTCTCGTAAAACGGCAGCAGCGCCGCATTGTGCCAATGGCGCAACGTCTTGAACGCGCGCCATAGCGCGGGAAACGAGAAATCGGGCCGCGCCTCCTCGACCTCGCAGCCGAGAGTTTCGAACACATTCATCGCCGAGCGGGCGAGCGCGAGCGCTTGCGCGTCGAACGTGATTTCGCCGCCGAAATCGCCAAGCCAGGCGATCCGCAGGCCCTTCGACCTGGGCGCGGGGGCGGGATAAAACGCGCCGCCGTCGCCGGGCAGCGACAACGGCGCCTGCGTCGAGAAACCCGCCTGCACGGAAAACATCAGCGCCAGATCCTCGACGCTGCGCGCCATCGGCCCAAGCACCGACAGACCCGGCGTCCAGATGTCCTGATCGACGCGCGGGATGCGGCCAAAGCTCGGGCGGAAGCCGAACACGTTGTTCCAGCCCGCGGGATTGCGCAAGGATCCGCCATAGTCCGAGCCGTCGGCGAGCGCGAGCATCCGCAACGCCAGCGCGACCGCCGCGCCGGCGGAGGAGCCGCCGGCCGACAATTGCGGATCATAGGCGTTGCGGGTTACGCCATAGACGGGGTTGCGCGAATAGGAGCCGAGCGCGAATTCCGGCACATTGGTCTTGGCGATGATGATCGCCCCGGCCGCGCGCAGCCGCGCCGCCATCACGCTATCCGCAAGGGCGGGGCTTCGCCCCAGCAGCGGCGAGCCTTTGGTGGTCGGCAGGCCGGCGACGTCTTCGAGATCCTTGACCGCGATCGGCAGGCCGTGCAGCGGCCCGCGCAGGTCGTCCGCATCGGCCGCGCGCGCCTCGGCCATCAGTTGGTCGCGCGGGCGCAACGCGACCAGGGCGTTATGCCTGGGATTGAGCGCCGCGACGCGATCGAGCGTCGCGGCCATCAAATCCTGCGCGGAAAGTTTTCGCGCGGCGAGCGCCTGGGTGAGCGGGACGGCGCCGGTTTCCAGAAGGTCGGTCATGCCCCATCCTCACCGCAAGCGCGGGATGTGGCAAGCCCGCCTCAGCCACAAGCCCGGGCAATCGGGTGAACGAATAGGGAATGGCGCTGACGGTTGGGTTCTCCTCCATCGAGGAGGAGCGCGGAGAGCGCCGAGCAAATCACCGAAGGCACTAAGCAGAGATTCGTAACCTGTCCAACGGAACGGGTTTGCGCTCTTTGTTGAGGGCTTCGACGGCTTTGTGGATGGCTTGGTCAAGAGCATCATCATCGGCGAAGGTCTGGTGGGCGAGGTGATGCGCCTTGAGATCGC
>JANLPL010000145.1:0-3264 GCA_031367195.1 Bradyrhizobium sp.
CAAACTTGGCTCAACTCACGTCGCGAATGACATGCTCCAATGCTCCAATCGCCGAATACGCCGTGCCGCGATCACAGACCATTCCCAGGCGAGCCGCGCGGCCTGGGTGAATCAGATTTCTAAAGTTCTGCGCGAGTTTGGCCGCGTTCTTCGTATCGGGCTTGATTACATTCAAGTGCGCTGCCACCTCAATAAACTCTTCCAGTGACCAACGATCCAGATTGCTGTTTGGGCTCTTTTTGAGTGATTCGTTCGCTACCAACGCCGCGCTAGCGCAGTTGATCTGAGCTTCCATAGGCGGGGGCCCTTGCAGCCTCCAACGCAATAGCGCCTCAATCGCCGCGCCCGCGAGAACTGTGGCGGCTTTCCATTCGGCATTGCCTAGCGCGCGATTTGCGGCACCTACGTCAGCGCGAATGTTCTCGCGCAAAATATCATCGTCTATAAATACTAAGTCCGTCGTTGACGGCGGCGGATATTCGTCGGGGCACTGCGCGAAAACGCGACGAATGACAGTGATTGCATCCTCGCCGTTGACGTGGGCCATGCCGCCTTGGCCTCCGTTCGCCCTCCACGTCTCAAGATTGGTAATAATTGTGCTTCGTGCGAGAATGAGATTGGCGTATTCTTTCGGCGGCACATTGATGAGCGCAGCGGGAATTTCGTTCGATAACGTCAGAACACCATGCAAAGCCGAGCCGTTCTGGGCCAAAAAATTATAAGGTCCCGACGCAAATAAATGAGGCGGGAACACTATATCAATGGTCGCGACGACCTGACTCGGCATTACAATTGGCATTGGCGTCGGTAGCTCCAAATGCATCGGACCAACTCAAACTCCCACTCACATCGCCGCGAGAAGGCAACGCGATTGAAACTGAAGGGTCCGCACCGCCCCTAGGCAAGCGCGACATTGCGGCGGTCGCCCCCACAGATTCGCTTGTACGACTTGGCTTCCTCTCGCCGTGACGGCTTTGTCGGATCGCGTCCCTACCGCGCAAATTTCTTGTACTTCAACCTATGCGGAATCACGCTGTCGATCCCCAGCCGCCGCTTCTTGTCTTCCTCGTAATCGGCGAAATTCCCCTCGAACCATTCCATCTGCGGGTCGCCCTAAAGCTCCAGCATGTGGCTTCAGCACGTGGTTTTGCGGCGACATGACACACGCAGCGCTATCTCTGCTGCCGCGCCGCCCGCTCCGGGCCTGCCTCAGTCACCCCCGCAAACCGCGCCACCTTGATGTCTCCTTCCCGCTGCCTCGTCCGGGCAATGTCGTGGCTGTTCTGCATCCGCATCAGCGTGTCCATTGAGACGCCGAACGCCTTTTCCACCCGCAGGGCCATTTCGGGCGACAGGCTGGCGCGTTCGTTGAGCAAGGTGGAGAGCGCGGCGCGGGTGACGCCGAGGGCCTGCGCCGCCGCCGTCACCGTCAGCCCGAGCGGTTCGACGATCTCGTGCTTGATGAAGCCGCCGGGATGAGCGGGGTTCTTCATCCTGATATCGGTTACGGCGTTCATGCCAACCTCCTAATGATAGTCTTCATAGTCGAGGTCGATGATCTCGATCTCGTCCGCGCTGATCCGAAACGTCATCCGCCAGTTTTTGGTGACGAACAGGCTCCAGGTTCCCTTGCGATCACCCGCCATGCGGTGGGCCTTCCAGCTGGGCACAGTCTGCAATTCTCCCTCATGCGCCATGTCCTGCAGGAACGAGACCATGCGGCCGACCTTGCCGACCACGGCAGGCGGCAAACCGCTCGCATCGTCGCGTTCGATTAACCGCTTCAGCCCTTTGTGGAGGACGTTTCTGATTCTCATGATTGCTGATAGTCACCGCAGCGTTTAGTGTCAAGCGACGCTATACGCTTTGTGAACCAACCCGCCGCATTGGAGGCGCGTATCCCGTCCCGCAAAACAAAATCTCATGGATAGTTTGCAGACTCTTGAACGTGACGCGCACTCGCAACTGTCTTGGCCGGGACAAGCCCGGAGATGACGGGAGTTTGCAGGCGGCACCGCCCTCATCCGGCGCTGCGCGCCACCTTCTCCCGCCTTGCGGGAGAAGGGCCCCTCACCGCGCAAATTTCTTGTACTTCAACCGATGCGGAATGACGCTGTCGATCCCCAGCCGCCGCTTCTTGTCTTCCTCGTAATCGGCGAAATTCCCCTCGAACCATTCGACATGCGACTCCCCCTCAAACGCCAGCATATGCGTCGCGATGCGGTCGAGAAAAAACCGGTCGTGGGAGATGATCACCGCGCATCCCGCAAAATCCAGCAGCGCCTCTTCCAGCGCCCGCAGCGTGTCGACATCGAGGTCGTTGGTTGGCTCGTCGAGCAGCAGCAGGTTTGACCCGGCCTTCAGCATTTTGGCGAGATGCACGCGGTTGCGCTCGCCGCCCGACAGCATGCCGACTTTTTTCTGCTGGTCGGCGCCCTTGAAATTGAAGGTCGAGCAATAGCCGCGCGAGTTTATTTCGCGTTTGCCGAGATAAATTATGTCGTTGCCGCCGGAAATTTCCTCCCACACATTGACCTTGTCGTTGAGCGCGTCGCGCGACTGGTCGACATAGCCCATGCTGACGCTCTCGCCGATGGCGATCGTCCCCGCGTCCGGCTTTTCCGCGCCCGTAATCATGCGGAACAGCGTCGTCTTGCCGGCGCCGTTCGGCCCGATAACGCCGACAATGCCGCCGGGCGGCAGCTTGAACGACAGGTTGTCAATCAGCAGCTTGTCCCCATAGCCCTTGGTCAGGCCGGCAAACTCAATGACATTATTGCCCAGCCGCTCGGCCACCGGGATGATGATCTGCGAGGTGGAGGGTGCCTTGTCGTTCTGCTTTTTGACAAGGTCGTCATAGCGCTGGATGCGCGCCTTGCTCTTGGCCTGCCGCGCCTTGGGGGAGGAGGCGATCCATTCCGACTCGGCCTCCAGCGCCCGCGTGCGCGCCTTGTCCTCGCTCGACTCCTGCGACAGGCGCTTCTGCTTCTGCTTCAGCCAGCTCGAATAATTGCCCTCATAGGGAATGCCGCGCCCACGGTCGAGTTCGAGAATCCAGCCCGTCACATTGTCAAGAAAATAGCGGTCGTGGGTGACGATGAGGATCGCGCCCTTGTAGGCGCGCAGGTGGCCTTCAAGCCAGTTGACCGTCTCGGCGTCGAGATGGTTTGTCGGCTCGTCGAGCAGCAGCATGTCGGGTTTTTCCAGCAGCAGCTTGCACAGCGCGACGCGGCGGCGCTCGCCGCCCGACAGGGTTTCAACCTG
>JANLPL010000149.1:0-9525 GCA_031367195.1 Bradyrhizobium sp.
GTGAGCAGCACGATCTCCTCCGGCTTCGCCTCGCCGATCACCTGCGGCGAATGGGTCGTGGCGAAGAACTGGATTTTTGGAAAAACGCGTTTCAGCGCCGGCAATATCTGGCGCTGCCATTTGGGGTGCAAGTGGAGGTCGATTTCGTCGATAAGGATGAGGCCGGTAGTTTCGGTCAAGGTCCTGCTAGCAAAGTTCTGTCCGTTAAGAGCGAACGCGCGCGATGCGATGTCCGCCACTAGACCCGTGAGCGCTCTTTGTCCTACGCTCATCGTAGAAAACGAGCGAACTTCGCCTTGTTCCGTTTCCACAATAATGTCTTCGAAACGGCCACTGTATTCGAAGCTGCGGATTTCTGGTTGCGATTCCTTGACTGCATGCTCAATGACACTTAGCTCGATCGCTGGATCGTCGGGCGGAATTTCGCCTTTTCTTTCTTTCGCCTGCAGAGCCAACAACGTTTTGTCGCGGAGCCGATTGACGAGGGAGTTTGCATTAGAGCCTGCTTGAAACCAGCCAAAATAAGCCTGATGCAGCCGCGCAGCTTCACTCCCGTTGTCGCCGCTTACACTCAAACGGCGAAATCGACGATCTACATCGTAGAACAAGAGCAACTCTCGTCTTTCCGCTAACGGCCCAATTGCGAAACTGCCCGAAACCGGCAAGATTTCGCCGCGATGGTCAATTTTTGCTAATTTTGGAACGTCAATTGAGGGTTGAGGGTTGTACCAGTCCTCGACCGCCATATTGTCGGCGAACCAGCGAAAATTCGCGATAAGAGACCATGCCGCGTAGCTAAAGTTTGAACCAAATATATTTCGGTTAACTCTCGTTCCTCTTCTTAGGTCGGCTCCACTGACTATTGAATTCGACTGAAGGATACCACCACTCGCGGCTAGTGGTCTAAAAAGATTAGCCAGCGCCACCAGCACGCTCGACTTCCCCGCCCCGTTCTCCCCGACCAGCAAATTAAAATGCGGATCGAACGGCCCGAGTTCGACGTCCTCGAAGCAGCGGAAATTCTGCATCCGCAGCGTCTTCACGTAAAAGCGGTCGTCGGCCATCGCGGCGTCTCTAAATGACAAAGCGTCCGGACGGGCGAGCCGGCCGGACGCTTGAAAATACCATCGAACCCGAAAATCCGGAAACCTCAGCTCAGCGAGGCTTTGACGATTTTGTCGGGATCGCGCACCGGCTCGCCGCGCTTGATCTTATCGACATTCTCCATGCCCGACACCACCTTGCCCCACGCCGTATATTGCTTGTCGAGGAAGGAGGCGTTGTCGAAGCAGATGAAGAACTGCGAGTTCGCGCTGTCGGGGCTCTGCGCCCGCGCCATTGAGCAGGTGCCGCGCACATGCGGTTCGCTGTTGAACTCGGCCTTCAGATTCGGATATTTCGAGCCGCCGGTGCCCGTGCCGTGCGGGCAACCGGTCTGGGCCATGAAGCCCTCGATCACGCGGTGGAAAACGATTCCGTCGTAGAAACCCTCGCCGACGAGCTTCTTGATGTGGGCGACATGGCCCGGCGCGAGGACCGGGTTCATTGCGATGACGACCGGCCCCTTGGTCGTCTCCAGGGTCAGGGTGTTGCCTTCGGCGCTCATGTTTATCTCTCCTTATTTCGCGTCCGGCGCAAAGCGCAGGGAAACGATCTTGTCGGGGTTTTTCACCGCCCCGTTGTTAGCCTGCGTTCCCGCCTTGATTTTGTCGACCACATCCATGCCCGACACGACTTCACCGAACACCGTGTAATTGCCGTTCAGAGACGGGGTGTCGGCGGTGCAGATGAAGAACTGCGAATTGGCGGAATCCGGCTCCTGCGCGCGCGCCATGCCGACGCTGCCGCGCTTGAACGGCGTGGAGGAGGCCTCCAGCGGCACGTTGGGCAGGTCGGAGCCGCCGGAACCGGTGCCGGTGGGATCGCCGGTCTGCGCCATGAAGCCGGGGATGACGCGATGGAACACGATGCCGTCGTAGAAGTGGCGCGCGACGAGGGTCTGGATCTGCTTGGCGTGCTTGGGGGCGATGTCGGGCAGCAGCCTGATGACGACGTCGCCGTTCCTGGTTTTGAGAACGACGGTGTTGGTCGGCGCGTCTTGCGCGAAAGCCGGCAGCGCGGCGGCGAGGGCAAGAGCGACCAGAGCGCGGCGCGTCAGAGCGAGCATAGGAAGCCTCGGGTGAACGCGGAAGCCCCGCGCGGGCGGCGCTTGATAGCAGCTTCCCGCCCTTACGCAACTCCGGCGGAAAGTGGACGAAATCGCGTTCTCCCGTCACATTCGCGAGATGAGTCGCATCGCCTATGTCAACGGCCGCTATCTCCCGCACGCCCGCGCCGGCGTGTCGATCGACGACCGCGCCTTCGTGTTCGGCGACGGGGTTTATGAGGTGTGCGAAGTGCGCGACGGCGCGCCCATCGACGCACCCCGTCATCTGGCGCGGCTCGCCCGCTCGCTGGCGGCGCTGCGGATCGAGGCCCCGCTTGGCGCGCCCGCGTTGGCCCGCGTGATGGGCGAGGTGATCGCGCGCAATCGCGTGCGTGACGGGCTCGTCTATTTGCAGGTCTCGCGCGGGAGCGCGCGCCGCGACCACGCCTTTCCCGCTGACCCGCGGCCGGGTCTTGTCGTCACGGCGAAATCGCTAAATCCCAGCGCCAACGAGGCGCGCGCGCTCGGCGGCGTCAAGGTCGTGACGCGGCCTGACGAGCGCTGGGCGCATCCGCATATCAAGTCGCTGCAACTGCTGCCGAACGTGCTGGCCAAGCAGAGCGCGCGCGAGGCCGGCGCCTACGAGGCCTGGTTCGTCGATCCGCGAGGGTTCGTCACCGACGGCGCCTCGACCAACGCCTGGATCGTCACCGCTCAGGGCCATCTCGTCACCCGCCCGACCGACCCCGCCATTCTCGCCGGCGTCACCCGCGCGACCCTGATCGACGTCGCCGCGAATCTAGGGTTTGCGCTGGAGGAGCGGGCGTTCACGCCGGACGAGGCTTACGCCGCGCGCGAGGCGTTTCTCTCTAGCGCGACGACGATCGTGCTGCCGGTGGTCGAAATCGACGGCCGCCCTATTGGCGAGGGGCGACCGGGGCCGGTCGCGCAGGCGTTGCGGCGGCGGTTTCACGCGATCGCGACTCGCGGCTTCGCGCCCGTGGACGTTGCCGCGACGGGGGACTAGATTGGGGGCCGCCCCACGAAATCGAGCCATGAGCGACACAAAAATCACGCCGACGCTGAAGCCCGAGACCAAGGTCGAACGGCCCAAGCTCTATAAAGTGATCCTGTTCAACGACGATTTTACGCCGCGCGAATTCGTCACCAAAGTGCTGCAGGGCGAATTCCGCCTGAGCGAGGCGCAGGCGAACCGCGTGATGATGACCGCGCATCGCAAGGGCGTCTGCGTCGTCTCGGTCTATCCCCGCGACGTCGCCGAGACGAAAGCCACCCGCGCCACCGACGCCGGCCGGGCGATGGGGTTTCCGCTCAGGTTCGACGTCGAGCCGGAGGAGTGAAGACGTCGCGGCGACGTGATAGGATGGAGTCCATGAGCGAACCCGCGGAACGCCTACTGACCGTCGATGCATTTCTCGATTGGGCGTCAGCGCGCGATGGCAAATTCGAGCTGCATGACGGTCGACCAGTGGCGATGTCGCCCGAACGGGTGCGTCATGCTGGGGGAAAGACCAGGACAGCGGTTGCCCTCACGCTGGCGATCGACCGTGGCGGTCTGCCGTGCCGGGTCTATGTCGACGGCATCACCGTGCGCGTGCGCCGCGACCGCGCCTTCGTGCCCGACGTGCTCGTCGTTTGCCCCGCGCCGCCCCCCGACGTAGTGGACATCGACAATCCATTGATTGTCGTCGAGGTGCTTTCGCCTTCAACCGCGGAGGCCGACCAGAGCCTGAAGCTCGAAGGTTATCTCTCGCTGCCGAGCCTCGCCCATTACCTGATTCTCGACCCGGTCCGGCGCGTCGTCATTCACCACGCCCGCGAGGACGGCGAGCGGGCGGCGACCCGCATCCTTCATGCAGGCTCGTTGCGCCTCGACCCGCCCGGAATCGAAATCGCCGTCGAAGACCTGTTCGAGCCGGAAAGCCCGGCTTAGAGCCGCCGCTCCGTCATCATGTTCTTGATATTGGCGATCGCCTTGGCGGGGTTCAGCCCCTTGGGGCAGGTTTTCGCGCAATTCATGATGGTGTGGCAGCGGTAGAGGCGGAACGGGTCTTCCAGATTGTCGAGCCGTTCGCCCTGCCCCTCGTCGCGCGAATCGATCAGCCAGCGATAGGCCTGCAACAAAGCGGCGGGGCCGAGATAGCGGTCGCCGTTCCACCAATAGCTCGGGCACGCGGTCGAGCAGGAGGCGCACAGGATGCACTCGTAAAGCCCGTCGAGTTGGGCGCGATCGGCGGGGGTCTGTCGCCATTCCTTCTCTGGCGCCGGCGTCGTCGTCTTGAGCCAGGGCTCGATGGAAGCGTGCTGGGCGTAGAAATGGGTCAGATCCGGCACGAGATCCTTGACCACCTCCAAATGCGGCAGGGGATAGATCTTGATCGGACCTTTGATCTCGTCCATGCCGCGCGTGCAGGCCAGCGTGTTCAGCCCATCGATGTTCATCGCGCAGGAGCCGCACACGCCCTCGCGGCAGGAACGGCGGAAGGTCAGCGTCGGGTCAATCCTGGACTTTATCCAGATCAGCGCGTCGAGCACCATCGGCCCGCAATCGTCGCGGTCGACCTGAAAGACATCGATGCGCGGATTGCCGCCCTCGTCCGGGTTCCAGCGATAGATGCGGAATTCGGTCGTACGCCTCGCCCCCTGCGGCGGCCCCCAGGTTTTGCCGGCCTTGGGGCGGGAATTTTCGGGCAGGGTGAGCTGGACCATGGCGCGAGCCTCGAACGGCCGGAAGAATGAGCCTCATCTGGGCAAGCGCGCGGCAAAGGTCAACCCGGCGCCGCGTGCGTCTTTTGGGCAACATACGCGGAGAAGTTTCGAAATACGGTTGATTTTGTCTAAATGACCGCTAGAAATCGTCCCAATGGGGGACGCCATTTGACGCGTTGGGGCCTAATCGCGGCGATCGCCGCCACAATTACCATCGCGGCTCCGGCGGCGGCGGAGGAGGCGTCTGACAACGCCGCGCTCGGCCGTAAAGTCCTTTCGAGCAGCGTCGGCGTTTCTTCCTATTACGGGCCGGGCTTCCACGGCAGGGCCACCGCCGACGGCGAAACTTTCGACATGCACGCGATCACCGCGGCGCACAAAACCCTGCCGCTCCCCTGCTACGCGCGCGTGACCAATCTGCATAACGGGCGCAGCATCGTGGTCCGTGTCAACGACCGTGGTCCCTATATCCAGGGCCGAATCCTCGACGTTTCCGACCGGGTCGCGCGCCTGCTGGGTTACGACGGCGGTCTGGCCAAGGTGCGGCTCGACTATCTCGGCAAGGCGGGCAAGACCGGAGCGGCCGAGCAGCGCGAGTTACTTGCGAGCCTGAAGAACGGCGACGAGCCGATCGCCGTCGCCAGGGCCAAGCCGGTCGAGGACGGCGTCAGCGTCGTGCGCCGCAGCGCCCCGGCGCTCAGCTACGCCGCAGCTACCCGCGCACCGGCCGCCGCCGCGCTCGACGCCGCCGTGCGTCCGGTCGCGCCGCCCGTGGCGCCGAACAGCGGCGCGCTGGACGTCGCCGCCAAGCTCGACGCCAGTGTGCGACAACTCCAGGCGGCGCTCGAAGCCGCGCATCGTACCGCGCAATCGGCGGCTCAATCGCTCTCGCCGTTCGGCCAGCTTGTGCTCGCGCCGTTCAAGCCCGTGATCGAAGCCTCGCGCTAGGCGCCCTTCTCTCCGCAGCGCGCACGGGCTAGAACGCCCCCAGGCAAAAGGGGGAAATCCATGGATCTGGGCATAGCTGGTCGCACGGCCATCGTCTGCGCGTCCTCGAAAGGGTTAGGCAAGGCCTGCGCTATGGCGTTGGCGGAAGCCGGCGCCATAGTCGTCGTCAACGGCCGCGACGCCGCGCGCGCGCAGGCGACCGCTGAGGAAATCCGCGCCGCGACGGGCGCGAAAGTCATCGTCGTGGCCGGCGACGTCGGGCAAGAGAGCGTGCGCGCGGCGCTGCTCGCGGCCTGTCCGGAGCCCGACATTCTCGTCAACAACAATGGCGGCCCGCCGCCGACCCCATTCGAGGGCATCACAAGAGAAAAGCTGCTGGCCGGGATCGAGGCCAATATGCTGACGCCGATTGCGCTCGCTCAGGCGGTGCTGCCCGGCATGGCCGCGCGCAAATTCGGCCGCGTCGTCAACATCACCTCGGCCTCGGTGCGGGCGCCGATCGCGGGGCTCGACGTCTCCTCGGGCGCGCGCGCCGGCCTGACCGCGTTCCTCGCCAGCGCGGCGCGCAAATATGCGCGCGATAATGTGACGATCAACTCAATCCAGCCGGGCGTGTTCTCGACCGACCGGGTGCAATCGACCCTGGGCGGCGACCCGGACAAGCTGGCGCAACGCAAGGCCGGCATCCCGGCGGGACGATTCGGTGAGCCGGCCGAGTTCGGCGCGCTATGCGCGTTCTTGTGCAGCGCGCAGGCCGGCTATATCGCGGGCCAGAACATCCTCATCGACGGCGGCGCCTTCCCCGGCGCGTTCTAAGCGCCGCGATGCTCAAAGGCGTTGCGCTGAAGGTGGCCGCGACTTTCGTGTTCGCGGTCATGTCGGCGCTGATCAAGATCGCGTCGGCGCGGTTTCCCGTCGCCGAGCTGGTGCTGTTCCGCTCGCTGTTCGCGTTGCTGACGCTGGTCGGCTGGCTCGCCTCGCGCGGCGAATTTCCCGCCGCGCTGTCCACCAAGCGGCCGCTCGGACATATCGGCCGCAGCCTCGCCGGCACGGGCGGCATGTATTCGAGCTTTGCCGCGCTCTCGCTATTGCCGCTCGCCGACGCCACCGCCTTCACCTTCGCCGCGCCGCTGATGGTGGTGCCGCTGGCCGCGTTCCTGCTGCGCGAGGCGACGCCGCTTTATCGCTGGGCCGCGGTCGGCGCCGGCTTCGTCGGCGTGACGATCATGCTGTCCGACCATCTGGGCGCTTCGAGCGCGGGGCGCGCGCTGGGCTCGGGCGTCGCGCTGTTCGGCGCCTTCTGCGCCTCGATCGCGATGATCCAGACGCGGCGGCTGACCCGGTCCGAGGCGACCGGCGCTATCGTGTTCTATTTCTCCAGCGTCACCACCACGGTCGCCGGCCTGTCGCTGCTGGCCGCCGCGATCTGGCCTAGCGCGTGGATCGGCGCGCAGCATTTTGTCGCGCCGAGCGTGAACGAAGCCGCGGCGCTGGCGGCGATCGGCGTGCTCGGCGGCGCGGGACAGATCCTGATGACCCATTCCTACCGCTACGCCGACGCCTCCGTGATCGCCGCGTTCGACTATGTCGCGATGATCTGGGCGGCCGCGCTCGGGTTTCTGCTTTTCGCCGAGGCGCCGACGGCGCGGGTGCTGATCGGCGCGGCCATCGTGGCGGCGGCGGGCGTCTATGTGGTGTGGCGGGTGCGTCGGCTGACGCCGGCGAGATTGGCCGCGCGTTGACCTTGCCGCCTTTTGCGCTGGACAAGGGCGCCAAATCTCTTGCCGCGCGGCAGGTCGCGATTCGGCCTGTTTTTGTCCACGGTTGCGGCCTAAACGTGCTGTTTGCAAACAGGCGCGCAACCCTCCCGGCAACCCTTCGTTGACGATATCGCGAGCAAACCCGGTTTGACCTTGCTTTTCCGAATCAAAGTCCTGTTTCACGCGAGTCAGCGATTCGTGCCCCTTTCGTTTCCGCTTCCTCCAGACTTGCACCGTTTTGGGCTGGAGCGCTCGTCGTGACTCCGGCCCCTTCCTTCAATCTGATCGTCGAACAAGACGCGGCGCGGCTCGCCTTCGCCGGCGGGTGGACGCTCGACGCCGGCGCCCGGCTGGAGACAGAATCGGCGCGAGCGCTGCAATCGCTCGAAGGCCGGCCGGCGATGCTCGACCTCAGCGCGCTCGACGGGCTCGACACCGCCGGCGCCTGGATTCTTTCGCGCATTCTCGCCGACATCGAGGCCTCCGGCCAGAGCGCGCGCTTCGTCGGCGCGCGGCCGGAACATGCGACGCTGTTGCGCGAGGCGGCCTATCGCGAGAGCGACCCCGCCGTGATCGCCCCGCACGGCCCCGCCTCGCTGCTGGCCGACATGGGCGAGAGCGTCTGGTTCGCCGGCCGCGACGTGTTGAGCGCGCTCGATTTTCTCGGCCGCATCGTCGCCGTCGCGGCGAAATCTCTCGTACGGCCGCGCCGCTGGCGGCTCACCTCGACGGTCTATCATCTGGAGCAGATGGGCCTGCGCGGCGCGCCGCTAATCCTGATGATCAATTTCTTCGTCGGCGCCATCGTCGCGCAACAGGGCATCGTGCAACTCGCCCGCTTCGGCGCCAGCAGCCTGACCGTCGATCTGGTCGCGATCCTGACGTTGCGCGAACTCGGCGTGATGCTGACCGCGATCATGGTCGCGGGCCGCTCCGGCTCGGCGATCACGGCGGAACTGGGCGCGATGAACATGCGCGAGGAACTCGACGCCCTGCGCGTGATGGCGCTCGATCCGCTGGAGGCTTTGGTGCTGCCGCGCCTGACCGCGCTCGTTATCGCGCTGCCACTGTTGACATTCCTGGGCGATCTGGCGGCGCTGAGCGGGGGCATGGTGATCGCCTGGGGCTTTGGCGACGTCAGCCCGCATCGGTTCTGGGCGGAGCTGCAATATCCGATCAGCGTGACGCGCTTTCTCTCCGGCCTCGCCAAGGCGCCGTTCATGGCGCTCGCGATCGGCGTGATCGCTTCGCTGGAGGGTTTTGCCGTGCAGGGCTCGGCCGAATCGCTGGGGCGGCGGGTGACGGCTTCGGTGGTGAAGTCGATCTTCACCGTCATCCTGCTCGATGGCGCCTTCGCCATGTTCTACGCGGCGGTGCGGTTTTGAGCCCTGCGATCCGCGTGCGCGGCCTCGAAGTCGCGTTCGGCGCGCGAAAAGTGATGGACGGGCTTGACCTCGATTTAGTGCGCGGCGAGGTTCTGGGCTTCGTCGGCGCCTCGGGCGCGGGCAAATCGGTGCTGACGCGCACCATCCTCGGGCTGAACCCCAAACGCGCCGGCGTGATCGAAGCTGACGGGCGCGATCTCGACAAGCTGACGCCGGCCGAACGGTCGCGAGTGGAGCGCGGCTGGGGCGTGCTGTTCCAGCAGGGCGCGCTGTTCTCCAGCCTGAGCGTGCGCCAGAACGTCGAGGCGCCGATGCGCGAGCATCTCGACATTTCGCCCGCGCTGCGCGCCGAACTGGCGATGCTGAAGCTGCGCCTGGTCGGCCTGCCCCCCGATGCGGCGGGCAAATTCCCGTCCGAACTCTCCGGCGGCATGATCAAGCGCGCAGCACTTGCCCGGGCCTTGGCGCTCGATCCCGGCGTGCTGTTTCTCGACGAGCCGACCTCGGGGCTCGACCCGATCTCCGCGGCCGAATTCGACGAGTTGATCGCGACGCT
>JANLPL010000174.1:0-31436 GCA_031367195.1 Bradyrhizobium sp.
GCTCTTATCGGCGTGGGCGACGGCGGTTTCGCCGAGGCGGATCGCCGCCTTGACGTCACCGAACGTCAGTTCCAGTTCGCGGAGATTGCCGGCGTCGATGGCGGCGCTTATCCATTTTTCTTGCGCGACGCGCATTTCCAAGCCCGCCCGCATCGGCTCGCGCGCCTCGACCAGACGCCCCAGCGCGCGGAGGTGAAAGCCGGCCATGTTCAACAGCCAAGCCTGGTCCGCCGGCGTCAGATGCGGCGAAACGCGCCGCCAGGGGGTCACGAAGAAACTGGCGATGGCGCCAAGGTCCGCGCCGAAGGCGCCGAGTTTCTTGGTGCTGTAGAACTCGCCGCTGCGGCAGATGCGCTCGTTGTAGACCTTGTCGCACGTCTCCTGCCACAGCCCCGCCGCGCAGCCATGCACGACCGCCTGATAAAGCGGTTGCAAATCGTCGAGCGTCGGCGCCGGCTTGTCCTTCGTCGTCGTCGTCAAATGCGTGTAAAGCCGCCGATGCGCTTCACGCCACGTGTCCGGTCGCTCCCCGCGCAACGTCACAGCAAAATACTCGCGCAGCAGCGGATGCGCGTCGATCTCCAACAGCGCCGCGCCTTCGCGCTTGACGGTCAGCAGCTTCGCCGCTTCGAGGCGGGAGAGGACGAGGTTGCGCTCCTCTTCGCTTAAGTTCACCAGCGGCTCGGTCAGGCCGGCGATGGCCGGGGCCTGCCACAGCGCGCCGAGGCAGCCGGCATCGGCTGCGCGGTCGAACAGGCCGGTCAGGCGCAACATCGCCAGCGCCCGGGCGCCGTCCGCGCCCGCGCTTTCGAACCATTCCGCATAGGCCGCCATCGCGCGCATCGCGTGGCCGCCCTTGGCCGCGCTCGCCGTCTCCAGTTTGATGCGGTCGCGCCGCGCGATGTCGCCGCCATGCGCGTTCGCCAGGTAGCTGCCGACGATTTCCAGCGTCAGCGCATGGCCCTTCACCTGGGCGCAGAGCGCGCGCCGCTCCGTCTCCGATCCCTTGACGCCGAGCCGCGCCAGCAGCGCCGCGCCGGCTTGCTCGCTCAAGCCGCCGAGTACGCGCTGCGGCGCGGTGGCGGCATAGCCCTTGAGGTCTTCGATTTGGCAGCGCGTCGTCACCAGACAGAGGCCAGCATTGCGGGTCGCGAGGGTTTTAAGCAGCGCGGCCAGCGCATCATCCTTCAGCCGGCCTTGCATTGGCGAGTTGGGCGGATATTGCAGCGGCTCCAGCCCGTCGAGGATCAGCAGCGTTCGGCTTTCGCTCAAAGCCCGCGCGAGCCGTTTCCCCTTCTCGTAGCCGCTCTCGCCCTCAACCGCCGGCAGCCGGAAGAATTTCAGCGCCTCGGCGAAAAACAGGTCCGACGAGGCGCCGGCCTGTTCGCTCGACCCCTGCCGATAGAACGACCACGCGAACGCCGCCTGCGCGCCCGGCCAGCCGCGCGCGGCCAGCGCATTGGCGAACGAGGCTACCAGCGACGTCTTGCCCTCGCCGCCGAGCGCGACAAAGGCCAGCACATGCGGATGCGCCCGCCCGCCCGCCGCCCTCGCCCAGGCGTCTTCGATAAGAGCAGTCTCCGCCTCGCGGCCGATCAGATCTTTGGGGGCGTAGATGTAGATGCGGTCGAGGTCGAAATGGGGCGCGGCGGCGCGAGACACGGCGACATCAGGGATATTGCGAGGCGGTCTCGCTATCACCGCGCCAATTTCCTCGGGGATGACGGCGGGTTGCTCCGTCAATTCGCGATAGAGGTCATCGTACTCCGGATCGGAAACATCGAAGTCTTGCAGCCGATAGCGGCGATGCTGCTGAAAGGCGTCGGGAACGTGCTCCGCGTCCGTGTCATCGAACAGAATCGGGATGAAGCGCTTGTTCTCCCTCTCTTTGTAGAGATAGTTGTGGATCAGCGCGCCTTCCCAGAAGGTTCCGCGCCGCTTGTCGAAGGTGACGAGGTTTTCGACGCCGGCATAATATTCCGGCGTGCAGATCATCAGCACGAAGCGCGCGTTCTCCTTCCGCAGCCGTTCCGTGCACCATCGCTCCCAACCATGCGGCGGCCGGACGACGAACTGATCGACTTCGACTTTCAGGCCGCTCTTGCGCAGCGCTTGCGCCAGCGCGAGCACGCGCGCCGAATGCGCGTCGCTGTCGTGGCTGTAGCTGATGAAAACCTTGACCGACTCCAATGCGGCGCTCCCCGGCGCTTGCGCAATAGGGCGAGCTTAGCCGATGCCTAGGGGCAAGGGAACGGCGCCCCCCTCACTTCTTCTTCGGCATATACAAATCCGTCAGCGTCCCCGCGAAGGCTTCCGCCGACATCGCAAAAGTCTCCGACAGTGTCGGGTGCGGGTGGATGGTCAGGCCGATGTCCTCGGCGTCGCAGCCCATTTCGATGGCGAGCGCGGCCTCGGCGATCAGATCGCCGGCGTTGGGGCCGACGATGGCGCAGCCGATCAGGCGGCCGCTGGCCTCGTCCCACAGCGTCTTGGTCTGGCCTTCATCGCGGCCAAGCGACAGCGAGCGCCCGCTGGCGGCCCAGGGAAACACGGCCTTGCCGTATTTGATCCCCTTGGCCTTGGCCTCGGTTTCGGTGACGCCGACCCAGGCGACCTCGGGATCGGTATAGGCGACGGAGGGAATGCATTTAGCGTCGAAGGCGCTTTTGTGCCCGCTCGCGACTTCCGCCGCCACCTTGCCTTCGTGCGTGGCCTTGTGCGCCAGCATCGGTTGGCCGACGACGTCGCCGATGGCGAATATGTGGGCGACGTTGGTGCGCATCTGTTTGTCGACGGCGATAAAACCGCGCTCGTCGACCGCGACGCCCGCCGCCTCGGCGCCGATTGACTTGCCGTTGGGACGGCGGCCGACCGAGACCAGCATCGCGTCGAATTCGCCGCTTGCCTCTCCCGCCTCGCTCTCCCAGCTCACAAGCAGCGCGTCGGGGCGCGCCTCGACCTTCGTCACCCTGGTCTTCAGCATGATCTTGGCGTAGCGCTTCTCGACCCGCTTGGCGAACGGGGCGACGATGTCGCGGTCGGCGCCGGGCATCAACTGATCCATCATTTCGATCACGGTGATCTCAGACCCGAGCGCCTCGTAAACCGTCGCCATTTCCAGACCGATGATGCCGCCGCCGAGGATCAACAGGCGCTTCGGGACGAAGTTCAGATCGAGCGCGCCGGTCGAGTCCCAGATGCGCTTGTCGCTAGGAATGAAACCGGGCGCGACCGGCTCGGAGCCGGCCGCGATGATCGCATGGCGGAAGCGCACCAAGCGGCGGCCCTCGCTGGTCTCGATAGCCAACGTGTGGGCGGAGGCGAATTTCGCCTCGCCCGTGACGACGCTCACTTTGCGCTGCTTGGCGAGCGCGACGAGGCCGCCGGTCAGGCGTTTGATGACCCCGTCCTTGAAGCCGCGCAACTTGTCGAGTTCGATCGTCGGCGCCCCGAAAGCGACGCCATGCGCGCCCATGTGGGCGGCCTCGTCGATCACCTTGGCGATATGCAGCAGCGCCTTCGAGGGGATGCAGCCGACGTTCAGGCAAACGCCGCCGAGCGTCGCCCAGCGCTCGACCAGCACAACCCGCTGGCCGAGATCGGCGGCGCGGAAGGCGGCGGTATAGCCGCCCGGGCCGGCGCCGAGCACGAGCACGTCGCAATCGAGATCGGCCTTGTCCGAAGCAGCCGCCTCGGGCTGGCGGGCGGTCGGGGGCGCGGCGCTTTGCGTCGCGCCCCCGACCGAAGCATAGGTCGCCAGCAGATCGCCCTGGCTGATCTTGTCGCCGACCTTGACCTTGATCTCGCCGATCACGCCCGCCTCGGGCGCCGGCACTTCGAGCGTCGCCTTGTCGCTCTCCAGCATCAGCAGAATTTCGTCCTTGGCGACGCTCTGGCCGGGTTTGACGGAGATCTCGATGATCGGCACGTTTTTGAAATCGCCGATGTCAGGCAGCCGGATTTCGCTCGCCATATTGCGTGGCCCCTACGAGTTTGCGTTTCAGAGCAGCACGCGCCGCATGTCCTGCGCGACGTCGCAGAGATGGCGCATGAAGCGCGCGCCCGCCGCGCCGTCGATCACGCGGTGATCGTAGCTGAGGCAAAGCGGCAGCATCAACCGGGGCGCGAACGCCTTGCCGTCCCACACCGGCGCCATCTTCGAGCGCACCACGCCGAGGATCGCGACCTCGGGCGCATTGACGATCGGCGTGAAGGCCACGCCGCCGATGCCGCCCAGCGAGGAGATGGTGAACGTCGCGCCCTGCATGTCGGCCGGACCGAGCTTGCCTTCGCGCGCTTTGGCGGACAGCGCGCCCAACTCGCGCGATATTTCGATCACGCCCTTCTTGTCGACCTCTTTGACCACCGCGACGACGAGGCCGTCGGGCGTGTCGACGGCGACGCCGATGTTCCAGTAATGGCGATAGATCAGCGCATCCTTGGCCGGGGTCAGCGCCGAATTGAAAGTGGGGAAGGCTTTCAGCGAAGCCACGGCCGCCTTCATCAGCAACGGCAGCAGCGAGACGCGATAGGGCGCCTTCTTGTCCGCTTTGGCGGCGTCGTCGAGCGATTTGCGGAACGCCTCCAACTCGGTGACGTCGGCCTCGTCGGTGTGCGTGACATGGGGAATGTTGACCCAGGACGCGTGCAGCCGCGGGCCGGAAATCTTTTTGATGCGCGAGAGCGGCTTGGTCTCCACAGGGCCGAATTTCGCGAAATCGACGATCGGCGTTTCCGGCAGACCCGCGCCGGCCTTGCCGCCGCCGCTGCTGACGCCGCCGAGCGAGGCTTTCAGATCCTCTTTGGTGATGCGGCCCTTCTCGCCGCTTCCCGAGATCTGCGCGAGATCGACGCCGAGTTCGCGCGCAAGCCGGCGCACCGAGGGGCCGGCGTGGACGCCGGCGAAGTCGGACAGCTTTTCCGGCGCCGCGGCGGCGGCCGGCGAAGGCGCGGCCTTCGGCGTCGGCGCGGGCTCCTGTTTGGCGGGCGCAGGCGCCGCACTGGCCTGCGAGGCGAGCGTCAGGATCACCGTCCCCTGGCTGACCTTGTCGCCGACCTTGACGCGCAATTCGCCCACCACGCCGTCGGCCGGGGAGGGCACTTCCATCGAGGCTTTGTCGGATTCGAGCGTCATCAACGGCTGCTCGGCCTTGACGCTCTCGCCCGGCTTCACGAGAATTTCAATCACCGGAATGTCGTGGAAATCGCCGATGTCGGGCACCTTGACCTCTTGGACCTCTTGCGTCGAGGCGCCCGCCGGGGCGGCTTTCGCTGCGCTTTCGGCTTTTGGCGCGCTTTCGGCCTGGGGCGCGGCGGCGCTATCTTCCAGCGTCAGGATCAACGATCCCATCGACACCTTGTCGCCGATCTTGGCCAACACCTCCTTGACCACGCCGGCGACGGGCGAAGGCACGTCCATCGACGCCTTGTCGGATTCCAGCGTCATCAGCGATTGCTCAAGGCTCACCGCATCGCCCGGCTTCACGAGAATCTCGATGATCGGCACGTCCTTGAAATCGCCGATGTCGGGCACTTTCACTTCTATCTTCGACAAGGTGTTCTCCCTCGCGCGCTTTTTGTTCAATTAAACAAACCGAACGTCGTCAAGCCCCGCCATGAAGAGGGACGCAGCGCCATTACAGGCAAACCTGCTCATGGCCTCACACTTTCGCCGGGCTCGGCTTTTCCGGATCTATGCCATATTTGGCGATCGCCTCGCCGACCCGCTTGGCCGGCAGCAACTGATCGTCGGCCAACGACTTCAGCGCCGCCACCGCGACGTGGAAGCGATCGACTTCGAAGAACGAGCGTAAGCGACGGCGATAGTCGGAGCGGCCGAAGCCGTCGGTGCCAAGCACCTTGTAGGTCGCCGGCACGTAAGGCCGGATGCCGTCGCCGATCGCCTTCATGTAATCGGTCGCCGCGATCACCGGCCCCTGACCTTTGCCAAGACATTGCTCGACATAGGAGACGCGCGGCTCCGCTTCCGGGTGCAGCATGTTCCAACGCTCGGCCTCTAACCCCTCGCGGCGCAGTTCGGTGAAACTGGTCACGCTCCAGATTTCGCTCGTGACGCCGAAATCCCTGGCGAGCAATTCGGCGCCCGCCTCGACCTCGCGCAGGATCGCGCCGGCGCCAAGCAACCGCACTTTCAGCGCCGAGCCGTCGCCCGTTACCGTCTTGAGTTTGTACATGCCCTTGAGAATGCCGGCCTCGGCGCCCACGGGCATGGCGGGATGAGGATAGTTCTCGTTGAGCGTGGTGATATAGAAATAGACGTCCTCGTTATCGACATACATGCGCTTGAGGCCGTGCTGGATGATGACAGCGACCTCGTAGGCGTAGGTCGGGTCGTAGCCGACGCAGTTCGGGATGGTCGAGGCCAGCACATGGCTGTGCCCGTCCTCGTGCTGTAGCCCCTCGCCGTTCAGCGTCGTGCGCCCCGACGTGCCGCCAATCAAAAAGCCGCGCGCGCGCATGTCGCCGGCCGCCCAGGCGAGATCGCCGATGCGCTGGAAGCCGAACATCGAATAATAGATATAGAACGGGATCATCGGCGTGTTGGAGGTCGAATAGGACGTGCCGGCGGCGATGAACGAGGCCATCGCGCCGGGCTCGTTGATGCCCTCCTGGAGGATCTGGCCCTTGGGGTCCTCGCGATAATACATCAGTTGATCGGCGTCCTGCGGCCGATAGAGCTGACCGACCTGGCTGAAGATGCCGATCTGGCGGAACAAGCCCTCCATGCCGAAGGTGCGGCTCTCGTCGGGCACGATCGGCACCACGCGCGGGCCGACATGCTTGTCGCGCAGCAGCGTGGAGAGAATGCGCACGAAGGCCATCGTGGTCGAGATTTCGCGCCCCTCGCCGGTGGCTTGCAGCAGCGCGTCGAAGCTCGACAGGGCCGGGATTTCCAGCGGTGTCGACCTGCGGCGACGCGCCGGCAGCGGCCCGCCGAGCGCGGACCGGCGGCTAAGCAGATATTGCTCCTCCGGACCGCCCGGCGGCAGTTTCAGGAACGGAATCTTGGTCAGTTCCTCGTCGGTCAGCGGGATATGGAAGCGGTCGCGGAAGCCTTTGAGCGCGTGTTCGCCGATCTTCTTGGCCTGATGCGCGATCATCTGGCCTTCGCCCGCCTCGCCCATGCCGTAGCCCTTGACGGTCTTGGCGAGAATGACGGTCGGCTGCCCCTTGTGGTCGGCGGCGGCTTTGTACGCGGCATAGACTTTCACCGGATCGTGGCCGCCGCGCGTCAGCGCCCAGATCTGGTCGTCGGTCCAATCGGCGACCATCGCGGCGGTTTCGGGATGACGGCCGAAGAAATTCTTGCGGATATAGGCGCCGTTCTTCGACTTGAAATCCTGATATTCGCCGTCGACGCATTCCTCCATCAACTGGCGCAGTTTGCCATCCTTGTCCCTGGCCAGCAGCGCGTCCCAGCCGGTGCCCCACAGGCATTTGATGACGTTCCAGCCGCTGCCGCGGAAATCGGATTCGAGCTCCTGCACGATCTTGCCGTTACCGCGCACCGGGCCGTCGAGCCGTTGCAGATTGCAGTTGATGACGAAGATCAGATTGTCGAGCTTCTCGCGCCCCGCGAGGCTGATCGCGCCCAAGGATTCCGGCTCGTCCATCTCGCCGTCGCCGCAGAACACCCACACTTTCCGCTCGGCCGTGTCGGCGAGCCCGCGCCCCTGGAGATAGCGCAGGAAGCGGGCCTGATAGATCGCCATCAAGGGACCAAGGCCCATCGAGACGGTCGGAAACTGCCAGAACTCCGGCATCAGCCAGGGATGCGGGTAGGACGACAGGCCCTGACCGCCGACTTCCTGGCGGAAATTGACGAGTTGATCCTCGCTCAGCCGGCCTTCGAGGAAGGCGCGGGCATAGACGCCCGGCGAGGAATGGCCCTGGAAATAGACGAGATCGCCCCCGTGTTTCTCATCCGCCGCGCGCCAGAAATGCATGAAGCCGGTGTCGTACAGCGTCGCCGCCGACTGGAAGCTGGCGATATGGCCGCCCAGTTCCGAGCTTTCCTTGTTGGCGCGCAACACAATCGCCGCCGCGTTCCAGCGCACATAGCGCCGAATCGTCATTTCGAGCTTGCGCTCGCCGGGATGTTGGGGCTGTCGCTCGGGCGAGATCGTGTTGACGTATGCGGTATTGGCGGCGAACGGCAACTTCGCGCCCTTGCGGCGGGCGGAGGTGACGACGGCTTCAAGCAATTCATCGACTCGGTCGAGACCCTCGAAAGCCTCGACGGAATCAAGCGCCTCCAACCATTCATCGCGTTCGGCGTTGTCCCTCGTCTCGGACATCAACGACCTCCCTTGGCCCGCGAGAGGCTCCGATATTTCGTCGCGCCCCAGACCGAGGCCCCCTTCTCACGCGACGCCTCTATTGGCAAGGACGGCGTGGCGCAGCTGTTATTCGCACGATGCATGACTACGCGCCAAAATCAACGCAACGAAGGCTATTGCGCTCGGTAAAATAACGGTAGTCTCAGGCGAGCAATAAGGCTTACGCATGGCTGGCCTGACGACGCATGTTCTCGACACCGTGCATGGCCGCCCTGCGGCGGGCGTGGAGATCGAGTTGTTTGAACGGCTCCCCGACGGAGGCTGGGAGCGCATCGCCCACACGCGCACCAACGCCGACGGCCGCACCGACGCGCCGTTGATCGCGCCCGCGCAGGCGCGGGCCGGGCGATTCGAACTCGCCTTCCACATCGGCGGGTATTTTCGGGCGAAAAACCTCGCGCTCGCCGAGCCGGCCTTTCTCGACGTCGTGCCGATCCGTTTCGCGATCGCCGACCCGGCCGCCCATTATCACGTGCCGCTGGTGGCGACGCCATGGAGCTACTCGACCTATCGGGGCAGTTGAGCCGCCAGGGCGCCTTTGCGCGAGGGCGGACCTTCGCTTAAGAGCGGCGCGTCGTTGGGGGATTCCATGCCATTACCGTCTCTGGACGGAAAACGCCGCGTCTGCCTCGTCACCGCCGAATTCCACGGCCTGTTCAAGAATGGCGGCATCGGCACGGCCAACACCGGGCTTGCGCTGACGTTGGCGCAAGCCGGCCATGAGGTGACGGTCGCCTATGTCGATGCGGGCCTGGTCGATTTCGACGAGCGCGTCGCGGCCGCCGCCGACACGATCGCGGCTTGGGCAAAGCGCGGCGTGCGGCTCGAATTCGTGCCGCGCAATCCGCTGCTGCGCGCCGGCCACGAAGACCACGTCGCCGCCAGCTTCACCGTGCTCCAGTTCCTGCAAGGGCGCGGGTTCGACGCCGTATTTTTCAACGAATGCGGCGGGCAGGGTTATTTCGCGTTGCTCGCCAAGAAGGCGGGGCTGTTTCCCGACGCGCCGCGCCTGATCGTCGTCACGCATGGCTCCAACGCCTGGGTGCTGGAGCTGAATTCGCAGCTCTATTGGGGCCTGCATCCGATTTCCGTCGATTTTCTGGAGCGACGCAGCGTCGAACTTGCCGACGATGTCGTCAGTCCGAGCCGCTATCTCGTGGGCTGGATGGCGAGCCGGGGCTGGCGGCTGCCGCCCTCGACACGGGTGATCCAGAACGCGCTCCCCGTCGAGCCCGCTCCCGCGCCGCCCGCCCCGGCCCCGGTGGGCGAGGTCGTGTTCTTCGGCCGGCTGGAGGCGCGCAAGGGCGTAGATCTGTTTCTGGCCGCCTATTCCCGGCTGTGCGCGACGCGCGACATGTCACAAGTCAAGATCACGTTCCTGGGCAAATTCGCGCGCATCGAAGGCGTCCATTCCGGCGTCTATGTGCTGGAGCGCACTCGGACATGGCCGGCGCCGCCGACGCTGATCACGGAACTCGGCCAAGAACAGGCGCTCAAATATCTGAGCCGGTCCGGCGTGCTCGCGGTGATGCCTTCGCGCGCGGAAAACTCGCCCTGCGTCGTCGCGGAATGCCTGCTGGCGGGCGTCGCCTTCGTCGCCACCGACAGCGGCGGCACGGCGGAACTGATCGCGCCCGACGACCGCGAGCGCGCGCTTTGCGCCAATACGCCGGAGTCGCTGGCCGAAAGGATCGCGGCCGCGCTCGACGGAGGGCCCCGCGCGGCCGCGATGGCGGTTCGCCAAGACGAATCGCGTCGCGCGTGGCTCGATCTGCTGGCGCAGGCGCCGCCACCGCCAGCAGCTTGGACGGCGCCCAAGCGCGCCTCGCTGTGCCTGACCGCGATTGAGCCGATCGCGCCCGAGGCCTGGGCGGCATATCTGGCGCAGGATTTCGCCGAGATCGTCGTCGTGACACCGGACGAAGGCGCGCTGCCCGACGATGCGCGCATTCACCGCATCGTGGCGCCGGGCCTTGATGTCGCGCGGGCGCGAAATCTCGCGGCCAAGCAGGCGCGGGGGCCGTGGCTGATGTTCGCGCACGAGCGCGACGTGATTCTGAAGCCTCGGGCGCTCGCGGGATTTCTCTGCGCCGCGCAAGGGCTGGAGGCTGAGATCGTCACCAGCCCCGGCCTCGACTTCGCTCATGCCGGGGCGCCGCGCGAGGGATGGGACGGCTTCATCGGCCTGCTGCCGACCGGCCCCAACCTGACGCTCGCCGCGTTCGAGAATTGCCTCGGCGAGGGCTGCTTTTTGATCGACCGCGCGCGCTTTCTCGCCGTCGGCGGCTTCGCGGCCGACGCGAGCGAGGCCCTGCGCGACCGGTTGGCTCTCACACAGGCCGCGCTCGCGGGCGCGCGGCTCGAAGTCGCAGCCACGCCGCTGTTCTGGCGGCGCGAGGCGCCCGCGACCACGCTCGCCTTCGGCGAAGCCTCCGCCGACCAGCGACGGCTGTTGCAGGCCTACGGCAAGCACGAGGCGGCAATGCTGGGGCCGGCGCTGGAGAGCGTGCTGGCGACCGGCCCGCGCACGCGCGACCGGGTCAATTCCGCGCTGGCTGGCCTGGGCTCGGTTGCGCGCGAACTGGCGTTGAAACTGTCGTTCATGCCGCAGCGCGACAGCACCGAGCAGAACCGTCCTTTTCTGGAATATTGCTTTGCGCGCGGACGGCTGGCCGAGGCGTTCGCCTTCGCGCAATGGCTGGACGATCCCGAACTCGCTGCCTTGGCGCGGGCGGGCGCGGAAGCGGCGGCGGAGAAGGCCGCGCTTGGCGCTGTGCATGAGCCGGTCGCGCGCACGCGCGCGATCTCGCTGACGCGGATCGCCGCCGACCGCGCGCGTGGAATCGTCGGGCTTGCCGAAGGGGCCGTCCGCAATAACGGGAGCCAAGCGATCGTTCACGCCGTTCGCGGCGTCGCCGTCGTCAAGTCGGCCAGCGTCTGTCCGCCGGGCGCGCGCCGCGTCACGGCTGTAGTCTCGGCGCCGGAGGGAACTCGCGTGGCGCTGGTCGCCTGCGATCGATTCGCGCTGCTGCAACTTGCCGGCGAAAACCTCGCCGGCGAGGAGCCATTCGCCTGGACCGGCTGGCGCCCGCCCGGCGAGATCGCGCTCGATCTGCCGACGCCGTTCGCCGAAAGCGCCGATCTGCTGCTGCTGTCCAAGGGGGAGGGGCAGGTGGTCTGGTCCGCGCTTGTCGCCGAAGTTGCGCTGTTCGACTTCAATTCGTCGAGCGCCGTCCATCTCGATCCTAGCGTGACGCCGTTGCCGCGCCGCCTGTTGGCGAATGCGGAACTGCTGACGCCGGCGGCCGACTTCCCCGGCCCCTATTTCGTCGCGGGTTCGCCGACGACGCATCACCCCCTGGTCGGCCGCCCGGCGCTGGTGCGGCTGCGTCAGGCGGTGTTTCAGGGCGCGACGGGTGTGCGCGCGCTGTTCTCGCTGGAAAACGAGCAGTCGCGCCCGGTCGAGTTCGGCCTGTGGGCGCGGCGGCCGGGGCCGGTCGTGCGCGACATCGGCGGGCTTGCGGATTCGTTGCGCTTCAGCGGTTGGACGGCGGTGCGCGAGGCGTTCCGCCAGCACCAGGCGGAGATCGCGTTTCCGGAACCGCTGCGGGAGCCGCACGACCTCTATCTCGCCACCAGAGTTGTGGATTTCCCCGATAACAACTACTGCCACGCCGTTTGGCGCGACATCTTTGTCATTGAGGCGACGCGGCGCGCGAACTAATCACGCCGCGGCGCAGCGCGAATCGAGCTTGGGAACCATGTCGATACAGCGTTTCAAGAACGTTTTGCGCGCACGCATGATCCGGGCGTCGGAGTTCAAGGCCGGGCCGTTCGCGCCGACCGGGGTCGGCGTGGCGCCGCGGGGCGGGAACAAATGGCGGGCGGTGAACGCCGATCCGCAATTTATCTTTCCCACGCCGCCGAAGGGGACAAAGCGCCTCTTTGTCTATCTCGAAGCCGAGCGCGACGGCGTCCTGACGCCGAGGCTCTATTTCAACTGGGACGGCGGATTCTCGCAGGAAAACAGTTTTTGTTGCGGCCGAGCGCGGGCGGCGACGATCCAGCTCGATTTCGACCATTGCCACGATCTGCGCCGGCTGCGACTCGACCCTTGCGAAAGCGCGTCGGATTTCACCTTCCGTTGGGGTGTGGACGCGGAAGGCGAAGCGCTCGCGCGCGCCGTCGAGCCGGCGCTGGCGGCCTACGCGGCGCAACAGGCGCTCCTGGTCCGCGCTTGCGTTTTCGTCGCCGATTTCGCGCCGGCTTTGCGCGATCGGCCGTTCGGAGTAGCCCGCAAGCCGCGCACCCCGCACGAACATTTTCTGCACGCCTGCGCGCTGGCGGGGCGCGAACTGAAGGGGAAGTTCGACGATGCGCCCGCAACGCCGCTGATTTCCTTCGTCTCGCCTCTGTTCAACACCCCGGCGAATTATCTCGACGACCTGCTTGCTTCCTTCCTCCGACAGGCGCCAGGCTATGGCGAACTCGTGCTGAGCGACGACGGCTCGACCTCGGCGGAGACGGCGAAATGGCTGGCCGCGCATGAGCGCGAGCCGGGCCTCGTCGTGTTGCGCAACGGCGTCAATCGCGGCATCGCCGCCGCCTCCAACACGGGGGTCGCCGCGACGCGCGGGCGCTGGATCGCGTTCATCGATCACGACGACGCCCTGGCGCCGCACGCCGTCGGCGTCATCGCGCGCGCGATCGAACAAAATCCGTCGGCGCGATTCTTCTACACCGACGAGATGATCGCCGACCGGCATCTGCGCGGGCTCGATTTTTTCGACAAGCCCGCGTTCGACGACGTGCTGCTGTCGGGCGTCAATTACATCAACCACCTCTCGCTCTATGCGCGCGAGTTGATCGAAGCGGTCGGCGCCTTCCGCGAAGGCTTCGACGGCTCGCAGGATTACGATCTGTTGCTGCGCGCGCTCAAACGGCTCAAGCGCGACGAAGTACGCCACATTCCTTATCCCGCCTATATCTGGCGGCGCGACGGGCGCAGCTATTCCGTCAAGTTCATCGAAAAGGCGACCGCGAACGCCCGGCGCGCGCTGGCGGAGGCCTATGCGCAGGACGGGAACGCGGCGGAGGTCGATCCTGCGGTCTTGCCCGATCTGCACCGCGTGCGGCTCGATGTGCAGGCGCCAAAGCCCATGGTGTCGATCGTCGTCCCCAATCGCGATGCGTTCCGTCTGTTGAGCGTGCTGACGGAGGGCCTGTTCGGCGCGACCCAATATCGCGATTTCGAGCTGATCGTCGTCGACAACGGCTCGACCGATCCCGATACGCTCGCCCTCTACGAGCGTCTGCGCGCGCGTCCCAATTTCGTGTTGGACCGCGAGCCGGCCGAGTTCAACTTCTCGCGTCAGATCAACCGCGGCGTCGCGCTGGCCAAGGGCGAGGCGATCCTGCTGCTCAACAACGACATCGAGGTGATTTCTCCGGATTGGCTGGCGGAGATGGTCGGCTGCCTCGCCTATCCCGATGTCGGCATCGTCGGCGCAAGGCTGCTTTATCCCGCCGGCGACCTGCAACATGCCGGCGTCATCGTGGGCCTGGGCCAGCTTGCCGGCCATTGGTATGCGCATCGGCCGGCCGATTTCCCCGGCCCGATGGGACGGCTCGCCGTGCGCTCGTCCCTGTCGGCCGTCACGGGCGCCTGCATGTTGATAACCCGCGCCTGTTTCGACGCGGTGGGGCCGCTCGACGAGACCCGCTTCGCCGTCGCCTACAACGACGTCGATTATTGCCTGCGCGCCCGCGCGGCCGGGTTCCGCACGGTATATACGCCGTTCGCGACCCTGATCCATCACGAATCGGCGACGCGCGGCCGCGACGATCGCGGCCGCAACTGGCCGCGCTTCCTTAGGGATCAGGCAGCGCTCGTCGAGCGTCACGGCACGGACGTTTTCCTCGATCCGGCGCTGAGCCCGTGGCGCGACCGCGACTCGGCCGAGCCGCAACGCATGGCGCTCGACGCGCTGCCGCCGGCGCGGTAAAAACAGCAATACTTGACGCACGGCCGCCTTGCCCCGCCTGCGCCGCGGCGCCAAAGGGGGCGGCACATGCGCCCCGCCGTCGTCACCGCCCTCATCATCGCCACCGCTCTGTTCATGGAGAACATGGACGGAACCGTGCTGGCGACCTCGCTGCCCGCCATCGCCGCCGATCTCAACGAAGACCCGATCGTGCTGAAGCTGGCTTTGACCTCCTACATGCTGACGCTGGCGGTGTTCATCCCCGCTTCCGGCTGGGTCGCTGACAAACTCGGCGCGCGTACCGTGTTCTGCTCGGCCATTGTCGTTTTCACGCTCGGCTCGCTGCTGTGCGGCGCCTCGACGACCCTGCCGACCCTGATCGGCGCGCGTGTCTTTCAGGGTCTCGGCGGCGCCATGATGGTGCCGGTCGGGCGGCTGGTGTTGCTGCGCAGCGTACCGAAATCGGAAATGGTCGATGCGCTCGCCTATCTCACCGTGCCGGCTTTGATCGGCCCGGTGGTCGGTCCGCCGCTGGGCGGTTTCATCACCACCTATTTCCACTGGCGCTGGATTTTCTGGATCAACGCGCCGATCGGCCTGCTCGGCATCGCGCTGACTTTGCGCTTCATCGAGAACGTGCGCGAGCGCAATGTCGCCCCGTTCGACACCAAGGGGTTTCTGCTGTCGGGACCGGGCCTGCTGAGCCTCGTGTTCGGCATGACCGTGGTCGGGCGCGGGATCGCGCCGATCTATGGGGTAGCGGGCTTGATCGGCGCCGGCGCGCTGCTGCTCGCGCTCTATGTCCGCCACGCGCGGGTGACCCCCGACGCCATACTCGATCTCAATCTGTTGCGGCTGCCGACCTTCTTTGCCGGAGTCGTCGGCGGTTTCCTGTTCCGGCTCGGCATTGGCGCGATCCCGTTTCTGATGCCGCTCCTGTTGCAGATCGGCTTCGGGCTGACGCCGTTCCAGTCCGGCTCGCTTACCTTCGCCGCCGCGGCCGGCGCGATGGCGATGAAATTCACGGCCTCGCGGCTGATCAGGCGCTTCGGATTTCGCACCATCCTCGTCGGCAACGCCGTGATCTCAGCCGGCTTCCTCGCGTGCTACGGGCTGATCGGCGCCAACACGCCGCACGCCCTGATTTTCCTGGGCCTGCTGATCGGCGGCTTTTTCCGTTCGCTGGAGTTCACCGCGCTCAACGCCATCGGCTATGCGGACGTGCCGCCATCGCGCATGAGCCGCGCCACCAGTTTCGCCAGCGTGTCGCAGCAAATGTCGAGCGCGGTCGGCGTCGCCGTCGCGGCCGCGTCGGTGCAGAGCCTGCAATGGGCGTTTCACGACCCCGTGCTGGCGCCGCGCGACATGCAACTGAGTTTCTTCGTGGTGGCGGCGATCACGCTTCTCTCCACTTTCATTTTCATTCGCCTCGACCGCGACGCCGGCGCGGAAGTATCCGGCCGCGCCATCGCCGAGGCGCCGGCGAGCGCGGCGGCGCGATAGCGGCTCAGTCGATCTTCCAGGTGAAATCATAGTCGAGCGTGAAGGTGAAAAGGCTGGCGGTATTGCCGGGCGCGTCGGTGACGCGCCATTGTCCTTTGCCGGTAAGGCCCTTGAACTTGCCCGAGCCGCCAAGCACGTCGAGCGGGCCGCTCTCCGGCCCCTCATAGACGATATAAAGCCTGTCGCCGTCCGCATCCGTCTCGACGCAGTTTCCCGTGAACTTGTAGCCGGACTTGCGCGCGACGGATTCTTCAAGGCAGCGGATGGCGAGATTGTCGAGCAGCTTCGAGCCGTCGCTCGTCTTGACGACGCCCGTGCATTCCGCCGACGTGTTCGAGCCAACCTCGCCGAGATCGATCGTGCCGACCGTGCGGCAGACGGTGTAAGCCGCGTGTTTGACCGAACCGCTCTTGGGCAGGGGCGCGTTTTCGGCAGCCGCGCTGGCGGCATAGAGCGCGACGAGGGCGGCGAGGGAGAGGGTTTTCATGCAAAGTTCCTTTTCGCGAGAGGGGCCTGACACCATAACGACCGCCCTCCCGGCTCGGATGCGCTTTTGGGCCAAGAAAAACGGCGGCGTGTGGAAAATAGCGCGAACTTGGCGGTGGCGTCCCATGCGTTTATGAAACCGCCGGCCGTCCAGGCCCGGAGATTTCGATGGCGAACGTGTTTCCCGGCCGCGCCTATCTCGTCTGCTGCGACGCGCGCACCGGATCGAGCCTGCTCGCCGCGACTTTGCGCGCAACCGGGCGGGCGGGCAAGCCGTTCGAATATTTCACCCGCGCCGAAATCGACAAAGCTTGGCTGCGCGCCGAGTTGCGCGTGCCCGACGATCTCCCCTTCACGAGCTTTCCCGACTGGCGCGATTATATTCTCGCCGCCGGTTCGGAGATGGGCGGCGTGTTCGCCGCCTCCGTGCATTTCTGGCAGCTTCCCCATTGCGTGGAGACATTCCGCGGCGCGCAAGCGGACCCCGCGACATCAGCGCTCGACGTCCTGCGCGGCTTTTTCACCGATCTCAGGTTGATCTGGCTCAAGCGCGACAACATCGTCGCGCAGGCGATCTCGCACCACGTCGCCATCTCGACCAACATCTGGAACAGCCGGCTTGGTCGCGCCGCGCGCCCCGGCGAGAGCGACCTCGGCGCGCCCTACGATTTCGACAGAATCGACCACCAGGTCGAAAGCGCGCTCGCGGCGACGCAGGGCTGGCGCCAGACGCTGAAGGGCGCCGAGGCGATCACCCTGCCGCTCGCCTACGAGGATCTCGCCGCCGATCTACCCGGCGCGGTCCGGCGCATCTTCGCCCATGTCGGCGTCGATCCCGGCCCCGAGCCGATCCGGGCTCCGGGTCTGGAGAAACAGGCGGGCGCCTGGTCGGTCGAGATGGAGCGGCTCTACCGCGAGGAGCGGCGCGCGCGCGGGATGGGGCCGGTGGGGGACGAGGCGGCGGTAGCGGCACGTGCTAGGTAAATAGTTTTTTCGAACAACGGCAAATCAGAAGAGGGATGGCCAGTGCCTGACCTGAAAGATATAGACCAATATTATTATATCTCTGCCCTTATTGTTCCAGGAGTGATTATTACCGATGTGCGAGCCCAATTCATAAGTGGAAAAATAGAAAAAATAAGAGATTCTATTTTGGCATATTTAACGTTGACTATTATTTACTACGGAATTATCGGACCGTTGATCGATTTCATAATATCCATTGGTTATGGGCTGTTTAAGTTTTTTCTGTGGTGGTGTATAATTATAATTGGGCCAGCGATTTTTGGCGTCGTCCTGGGTCTGTCTGCTCAATATGGTTGGGGTCGATGGTTAGCCGCTAAGTTGCGATTGAGGGTGGTCCATGCTACACCTACTTCTTGGGATTGGCGATTCGCAAGTTGTACGAACCCAAGATTCGTAGTTGTAACTCTTGCGGATGGCTCGACTGTCGCAGGTATATTCGGTACAAATTCGTTTGCGTCGACAGAACCTACGGAGCGCGATCTATACATTCAGGAAATTATGGATATCTCCGATGATGGGCAATGGGCTTACAGAAAAGAAGTTACAAGTATCTTGATCGTGGCAAAAGAGATCCGTTTTGTAGAATTCAAAGGAGGGCTTTGATATGGAGCGCGAAAAGAATGGTCGTCCGGATATTTTGCAAGAAGGCTACCGGCCTAACCATGATCGAGGGCATCAACCCGCAAAACCCGATGCTGGTCATCAACCTTCGGCACCGGGAGGCCGCCCAGAGCCTCCTACCACGGGTAGCGGTGTGAAGCCTCCGCCCGCGAAGCCTGCCGGGAAGTAGTTAGCAAATATGGTTCGCGACGGCGCCTTGTCGGGTTCGGCAGTTCCCGCTCGAAACGGCACGGGCTGGTCTAGAGGCTAACCGCTGTTCCGCAACCCCGCCGAAATGCCGTTGATCGTCAGTTGTATCCCCGTCAGCACCTTCTCGCTCGTGGCGTGGGCGCGGTGCAGTTTCAGCAGCTCGACCTGCACGTGGTTGATCGGGTCGAGATAGGGGAAGCGGTTGCGGATCGAGCGCAGCAGCAGCGGATTGTGCTCCAGCAGGTGCGATTGTTGCATGATCGCGTTGAGCGCATCGACCGACGCCTTCCACTCCCGCGAGATGCGCGAGAAGATCGCCTCCCGCAACGCCACGTCTGGCACCAACGAAGCGTAGCGCGAGGCGATGGCGAGGCTCGATTTGGCCAGCACCATGTCCATGTTGGACAACAGCGTGCGGAAGAACGGCCAGTGCCGGTACATCGCGCGCAGCCGCTCCAGCCCCTTCTCCGGATTGTCAGCGCAATAAGCCTCCACCGCCGAGCCGAAACCGTACCAGCCGGGCAGCATCAGCCGGCATTGCGCCCAGGAGAACACCCAGGGAATCGCGCGCAAATCCTCGATCGCCTGCGTCTTTTTCCGGCTGGCCGGGCGCGAACCGATGTTGAGCGTGGCGATTTCGGTGATGACGGTCGAGGACCAGAAATATTGTACGAAGCCGTCGGTTTCATAGACAAGGCCGCGATAGGCTTTGTAGGCGTAAGCCGACAGCGCCTGCATGGTTTCGAGATAGGCGGGGTCGGGCGCCGGGGTCTGCTCCTGCAACAGGCTCGCCTCCAGCGTCGCCGAGACCAGCGTCTCCAGATTGCGGCGGCCGACTTCGCCGTTGGAATATTTGCTGGAGATGATCTCGCCCTGTTCGGTGATGCGGATCTGTCCCGCCACCGCGCCGCCGGGCTGCGCCAGGATCGCGTCATACGAAGGCCCGCCGCCGCGCCCGACCGAACCGCCGCGGCCGTGGAACAGGCGGATGCGGCACCCGTGTTTCCTGAACACGTCCACCAGCCCGATCTCGGCCTTGTAAAGCTCCCAACCCGAGGTGACGAAGCCGCCGTCTTTGTTGCTATCGGAATAGCCGAGCATCACCTCCTGCTCACCGCCGAGGGAGGCGACAAACTTCGCGTATTCGGGGATCGCCAGCAGCCGGTCCATCACATCGACGCAGGCGCGTAGATCGTCGATGGTCTCGAACAGCGGAACCATTGAGATCGACGAACGCCCGTCCGCGCCAAGCAGGCCGACCTCCTTCAACAACAGCGCCAGTTCGAGCAGGTCCGACACGCCCTGACATTTAGAGATGATCGAAGTGACGATCGCCTTGGCGCCATAGGTCGCCTTGATCTTGGCGGCGGCGCGGAAAATGGCGAGTTCCCCCGCCGTCTGTTCGCCATAGACGTGAAACGGCAGCAGCAGCGGACGGGGCGACACCAGTTCGCGCCGCAGCAGCGCAATGCGCGCCTCCTCGTCGAGCTTGAGATAATCCACGCCGGGCTCGGCGGCGGCGAACAATTCGGCGACCGTGCGCTCGTGCACGTCGGAGTTCTGGCGCAGGTCGAGCGGAGCGAGATGAAAGCCGAACACATCGAGCGCCCGTCGCAACGCGCGCAACCGCCCACGCGCCAGGATTTTCGCGCCGCTCGCCTCCAGCGATTGCGAGAGGATGTCGAGGTCGGCGGCGAATTCCTCGGGGCTCTGATAGGCCGGCGCGTCGCCGATGGGATGTCGCAGCGCGAAAAAATGGTCGAGCGTCTCGGCGGTCTTGGCGAGGCGCGAATAGAGGCCGGCGATGGCGCGACGATAGGGCTCGTCCTTGCGCGCGGGCGCATGATCGGTCGAGCGCTGGGCCAGGGCGCCAAGTTCCGCGGTCACGCGGGTCAGCGTGCCGCTGATCGACAATTCGCCGCCCAGTTCGTGCAATTCGTCGAGATAGTGTCCCAGCGCGCGGGCGCTTTGCAGCCGCGTCGCTTCGTTGAGCACCTCAGCGGTGACGAACGGGTTGCCGTCGCGGTCGCCGCCGATCCAGGAACCGACGCGCAGAAAGGATTTGACGCGACGGCCCGCGATCTTCGGGTCGTCGACCGCCAGCGCGTCCTCGATCGCGCCATAGAGGCGCGGCAATTCGCGGAAGAAGGTGTAGTCGTAATAGGACAGGCCGTTGGCGACCTCGTCGATCACCTTCAGCCGGGTCTGCCGCAGCATGTTGGTGCGCCACAGCAAGAGGATCGCGCGGCGCAACTGCTCCTCGTTGCGCTCTGTCTCGTGGTCGTCGCCGGCGATGCGCTCGCGCGCATCAAGCAGCGCGGCGATCTCCAATTCGCGGGTGATCGTGCTCTTGCGCCGCACCTCGGTGGGGTGCGCGGTCAGGACCGGGCTGATCAGCGCGCGATCGAAGAAATGCATCAGCGCCGCGCCGTCGAAGCCGGCGGCGCGCGCCCGGTTCAGCGCATAACGCAGCGAGCCCGGCCGCGCGGTGGAGCGGCGCACGACATGGGCGCGGTTGCGGCGGCTGTGATGCTGATCCTCGGCGATATTGGCCAGATGCGAGAAATAGGAAAAGGCGCGCACGATGGCGAGCGTCTGGTCGTTGTCGAGACTGTCGAGCGTTGCGGCGAGTTCGCGCCGGGCGCCCGCCTCGTTGTCGCGGTGAAACCGGATCGAGGCCTGACGGATGCGCTCCACCAGCGCGAACACTTCGCCGCCCTCCTGCTCGCGCACGGTGTCGCCGAGCAGGCGGCCGAGCAGGCGGATATCCTCGCGTAAGGGGGCGTCCTTCTCGGCGTCGCCGCTGGCGGGCGTATCGAGGGCGAAGACGTTGGACATGGCGGACTTTCTCGTAGCAAACGGCGCCTGCAAGCGCAGACGGACCGACGGCTGTCAAGCAAGCGCCGCGCCAAGCGCCGCCTCCAGCGTGCGACGCAGTCCGGTGGCGTCCTTCAGCGCGCATTCGTGGATCACCAGCGTGCGCCAACCCAGGGCCGCCAGCGCCGCTAGGTTTCGCGCGTCCCGCGCCCGATTGCGCGCAATCTTCTCGCTCCAATATCCGGCATTGTCCTTCGGCGAGCGCGCGCCACGGGCGCAATCGTGGCCATGCCAGAAGCAGCCATGCACGAAAATCGCGAGCTTTCTCGCGCCATAGGCGATGTCCGGCCTGCCCGGCAGGTCGGCGCGGTGCAGGCGATAGCCCAGCGCGATCTCGCGCAGCAACTTACGCACCACGCGCTCGGGGCCGGTGTCGCGCGACTTAACCGCCCGCATCGTCGCGGAGCGCTCCAGCGAGGGGGGCGTCATTCCGCAAACAGATCGCTGTCGACGGCGCGTCCCAGCAAAACCTTGTGATATTTTTGCAGGCGCTGAAAATGCGCCTCCATCGCCCCGGCGATCTCCCGCGAGTTTTTGACCGCGAGGAAATGTCCGACGATCTGGCCGTAATGTTCGGCCTGTCGCGGCAGGCGCAGCGCCGGGTCGCGTTTCTCCAGGATTTCCGCGTCCGTCATCACCTGAACTTTCTGCGCGGGCTCGGGCGGCTCAGCCCCCCGCACCGGCCGGCGCGGCGCCTTCCCGTTCATCAGCGCCGATTTCGGGTGGAAGGCGTGGAACAACGCGACCTCCACCGCGTCGATCTCCGCGCGCTCGGCGACGGGATAGGCCCAGACCCAGGCGATCTCCCAGATGTCGATCTGTCGATTGGCGATGATGTCGCTGCGCGCCGACGTCAGGTGGCGGTTGACGCGCGACCGGATGCCGTCAACGGATTGCCCGACATAGAGCGGCACAGAATCGAGATCGCACAGGGCATAGCAGCCGATCTGGTTGGTGAGCGTCCGCACCGCCCTGCGGCGGAACGCAAGGTCGATCGCCATCGCTCACTCCGCCGCCATCGGCTTGGCCGCCTTGGCCGCGGCGAGAATGGGCTCCAGAACATTCGCGGCGAGAAAACGCACCACGGGCACGCAAACGCCGTCGCCGCAGACGTGATAGGCGTCGTTGTAGCGCTCGGGCAGCCGGTAGCTGTCAGGCAGCCCCATCAACCGCGCCGCCTCGCGCGCCGACAACAGGCGCGAGCGCAGCTTGTCGCCCTCGACGACGAGAATGGTCTGTCGCGACGATCCGCCCGCCGGGGTGCGCAGGCAGCCTGAGACTTCGTCGAACCGCACTTCGGCGCGCTGCCGCTTTTCCCCCCGCGCGTCCGTTCTCGTTCGCCGGTAAACCGTCCCGATGATGCGCCGGCGCGCTTGTTGCGCCATCGTGACTTTGGCGAGATTGAGATCCGTCATCAGGCCGATCAGATGTTGCGTCGCTTCCGGCGTTCGCCATTTGACGCCGTTCGGTCTGCTTTCGATGACATCCGAAAAGGACGTCTTTCTCGGACCGGGCTCGGGCGGGCTCCACCACAGCCATTGCCGCTTGGCCGCGCCTTTCAGACCCACGTGAGCCAGTCGCATCGCCGCGGGATGCCACAGGTCGCTCGGTTCGTCGGCGATCGGCGCGGCGCTGAGGTTCTCGCCGGGGCGAACAGCGATGAAGAACACGCGCGATCGCGACTGCGGCACGAAGCGCGCGGCATTGATGACGATGGCGCCGACGTGATAGCCGGCCTCCGCCAGCGCGCCGGTCAGCGCGGCGAAATCCTGCCCCCCCCGGGAGGTGAGCGAGCCATAGACGTTTTCCAACACGATGGCGCGCGGAGCGCGGCCCTCGCGGACAAGCGAAAGCATCAGCCGCCAGAACGGCCAGAAAGTGCCCGAGCGTGTCAAGGCATTGTCGCGCTCTCGGCCTAATCCGCGATAGCCGCCCGCCAGCGACAGATCCTGACAGGGAAACGACGCCCAGGCGAGGTCGGCCGCGCCGGCCGGCAGATCGGCAGGGGTAAGCTTGGCCACGTCGGCTAGGCGGATATCGTCGCCGCCCCAGTTGGCTTTGTAGGTTTCGACTTTCATCGCGTCGAAATCGTTGGCGAACAGGCAGCGCCAGCCCTCGCCGAGCCCTGCGCGCGCCATGCCGCCGCCGGCGAAAAATTCGAGGAAGGTGAGCGCGCGCATACCGCCGTCCGAGTCGAGCCCAGCGACCCTATGCCAAGCGCAACCGATGCGAAAGCGTCGCCGCGCTTGACGGGTTCCGCGCGGAGCCGCTTTATACCGGCATGGCTTTCGATTTTCCCGTTCTCGTCTGCGACATCGGCGGCACCAACGCCAGGTTTTCGCTGAAAAACTCCGCGCGGGCGGAGCTTTCCCCATCCGTCCATGTCCGCACGCACGATTATCCCGGGCTCGCCGAGGCGATCGAGGCGATTGCGCCGCGACTCGCGGCCCGGCCGCGCGCGGTGATCGCCTGCGGGGCGGGGCCGATCGTCGAGGGACGACTGAAACTCACCAATGCGCCGTGGGTGCTCGACGGGCGCGAGATCGCGCAAAAGCTCAAGCTCGGCGGCGGCCTTTTGCTCAACGATTTCGAGGCGCAGGCGCTTTCGCTGCCCGCCATTCCCGACGCCTGGACGCGCCAGATCGGCCCGCTCGGTTTCGGCGCCGACGGCCCCCGCGTGATCCTGGGCCCCGGCACCGGGCTCGGCGTCGCCGCGCTGATCGACGCGTCCGGCCGGCATACGCCGGTCTCCTCGGAACTGTGCCATATCGGCTTCGGGCCGGAGACGGACGAGGAGGCCGCGATCTGGCCACATCTCGAACGCGCGCATGGCCGCGTCACCACCGAGAGCGTCGCTTGCGGCGCCGGGCTCGCCCGCGTTTACCGCGCGCGGCTCCTCGCCAACGGCGGTACGCCGGAATTCGACGATCCCGCTGCTGTCACCGCCGCCGCTTTGGCCGATCCTCGCAGCGAGGCGGCGGAGGGGGTGCGGCTCTATTGGCGCATCATCGGCCGTTTGGCGGGCGACGTCGCGATTTCCTTCGTCGCGCGCGGCGGCGTGACGCTCGCCGGCGGCGTGTTGCCGCGCATTGTCGATCTCATCGACGAACAAGCGTTTCGCGCCGCTTTCGAGCGCAAAGCCCCGGTCGACGGGCTCGCCCGCGCGATCCCGACCCGGCTGGTGATGCGCGCCGATTCCGTGCTGATCGGCATGGCGGCGATCGCCGCCGAGCCGGAGCGCTACGCCATCGACTACGAGGGGCGGGCCTGGGGCTGACGTCAGCGCCGTTAATTCGCCGTTTTCCTAGTGTGTGCGATATCTGTGCATAGCTGGATCGGGAGCGCCGGGGATTGACGGCATGTTGAAGATTTCACTTGCGGGCGTCCTTGCGGGCGTCCTTGCGGGCGTCGTGGTCTTGTTGAGCGCGGCGCCGGCGTTCGCTCAGGATTGCGCCTCTGACCTGCAGGCCCTCGCGGGCCGACGCGAGGCGGCGTTGAGTAACATCAATGCGATGGTCTCCTCGTCGAAGGGCAAGAAGCTCGATCCGGAAGCGTTTTGCGTGCGCTCGCGGCCGCTCAATTCGGCCGAGGAGGCGATGCTGGCCTATATGGTCAAGAACAAGGACTGGTGCCAGATTCCTGACGACGCCATCGCGCAGTTGAGAACCTCGCACGCCAAGAGCGTCGCGTTCGGCGGCAAGGCCTGCGCGGTCGCGGTCCAGATCACCAAGATGAAGAAGCAGGCCGCCCAGGCGGCGCAGCCGCAAAGTGCGGCCGGCGGCGGGCCGCCGGCGCAGCAACCATTGCCCGCCGGACCGCTTTGAGGCCGTCGACGGTCCTGCCGGACGCTTTGCCGGATTCTCGGCCGTCGAGTTTCGCGCTGCGGCTCGCGCCGCGTTCGCTGCTGCCATATGTGCAACTCGCGCGGCTCGATCGTCCGATCGGCTGGCAGTTGCTGCTGGCGCCATGCGGTTGGGCGACGGCGCTGGCGGGCATGGCGGCGCATCGTCCGCCCAATCCCTGGCATCTCCTGCTGTTTCTCGTCGGCGCGATCGTCATGCGCGGCGCCGGCTGCACCTACAACGACATTCTCGACCGCGATCTCGACGCTCGCGTTGAGCGCACGAAAGGCCGGCCGCTGCCCTCCGGCCGGGTGACGACCAAGGCGGCGGCCGCATTCATGGTCGCGCAGGCTTTGGTCGGCCTCGCCGTGCTGCTCGCCTTCAACCGCTTCACCATCGGCGTGGCGCTCGCCTCGCTGCTCGTGGTGGCGATCTATCCCTTGACGAAGCGGGTGACGTCCTGGCCGCAGGCGGTGCTGGGGCTCGCCTTTTCCTGGGGCGCGCTGGTGGGCTGGAGCGCGACTTTTGGGCGGCTCGATTCGCCCGCCTTCGCGCTTTACGCGGCGGCGTGGTGCTGGACGGTCGGCTACGACACGATCTACGCCCAGCAGGACGCGCGCGACGACGCCATCGTCGGCATCCGCTCGACGGCGCGGCTGTTCGGCGCGCACGCCCGGCTCGGGGTCGGCGTGTTCTACGCGCTGGCGGCGGGCCTGACCCAGGTCGCGATTCTCGGCGCGGGCGGCGGCGTGTTCGCGGAAATCGGCTGGGCGGCTTTCGCCGCGCATCTGGGATGGCAGGTCTGGCGCATCGACGGCGCGAGCCCTGCGACGGCGCTCAGACTGTTCCGCGCCAATCGCGACGCCGCGCTGCTGCTGTTTGCGGGGCTCACGGCGCAGGGGTTTGCGGGTTAGCGCCCCGCCATCCGCCGCATCTCCGGTTGTCCATCGACAAACTGATGTTTCAACGCGCCGGCGATATGTGCGGCAACCAAGGCGTAAAGCGCGTAGCCCGCATATTGATGCGCTTGCCCGAGCCAGTCGTGCCATTGCTCTTTTACCGCCGGCGGCAAATTCGCAATCGCTGCGATGCGCGGCCAGGGGAACAGGCCAAACCAGCGCATCGGGTGGGCCTCAAAACCTTTCCACGCGGAATCATGCGCCCAGCCGCTCAGCGGCAGCGCGAACATCGCGACATAGAGCGCGATATGCGCGGTCTGCGCGGCGGAGCGCTCCCAGGGGCGATAGGCGGCGGGGAAGGGCGGCGGTGGCTGCGACAGGCGCCAGGAAAGACGCAGCACGGCGAGGCCGAGAATCGTCACGCCCAGCGACTTATGCGCGTCGATCAGCGGGCGCACCCAATCCTCGGGCGCGATTTCAGCGTATAGACCCAGCCCGACATTACAAAACATCAGCGCCGCGACGATCCAGTGCAGCCAGATCGCGGGCCGGGTAAAGGCTATGTTCATCGCTCGAAATCCTGCATGACCCGTTCCGCCGACCTCGAACTCGCCGCCGCCTTCCGGCGCGCCTCGCCGCGACTCAACCCGCAGCCTATCGCGCCGCTCGGCGGCGCGATCGTGGCGGGGGCGGCGGCGTTGTGGATCGCGGCCTTCGCGGCGGCCTTCCTTGGCCATGGGCTCGCGGCGTGGTCGGTCGGCGTCGCGTTCATCGCCTACGATCTAGCGCATCTCACTTTCGTCGCGATACAGGCGAGAAAGCTGTTTGCGCCGCCCGAATCGCCGCCCGAGGGACCGCCGATGCGGGTGGCGGTGATCGTCGCAGCCTACAATGAGGCGGCGGCGCTGGGGCCGACCCTGGCGGCGCTGCTGGCGCAGACAAGTCCACCGGAAGAAATCTGGCTCGCCGACGATGGCTCGCAGGACGGCAGCGCGGCCGTGTTGGCGCAACTCTACGGCCTCGCGCCGCCGGCGCTCGGCGAGGCGGCGGCAAGCCCGGTCGCCGCGTCGCTGCGCTGGCTGCGGCTGCCGCATCGCGGCAAGGCGCTGGCGCTCAATGCCGCGCTGGGGCGGGTGCAGGCGCCGGTCGTCGTAACCGTGGACGCCGACACGCAGCTCGCGCCAGACGCGATCGCGGTCATCCGCCGCGCCTTCGCGCACGACCCGGCGCTCGTGGTCGGCGGCGGCGTGCTGGAGCCGCGCTGTCGCGGCGGCGCCCTGGCGCAGGCGTTGCAGGCGTTTCAGCGGTTCGAATATGTCCGCAATTTCCTCGCCCGATTCGCGTGGTCGCAACTGGATGCGCTGCTGCTGATCTCCGGCGCCTTCGCCGCCTTTCGTGTGGCCGACGTTCGCGAGGTAGGCGGCTTCGATCCGCAAAGTTTGGTTGAGGACTACGAGTTGATCCATCGGCTGCACGTTCGCGCGCGCGAGCGGGGCGGGATCGCCAGGGTTCGCATCCTCGGCGCCGCCTTCGCCACCACCGACGCGCCGGCGACCCTGGCCGCCTTCCTGCGCCAGCGGCGGCGCTGGTTCGCCGGCTTCCTGCAAACGCAATACTGGAACCGGGGCGTGATCGGCGCGCCGCGCTATGGCGCGCTCGGTCTCGCCATGCTGCCGTTCAAGTGCCTTGACGCGGCGGCGCCGATTTTCGGCCTCACGTCTTTCGCGGTTTTGCTCGCCTTCGTCGCGACCGGACAAATCGGCGTGCTCCTGCCCGCGACCGGGTTGGCGCTCGCCAAGCTCGGCTTCGATCTCGTCAACATGGCCTATTCGGTTGAGGCCTATCGGCGCTGGACTGGCGCTCGGACGCCGCGCCGGTTGGGTTCAGCCGCGCTCTGCCTGCTGCTGGAGCCGTTCACGTTCCTGCCGCTGCGCCAGATCGGCGCAACGCTCGGCTGGGGCGCCTTTCTGGCGGGCCGCCTGGAATGGCGCCCGGACGGCGTCGCAACCCCGATGCGAGCGCCGGAATAGGTCAGGCGCGCTGATTGAGGAACGCCAGCACGCCGTCCTTGTAAACCCTGTCGCCGACGGCGCGGTTATGGTCGCGGCCGGGGATGTCGAGCACGGCGCCGTTCGGGAAAAGCGCGGCGAGGGCATGGGCGTCGCCCGCCACCGCATCGGCCGTGCCGACCGCGACCAGCGTCGGCGCGGCGATTTCGCCAATCTCGGCCGCCGTCAGCGTCTGGCGCGAGCCGCGGATGCAGGCGGCGAGCGCACGCAGATCGCCGCTGTTCTGTTCGGCGAAAGCGCGGAACATGCGCTGCATCGGATCGGTCAGCGCGTCGAGCGAGGGCGCCTCCATGGCGTCGGCGATCCCTAAGGGCAACCCGACGCCCTCGACCAGATGGGCGCCGAGACCGCCCAGGATCAGCGCGCGCACCCGTTCGGGCTGTTCGCGGGTCAGGAAGGCGGCGATCCGCGCGCCCATGGAATAGCCCATCACGTCGGCGCGCTCGACGCCGAGATGGTCGAGCAGGTTGGCGGCGTCGCGCGCCATCCGCGGCGTGGCGTAGGCATCGTCGCCGTAGAGCTTTTCGCTTAGCCCGTGGCCGCGATTGTCGAACAGGATCGTGCGCCGCCCGGCCCGGGTCAGCGTCGTGGTCCAGCTTGGGCCGACCCAGTTGACGCGATGCGAGGAGGCGAAGCCGTGGATCAGCAGGATCGGCTCGCCGAGATCGACGCCCTGAGGGGCGAGATCGAGATAGGCGAGGGCGACGCCGTCGGAGTGAAAAATCTGCATGACGGCCCGCCATAAAGCGGCGTCGGCGCATTTGCAAAAGGGGACCGGCCCGGCTGGTTCCGATTTGCCCGGACCAACTCTACGTTAAAATGTGAATCGCATAGTTGCGTTAATTTTACTAAAATCTTCGAAATGTGTTGTATTGTCGAGCAACCATGTAGTGATATTTCCCTGATCAGACTAATATAGTTTAACTCCGAGGTGTCGCCTTGTGTTAGATTTGCGTGCGATCCCTCCTTCGCGCAGGGCCTGACAATGCATTCCATTGAGAGGATCACTCAGCCCCCAGGCAACGTGGAGAGAGCGCGGCAAGACTCGCGCGCCCTATGGACGGAAATTATCGGCGCCGGGCACGCCGGGGGCCTGGTCGTCTCCGTCTGCCCCGAACGCGTTGCGCTGAATTTGGCGGGCCGGTATCAGGTTGGGGACGGAAACGAATTCGGCTGCGAAATCCGAGACATTTCTCCGCTCGGCTTCGCAATAAAAGGCTCGAAAAGCGGGCGCGTGGGCCAGTGTTGCACCGCAAATGTGGTGCATGTCGGCATCATCGAAGGCGTGGTCGTTCACGTGGATCGTGAGACGCTGACGCTCGGAATCATCGCCTTGCCGATCAGGATTCAGCGCTTGGCGCGGCGGTTGCGTTGGCATTTCAAACGACTGATGGTGCAGGCCCCGGATCGGCGCGCAAGCGATCGAATCGAGATGAAAGGCGTCGTCGCTTCGCTCAAGACGACGGATGGTCGCGACTACCCTTGCGAGGTTTTCGACATTTCCGACGGCGGCGCGGCTTTGCACCTGGGCCCCAACGCCCTCTATGTGTGGGTGGATCAGCCGATCGTGTTCGATCGCCGCCCCGGGCGGGTGCTGCGGCATTTTCCCGGCGGCGTGGTGATCAGGTTCGACTGAGGCTGTCTGGCCCAGCGAACGCCCGCGTCAGCGCCAAGTCCGGCGCGCCGGAGCTTTACAGCCGCGTGGCGCTGCGCGAAACTGCCGTGATGATCCCCAACGCCCCCCGCGCCTTCAATTTCGATCTCGGCGAGAGCGCCGACATGATCCGTGAATCGGCGCGCGCCTTTTGCAACAAAGAGATCGCGCCGCGCGCTTCCGCCATCGACCGCGACAATTCCTTTCCGCGCGAGCTATGGCCCAAGCTGGGCGCGCTCGGGCTGCACGGGATCACCGCGCCGGAGGAATATGGGGGCTTAGGCCTGGGCTATCTCGAACATTGCGTGGCGGTGGAGGAAGTGTCGCGCGCTTCCGCCGCCATCGGCCTGTCCTACGGGGCGCACTCCAACCTGTGCGTCAACCAGATCGTCCGCAACGGGACGTCTGAGCAGAAGGCGCGCTATCTGCCCAAACTGATCTCCGGCGAGCATGTCGGCGCGCTCGCCATGTCAGAGGCCGGCGCGGGCTCGGACGTCGTGTCAATGAAGACGCGCGCCGAGCGCAAGGGCGACCGTTACGTGCTTACGGGCACGAAGATGTGGATCACCAATGGCCCCGTCGCCGACGTGCTGGTGGTTTACGCCAAGACCGATCCCGCGGCGGGCGCGCGCGGCATCAGCGCCTTTCTGATCGAGAACGGCTTTAAGGGATTCCGGCCGGGCGCAAAACTCGACAAGATGGGGATGCGCGGCTCCGACACGTCGGAACTCGTGTTCGAGGATTGCGAGGTTCCGCAAGAGAACCTCGTCGGCGCGCTGGGCAAGGGCGTCAACGTGCTGATGAGCGGGCTCGATTACGAGCGCGCTGTGCTGGCGGCGGGGCCGCTCGGCATCATGCAGGCGGCGATGGATGTAGTGCTGCCCTATGTGCATGAGCGAAAACAGTTTGACCAGCCGATCGGGCAGTTCCAGCTGATCCAGGCCAAGCTCGCCGACATGTATGTGTCGCTCAACGCCTCCCGCGCCTACGTTTACGCGGTGGCGAAAGCCTGCGATCGCGGCGAGACGACGCGCGAGGATGCGGCCGGCGCGATCCTCTATTCCGCCGAGCGAGCGACGCAGGTCGCGCTCGACGCGATCCAGGTGTTAGGGGGCAACGGCTACACCAACGATTACTCCGTGGCACGGCTGTTGCGCGACGCGAAACTGTACGAGATCGGCGCGGGGACGAGCGAGATCCGGCGCATGTTGATCGGGCGGGAGTTGTTCAACAAGAGCGCGTAGCGCAAGCGCCGGCGCCCCCCTCCTTTTCCCTCCACACATGGCCCGTCCTTGGACGGGCGTCTTTCGACGCCCTTGGGGGGAGGGGATTCCCGGCGGCGGCGCTCAACGGCCGGACGCATGTCTAACTGCGCTTGCGGCGGAGCGCCTGGCCGACCCATCGCTTGAGCGCGACCCGCGCGCGGGCCAGCGCTAGCCAAACGCGCAAGGGGCGGTCCGCGCCGGGGCGCAATGCAAGCGCCCAATCCTCGAACGCCAGCGTGTCGCCCCATACGCGGCCGATCATCGGGTGATCTTCCACCGCACAGGAATCGACCAGCGCCAGGCCCGGCGTCGCCGCCAGACGGCGCGAATGGGCGAGCGTGAGTTGCACGCCGGGGGAGGTCTCGGCGTAGGCTTCGTCATAGGCCGTCTTCCAGTAGAAGGCACGCTCGCCGGCGATCAGAACGAGGCCGGCGGCGATCGCGGCGCCGTCGAGGCGCAAAGCCAGCGCGTCGAGCCGGCCGGCGCGCGCGAAGTTTTGCAGCGCGGCTTGCGCGAAGGCGAGCCGCGCAGGGTCGTCGGCGAACGCGCTGCGGCGCGCGCCCTTCCAACCTTTGCGCTCGACCTCGAAGAAAGCGGCGACGGCTTGCGCGCCGGTGGCCTCGTCCATCTTGCCAAGCGTCGCAAGTTTACGCGCCTGACG
>JANLPL010000178.1:0-24307 GCA_031367195.1 Bradyrhizobium sp.
CGCCTGTTGCGACACCATGGCGTCGATCGCCGCCAGACCTTTGCCGGCCATCGACATCCGCCCGACGACGTCGGGCATCCGCATCGCGTCGCTGAACGGGTTGATGAAGTCGGCGAGCTGGCTGTGAAACTTCGACATGTCCTGGGTCAGGCCGGCGATCACGAGGCTGATGCCGACCGAGGAGCCGAGATTGCGGATCAGCGTCCACAAAGCCGCGCCATCGGTGCGGATTTCGCTTGGCAACGTAGCAAACGCAATCGTGTTGAGCGGCACGAACACGAGGCCGAGCCCCACGCCCTGGCCGACGCTGTCGATGGTGATCGACGTTGCCGAGGTCTCGGGCGTCCAGCCGACCATGACGTAAAGCGTAGCGGTCGCCAGCGCCAGGCCGAAGAACACCAGCAGCCGTGGATCGACCTTGCCCGACAGCCGCCCCACCAGCATCATCGCGAAGAATGTACCGATTCCGCGCGTGCCCAGGAGATATCCGCTCGCCAGCACGGGATAGCCCATCAGGTTCTGGATATAGGGCGTCACCAGCGCCATGGTGGCGAGCAGGATGATGCCGATAATAAACATGAAGATCAGCGCGATCGAGAAATTCCAGTCGCGGAAGATGCGCAGCGGGATGAACGGCCGCTCCGAGGTCAGCGCGTCGCTGAGAAAGAAATAGAATCCGACGCAGGAGAGGATCGCCTCGACAATGATCTCGTTGGACTGGAACCAGCTCTGCTCCTGCCCCCGGTCGAGCATCATCTGCAACGCGCCGATGCCCAGCGACAGCGTGAGAAAGCCGAACCAGGAGAACGGCACGTCGGTTCGTGTCGGCGTCTCGCGCATGAAGATTCCGAGGCCGAACACGGTGAGGATGCCGAACGGCAGATTGACGAAGAACACCCAGCGCCAGGAATAGCTGTCGGTCAGCCAACCGCCGAGCGTCGGCCCCATGATCGGCCCCAGCATCACGCCCATGCCCCAGATCGCCATCGCCTTGCCGCGCATCTCGGGGGGATAGACGTCGAGCATCACTGCCTGGCTGAGCGGCACCAGCGCGGCGCCGAACACGCCCTGCAACAATCGGAAGCCGACCATCTGCTCGATGGTCTGGGCGATGCCGCACAGCATCGAGGCGAGCGTGAAGCCGGCGGCGCAGACGATGAACAGTTTTTTGCGCCCGAACCGCATCGCGGTCCAACCGAGCGGCGAGGTCATAATGGCGGCGGCGACGATATAGGAGGTCAACACCCAGTTGACCTGATCCTGCGTCGTCGACAGCGAACCCTGCATATAGGGCAGGGCCACATTGGCGATGGTCGTGTCGAGCGCCTGCATGATGGTGGCCATCATCACGCAGACGGTCAAAAGCCCCCGTTCGAGCGGGCTGATCTCCGTCATTTCGCGGTCGCCGCCCTGGTCGGCTCGACCCACGATTTCGCCCAGCCGAACAGCGAAGTCTTCAGGCCCGCCAGACTGCGCTCGCGCCCCGTGTCGATGGCGATGTCGGCGCTCATGCCGGCGCGCAGGCCGCGCATGTCCTGATCCGTGTCGAAGCTGAAGCGCAATGGAATGCGCTGCACCACCTTGACCCAGTTGCCGCTGGCGTTTTGCGGCGGCAGGATCGCGAATTGCGCGCCGGTGCCGGGCGCGATCGAACTGACATGACCCTTCCATTCGCGGCCCGGGAACGTATCGACCGTCACCGTCGCGGGCAGCCCTTGCCTGACATAGGTGAGGTCTGATTCCTTCGGGTTGGCGTCGACCCACAGCCCCGTGTCGGCGACGACGGCGAGCACAGCCTGGCCGGCGGGGGCGACGCGGCCCAGTTCGATATTGGCGACCTGCGTCGCGACGCCCTCGATCGGCGCCGTGACATGGGTGTATTTCAGGTTGCGCTCGGCGTCGTCGAAGCCAGCCTTGGCCTGCATGAAATCGGGGAAATTCTCGATCGGCGTATCGGGGCCGCCGCCGAGCTTCACCTTGACGGTCTCCTGCTGCGCCTTGACGAATTCCAAAATTTGCTTGGCCTGCACGAGCGCGGCGGCGGAGGTGTCCTCGTCGGCGCGGGTGCCGTTGTGGCTTTCGGCCAGCGTGCGCTTGCGGTCGAATTCGGCCTGCCGCAGCTTGACCGCCTGTTCGCCCATCTTGATCTGATCGACGTTGGAGAGATAGCCCTGACGCAGATTGGCGAAAGCGACCTGCGCGGCGGCGAGCCGGCCTCTGGCCAAAGCCAGCGCGCTTCGGTACGGGGCAGCTTCGAGGTCGAACAGGGAATCGCCGACCTTCACATGCTGGCCTTCCCTGACATGCACGGCGACGATTGGCCCCGTGATGTAGGGGGTGATCAGCGCTTTGTCGGCGCCGACATAAGCGTTGTCGGTCGAGATATAGCGCCCGCCCGTCAGCCACCAGGCGAGGCCGCCGGCGACGGCGAGGGCCGGCAGCGCGACCAGCAGGACGAATCGCCGCAGGCCATTGCGCTTTTTACGCAATCCGGCCACGGCCGGCGGGGGCGGCGGAATCGGCCGTACAGGCGCGGTCGGGGCCATTGGTTCGGGCGCGCGTTCGCGCAAAGTCACCGTCGCTTGCGTCAACTCAAACTCCCGCTTGCAGTTCGGTCTTCAGATTGTGGCGTATGCGCTCAAGAGCCTGGCGCAGGCTCGTAAGCGTTTGCGGCGCGAGGCCATCGAGCGCGCGACCCATCAGGTGTTCGCCCAGCGCGCCGAGCTTTTCGAGCGTCGGCCCGGCCTTGTCGGTGAGGAAGAGACGGTTGGCGCGGCGATCGTTGGCGTCGTCGCGTCGCTCGACCAGACCGGCCGCTGTCAGCTTGTCGATCAGCCGCGCCAGCGTGATCGGCGCGAGATCGAGCGAGCCGGCGAGTTCGGATTGTTTCACGCCCTCGCAGCGCTGCAACTTCACCAGCACCGCCCATTGCGCGCGCGTCATGTTGAGCTCGCGCGCGCGCTGGTCGGCGAAGGTGCGTAGCATCCGCGCCACGTCATGCAGAGCGAAGCCGATTTCGCGTTCGGTCGAGAAAGAGGGCATGGGCTCGCTGTGGCTTATGATATGCTAGCTTATAATAAGCAGCGCGCGTCTTCGCAAGGGTGAAGCGGGCGGCAAGGGTCAAATTTGCGGAGCGATTTTCGTGGTGGGGCGCATTACGCGAAAGTTCGATTGACAGTTTTGCGACATAGGCGCAGCTTGCTTCTGTCGGGAGAGAGCGAATCTCTTTCGCGACGAAGAGCGGTCCAAGCGGCCGCGGCAGAATGGAGGCGCGATGACTCCACCTTGGCATCAAGGCTGACCCGCATCGGGTCGGATATGCGACCATCGTCCTGACCGGTCGGACGGGGGCGCCCTCAAAAATACTTAGCAATGCCTCGCGCCGCGGCGTGATCCGCTTCGGCGTTGAACGAAACGCTTCTATCCAGTGCAACGTTCGCAAGTCGGCGTGACTATGCGCCGGCTGACGCAACGAAATCCGGACCCCGTTGTCGCTTTCATGCGCCGGGGTCCAATTTTGTTGGCGCCCTCAAACCTCCGGCAGCCGAACCGTCGCCAACGCCATGCAGGCGATCCCTTCGCCCCGGCCGACGAAGCCGAGCTTCTCCGCCGTGGTCGCTTTGACGCCGACGCGGTCGATCGAAATCCCGGCGATCTCGGCGATGCGCGCCCGCATAGTCTCGCGATGCGGGCCGATCCGCGGCGCCTCGCAGACAAGGTTCACGTCGAGATGGGCGATCTGGCCGCCGCGCGCGCGCACGCGCTCCGCGGCGTGTTCGAGAAAGATCGAGGAGGCGGCGCCGCGCCATTTCGGCTCCGAGGGCGGGAAATGGGCGCCGATGTCGCCATCGCCAAGCGCGCCGTAGATCGCGTCGCATAAAGCGTGCAGCACCACGTCGGCGTCGGAATGGCCGTCGAGCTTTTGGTCATGCGGGATTTTCACCCCGCCGAGCCACACCGCGTCGCCCGCCACGAACGCGTGCACGTCAAAACCCTGGCCGACGCGCATGTCGGTCAGGCTTGGACCCAGCCGCTCGGCCGCGGCGTGGAGATCGCTCATCGTCGTCACCTTGAAATTGGCGGGATCGCCTTCGAACACATGCACGGCATGGCCGGCGGCCTGCGCGACCGCGGCGTCGTCAGTCATGTCGGCGCGGGCCGCCGCCCGATGCGCGGCGAGAATGAGATCGAAGCGAAACGCCTGCGGCGTCTGCACGGCGCGTAAGGCCGCGCGATCCGGCGAGGCGACGATGCGGTCGCCCTCGATTTGCTTGATCGTGTCGGTGACCGCCGTCGCGGGAACCGCCGCGCCATGGCGCTCGGCGGCGGAAATCGCGCGGCCGAGCAGCGCCGGCGAGACGAAGGGCCGCGCGCCGTCGTGGATCAGCACGATATCGGGCCTGTGCGCCGCCAGCGCCTCAAGACCGTTGCGGACGCTGATCTGGCGCGTCTGGCCGCCGTAGGCCGGGGGCAGGGCGAGTGCGGCGCCTTCAGGGCTTCGGGCGAGCGCGGCTTCGTAAAGCTCGAAATCGTCGGGATGGATGACGGCGCAGATTCCGCCAAGCTGCGGCGTGGCGGCGAGCGCGCTCAGCGTGTGGCTCAGCAGCGGCGCGCCGGCGCATTCAAGCCATTGTTTCGGCGTCGGGCCGCCGAACCGGACGCCCCGGCCCGCCGCGACCACGATGACAAAGATCCGCATCGGCGCCCCTTAGCGGGACGCTCGCGCTGGCACAAGCGATCAGCCGCCGAAGGCGCTGGCGAGACAAGCGATCATGGCGACGAAGGCGCCGAGCGCCCCCAATTCGACGGCGTCGAGCAGATAGGAGAGCGCGCGGTCCATGTTTTCCTCCAGCTGATCTCTATATGTTCATGTTATGTTCTTTCGCTGCGACAATCAATGGCTTTTCCACAGCCGTTACGAGAAGGTTATCAAAAGGTTAACTTTGACGCCCGGGCGTCAAGCCGCCGCGCGCGCCGGCCGCGCCAGCCACAGCGTGAGCGCCGCCAGCCCCAGCGGCGCCACAGCCGCGAAATGACCGAGCGCCGCCAGACCGGTCGCGCCGGCCCAGCACAGCGACAGCCAATGCTCGATTAACGCGACCAGCTTCGACTGCGAATGGCGGCGCAGCACCAGCCCGCGCCGCGCCGGCGCCTGTCGCCAAAGCATCAGCAAAGCCCCGGAGGCGGCGGCGCCGGCGGCGCAAAGCCCCGCCACCGCCGCCGCATAGAGCGAGGCCCAGGCGAGAGCCGCGAGCGGCGCGGCCATCAGCAGCGCAACGGGCAGCGCGACAGCGGCGATTTTCGCCCGCTCGACCTGACGCCTCGTCGCCGGCGCGGTGGCGACGAAATCCGGCGCCTCCTCGCCGCACAGGGCGATCCAGGCGAGCGAGGCGGAGAGCTGGCCGGCGATGACGACCAGCGTCGGAGCGAAGGCGACGCCGGGCTGCGCCGTGATCCCGCCGTTGCGCCACAGGATGAAGGCGATCGGCAGCGTGTAGAGCGCCTGCAGGCCCATCTGCGACAGGAGCCACGGGTCGCGCCACAGCAGCCGGCGCTCCTTGCGCCGCAGCGCCCCGCCCAGATCCGCGGTGAAGCGGGTCGCCGCGCTGTCCTTTCCGGTGACAGCGGGCGCCCCCGCCGCCAGGATCGCCGCGCGCGCAAACGCGTCCGACAGCAGCAGACCCGCAAGGCCGAACGCCACAAGCGCGAGGCCGCTCCATTGCGCCAGCGCGGCCGGCTCGCCCAGCGCGGCGCGTTCGGGCAAGGTGAGCAAGGCCAGCGCGTTCGGCGCCGCCTGCAGGAAGCAGAACACGCGATCCCGCACGCCCTCGGGCAGGAAGGCGATCGCCTGCGCCGCCAGCGCCGCTGAGCCGCCGATCGCCGCCGCCGAGAGTTGCGAGACCACGCGCGCCCGCCGCGTTCCCAGCGCGAACGACAGCGCCAGCGCGAGACCCGCGCCAAAGCTGGCGCCGAGCAACCCGGCGGCGAGCAAAGCGGGGTAGAGCGCCAGCCAATGCGGCCGGCCCTGCAAGGCGCAGACATTGGCGAGCGGCGCCAACAGCATCGCCGCCGGGCTGATCCCCTCCAGCGCCAGCGCCAACAGTCGCGCGGAAAAACTCGCGCGCGGGCTGACCGGGGAGGCGAGCAGCAGGTCGAGATCGCCGCGCTGCGCCAGCACCCGCGCCAGCGCCGACATCGGGCTCGCCACCGCCCAGGGGAGCACAAACATTTCGCCCGCGCGGATCACGACGGAATCGAACCCGGCTTCGCGCGCGCCGAGATAGAGCCCGACCGGCCAGGCGACGGCGTGCAAGGCCGCCACGACCGCGACGCCAAGCGCCCAGCGCAGGCGCGGCGGCTTATCCTGCAACGGCCCCAACAGGCCGCGCCACGCGAGTTTGAGATCGAGCGCGACCAGCCGCGCGAAGGCGTGCGCCATGGTCAGGCCGCGCGGGTGAGATCGAGGAACACGTCCTCCAGCGTCGCCCCGGCGCGCTCGCCGCGCAAAGCCGCGAACGTGCCCTCCGCCACCAGCCGCCCGCGCGCGAGAATGCCGATGCGGGTCGCGATCCGCTCGGCGACTTCGAGAATATGCGTCGTCAGCACGATCGCCGCGCCCGCCTTCACCCGCGCGGCCAGTATGTCCTTCACCTGCCGCGCCGAGCCCGCGTCGAGCCCGGTCAGCGGCTCGTCGAGCATCAGGAGTTTTGGCTCGTGGATCAACGCCCCGGCGAGCGCCACCTTCTGCCGCATCCCCTTGGAGAAGCCCTCGCAACGCTGTCGCCGCTGCTCGGCGAGCCCAAGGCTTTCCAGCAATTCGTCGGCGCGGCGCCTAGCGAGCGCCGGGGCGACGCCCCAGAGGCCGGCGACGAATTCGAGATATTCGAGCGGGTCGAGCTTGTCGTAGAGTTGCGGTTCGTCGGGCAGCCACGCCACCAGCCGCTTCGCCTCGACCGGATGGCGGCGCGCATCGACGCCGAACACGCGGATTTCGCCCGCGTCGGCCGGCAGCAGCCCGGCGATCATCCGCAAGGTCGTCGTCTTGCCCGCCCCGTTGGGGCCGAGCAAGGCATAGACCTCGCCGGGCTCGACAGTGAGATCGAGGCCGTCGACGGCGGGCTTGCCGAAGGATTTGCGGAGCGAGCGGAGTTCAAGCGCTGAGGTCATGGCGGTTCCCGTGCGGGCGCCAGCCTAGACGATGGGATTTGCGAGCGCCTTAACGGCAATCGCGCAATTCTCCGGGATCAAGATCCATCCGTTCAGACAAACGCCTTGAACGTCCAGGCGCTGCCGGGATTACCCAAAGACCCGCCGCCGATCACCGTCGTATCGTTCATCTGCCAGGTCGCGTAATCCCCGGTCGAAAAGTCTTTGAACAGTATCGCCGAGTCGTGATTGCCCGCCACGTCGGCGATGCCCATGAAGCTCCAATTGCCGCCGGGACTGCCGAGGGTTCCCCCGCCGACGATCGCATTTCCGTTGACGTCCCAGGTCACATAATTGCCGCCTGAGGGGTCATGGAACAATAGATCGGATTTGCCGTCGCCGTTGAAGTCGCCGGCTCCCAGGAAACTCCAGTAATATGCCGGCAGCGAGCCCAGCGTCCCGCCGTTGACGAGCTGATTGTCGCTGATGTCCCAGACCGCGAAGGTCGGCGTGAAATTCGCGTCGGTTCTGAACAGGAGGTCGGACGCGCCATCACCGTTGAAATCGCCGATGGCCGCCAAAGACCAGCCCGATCCGGGATTGCCGATCACGGCGACATGGGTGATGGACGTGCCCGTCATGTTCCAGACGGCGTAATTTCCGCTATCGTCTTCAAACAGAACATCGTTGGTCCCGTCGCCGTTGAAATCGCCCAGGCCCTTGTAGGCCCAGGCGCTTCCGGGATTGCCGATAGTCCCGCCGCCCACGACCGCCGACCCGTCGGTGCGCCAGATCGCATAAGTCCCATCGGTGTATCTGAACAGAAAGTCGGGGTGCAGATCGCCATAAAAATCGCCGACATCGAGCAGCGTCCAACCGGCGCCGGGGCCAGCAAAGAAAGCGCCGCCGGCGCTGACCGAATGCGCCACGTTCCACGAGGCGATGTCCCCGTTCTGGTTCTGAAAGAAAATGGCCGGCGCAAGTTCCGGCCGGGCGGCCGGCGGCAGGCTCGGGACGACATAGCTGGGGCCGGGATTGCCTAGAATTCCACCGCCCACGATGGCTTTGTCGTTGATGTCCCAGGTCGCGAAGTCGCCGGTGATGAAATTCCTGAACAGGATGTCGCTCGTCGCCGCGGTCGTGTAGTGGCCGATCGCCTTCACCGACCATGGCGCCCCCGGCGCGGAAAAGCTGCCGAGGCTGGAGATCGCGTCGTTTTTCACGTTCCAGGTCGCATAGGCGCCGGATGCCGTATCCTTGAATAGAAGCCCGGTGACGCCGCTGCCGTTGAAATCGCCGACGCCCTCGAACAGCCAGTTGGGCCCCGGCGCGCCCAGCGTGGCGCCGCCGATGATCGCGACGCCGTCGAGCAACCAGGTGGCATAGGCGCCGGCGCTGTTTTCAAACAGCAAATCCGTCTTTCCGTCGCCGTTGAAGTCGCCGAGCGATTTGAACGTCCAGCCCGCGCCGGGATTGCCGATGACGCCGCCGCCGGCGATGGACGCGCCGTTCATCTCCCACGCCGCGACGGCGCCGCTGACGTCTGCAAGAAAAATATCGCTCGCGCCGTTCCCATCGGCGTCGCCCAGGCCGATGACGTTCCACGATCCCAAGGGATCGCCGATCCGCACTTTCGCCGTGACCGAGACGCCGCTCACCCGCCACAGCCAGAGCACGCCATTCTGATTGCGGAAGAGCAGGTCGCTCTCGCCAGTTCCGTAGAAGTCGGCGCTCCCCTCCCAGGTCCAGGGCCTGCCCGGATTGCCGATCACTCCCCCGCCGACGATCGCGGTGTCGTTGACCTGCCACGACACCACGGTCCCCGCGGAAAGCCCGGGTCCGAGCTGTTCGAACAGGATCTGCGAGGGCAGGTTCGGCAGCGCGAGGCCCCACAGATCGTAGGCGATGGTGTGCGCGGTGACGGAAATCGAAGTGATCGGGGCATTGGGCGTGATGACAATGATCGCGTCGGGATAACCGCCCTGGGGGTAGCCGCTGACCACTATGGCGCCGCTGGCGGCGCCGATGCTGATCGTCGATCCCGCGCCGCCGCCATCCGGCGTTTCGATCCGAAACGACCAACCGGCCGTGCTGACCGCCGCGCCGTTGAGGGTGGCGGTGACCTGGAAAGTGGAGGGTCCATCGACGCCGAGGTAATTCGCGCCGGGATCCCACAGCAGGAAACTCTGCCCGGCGGGAACCGCGCTGGAGAACGCGTAAGAAATCGTATCTACGGCGGCAACGCCGTAATTTCCGGTCCAATTCGCCAGACCCCGCGTATGATAGGGTGCGCCGAGCGCCGTCAGTAAGGGGTTGCTCCAGACGGCGCCGGAAAACAGATCGACCTCGTCGGCCATCGAGCCGTCATAGGCTGTGTAAGTCCCGGCAAAGTTGCCGCCGATGTCGTCGGTGACGGTTCCTGTCCAGGTGATGTAGCTGCTGCGGCCGCCAAGTCCCCCGCTGCTCTGATAGGCTTGATGATTGTTCCTGGTGGTCTGAATGAGGTTCGACATGAGTCAACCCTTCGGCCAGCGTTGGAAGTTTTGCAATGTTTACGCGCGCCCGTCGCGCCTTGCAATGTCACGCTCGCCGCCGTCGCCTTCATCTGCGGCAGCTTTTTCGACTAACGGGCGCGTAATTCCATCGACTTCGATACGATCCGAGATAGGGCGCCGCGGTCCCCTTGCGTTTTCTTGGCTGGACCGTAGAGTTCGTTGGGGCCAACTACGAGGAACGCCATGAAGTTGCACCGCCTCGGCCGCACCGACCTTCACATTCCGCCGCTCGTGTTCGGCGGCAATGTGTTCGGCTGGACGGCCGACAAGGCGACCTCCTTCGCGCTGCTCGACCGGTTGGCCGAGGCCGGGCTCAACACGATCGACACCGCCGACATCTACTCCCATTGGGCGCCCGGCAACCAAGGCGGCGAGTCGGAGACGATTATCGGCGAATGGATGCAAAGCCGGGCCAGGCGCGGCTCGACTATCGTCATCACCAAGGTCGGCGGTCCGGGCGGACGCAAGCGCGGGCTCACCGCGCAATCCATCGCGCAAGACTGCGGAGCCTCGTTGAAGCGGCTGCGAATCGAGACCATCGACCTCTATCTCTCGCATTTCCCCGACGCCGACACGCCCTATCAGGAAACGCTCGCCGCCTTCGACAAGCTCAAGCAGGCTGGCAAAATCCGCTGGTTCGGCGCCTCCAACCTCGACTCCGCCCAGTTGGTCGCCTCGCTCGACGCCGCGCGGTCCGCGAGCCTTCCGCGCTACGAGGTGTTGCAGCCGGAATACAATCTCTACGACCGCGCCGGCTTTGAAGGGCTGCTGCGGGATCTCTGCATCGCTCACGACATCGGAATCATCACCTATTTCAGCCTCGCCAAGGGTTTCCTCAGCGGCAAATACCGCGACGAGGCCGACCTGAAGCAAAGCCCACGCGGCGGCGGGGTGAAAGCCTATCTCAATCCGCGCGGCTTCCGTCTTCTGGCGGCGCTCGACAGGGTCGCCGCCGCGCATCGCGCCAAGCCTGCCGAGGTCGCGCTCGCCTGGGTCGCGCATCGGCCCGGCGTCACCGCGCCGATCGCCAGCGCGACATCGCTCGCCCAACTCGAAAGCCTGATCAATGCCGCCACGCTTTCGCTGAAAGCCGAGGAGATGGCGGCGCTGGAATCGGCCGGCGCGGATTGGGTTTGAAGACGCCTCTTGCCGCATCGGGAAGAACTCGATAAGAACATATAATGAACCCTATTGCCGGGCGCCTGCAACGCAAAATTGATATACTGGATGACGCTACGAGATGCGATGTTTCCCGCGAGTCAAGCGGCGCCAGGGGTCGCAACTCGCGCAAGCCGCCGCGCTTGCGTGCGCGGCGGCCTGAGGGGGGAAGCGACATGAAGCGGATGCTGGCCTTGATCGGATTGGCGCTGGCGACGCCGGCGCAGGCGGATTGCGATCATTTCAAATGGCCGCTGGCGCGCGAGCGCGTCTGGTTCGCCGCCGGCGCGGAACCGCTCGAAGCCGGGGCCGAGATCGGCCCGGCCGAGCAGGCCTATGCTCTGGCGTTGAAACCCGGAGAGGCCGCGGGCTACGTCCTGCCGCCGAAAAAGCCTGTCGCGGGCACGTTTGGCGCGGTGGTGCGGCTGAAGGCGATCGCGAAACCGGGGCTCTATCAGGTGACGCTGTCGCGCGAGGCCTGGATCGATCTGATCCAGAGCGGCGTCTCCGCGCGCTCGCGCAACGTGTCGCGTCAAAGCGATTGCGCCATCATGCGAAAGAGCGTGCGATTTCAGCTTGAGACGGGCGCCGCGACGTTACAGATCAGCGGCGTGGATGCGTCGGCGATCGATTTCGCCGTCGCGCCGGCGCCTTAAGCTCAATCGTCGTCGTCGATCAGGGGCGCCGGGCGCGGAGAACTGGCGCGGGCGCGCGCCACGCCAAGAAACTGCTCCGCCTCAACGGCGTCGGCGTGGGCGCGCAGCGGCCACACCAGCGGCTCCCCTCGTTTCGGCCAGACATAGACCAGCCCGGCGACCTGCTCGATCTCCAACCCGTCCTCGAAACGCCAGCGGCGCGATTGGGCGGCGCCATCGAGCGAAAAGCCGTCCTCGTCGAGCGCGAGCCGCGAGGGATCGGCGTGAAACGCTCGCGCCCAGCCGGCCGCCGCGCGCTGCGCGTGGTAGAAACGCCGCCGCGTCCAAAGCCGATAGATCATGTAAGCCGCCGCCGCGAGCAGCAGCGCGAATTCGGCGGATCGCCGGGGGATCAGCCCGGTCCAACCGAGAATGGCGGCGAACAGCACGATCAGCATGAAAGCGGCGAGCGGCGCCAGATGGCGCGTCAGCAGCCCATCGCGCAACGAGGCGCGCCAGGCCGCGCGGGCGGCCGCGACCTCGGCCTCCTCCAGCGTCAGCGTGTATTCGATCATGGTTCGCCCGGCGCGCGCGTGACCAGCGCCAGCGCATGTACGCCGTCGGCGAATTCCGCCGTCAGCGCGGCATAGACGAGGCGATGGCGCTGCACCCGGCTCTTGCCGAGGAAAGCGGGGCTGACGATCTCGACGGTAAAATGCGTTTCCCCGCCGGGGCGCGCACCGGCGTGGCCGGCATGTTGCGACGAATCGTCTTGAATCGCGATTTGCGTCGGCGCGAGCGCCTGCGTGAGCTTGGTCTGTATCCGATCCTGCATTCGCATGGGGTTCTCCGTGTTCGGCGCTGACATAGGCCCATCCGGCGCGCCGCGCGAGGCGTTCCGCAACTTGAAACACTCGCGCTCTGTGCGAGAAAACGCGGCTGGGCTCGCCCCAGGTTTGAAGGCCTGAAGCCGCACGCGGGGAATCGCTTGAATTCGGAGCGAACTATACCATATCGTGGGGGCAACCGTATGGGATCAAATTGCCTAACCCATTGTGGCTGGACAGTTTCTCACTCAAGCAGGGAGTATCGGCATGGAACCGGAAGGTTGTAGCGACCCCGTTCGCGTCGCCATTGCATCGCTGGTGAAGCTCATCAATTTGATGGGCGCCGAGATGCTGGTGGGCAAACATCGCGATGACGTCGACGCTTTCGAGCAAAGCGTGCGCGCCAAGCTTTACGCCCATATCGAGGGCGCGTCGCCCGCCGACACCGCCGCCGGCGTGGCGCTGGCGCATTCGTTGATCGAACCGGTGCTCGCCAATCTGCGCGAGCGCGTGCGTCAGAGCGAGGCGGCGACCCTGCCGCCGTTCGCCGCCCCGCCAAGCGCCAATCGCCGGCTCAACTGAGTTCGGCGAAGCCGTCAGGCGCCGCCTGCTCCGGCGCAGGCCTTGCGCTTGCGCGATAGTAGCGCAAATCACGCCTGTCAGTCTTTTCCCGTTTGAGGATTCCATGTCGATCCGAGCCGTCAAGCGCATCGCCCAGTCCACCCCCACGATGGAGGGCGCCGGCGTCAGGCTGCGCCGCGCCTTCGGCTTCGGCGACACGAGCGAATTCGATCCCTTCCTGATGATGGACGACTTTCGCGGCGACCATCCCAGCGATTATTCCGCGGGCTTTCCCTGGCATCCCCATCGCGGCATCGAGACTATCACCTATGTGCTCGCCGGCGAGGTCGAGCATGGCGACAGCCTGGGCAATAAGGGCGTATTGGGCCCGGGCAGCGTGCAATGGATGACGGCGGGGCGCGGTATTCTGCATCAGGAAATGCCACGCGGCGACGCGCTCGGCCGGATGCACGGCTTCCAACTCTGGGCCAACCTGCCTTCCAGCCTGAAGATGACCGCGCCGCGCTACCAGGACATTGTCGGGCGCGACATCCCGGAAGTCACCGACGACGACGGGACGAAAGTTCGCGTGATCTGCGGCGATTTCTGGGGCGCCAAAGGCCCCATCGAGGGCGTCGCGGCCGAGCCGCGCTATCTCGACGTGACCGTGCCGCCGGGCCGCGCCAAGACGCTGAAGGTCGAGACCTACCGTCAGGTGTTCGCCTATATCTTCGAGGGTTCGGGTCGGTTCCTCAACGCCTCTGAGCCATTTGGCGCGCTGCGCGAGGAAATCGTCGACGGCGAGGAGATTGTCGTGCGCGACGAGGTCGGCAATCGTTCGCTCGTGGTGTTCGGCAGCGGCGACGAGGTGACGGTGCAGGCGGGCGAGCAGGGCATCCGCTTCCTGCTGGTGTCGGGCAAGCCGATCCGCGAGCCGGTCGCCTGGCATGGGCCGATCGTGATGAACACGCAGGCCGAGATCCGGCAGGCGATGGCGGATTTGCGCTCGGGCGCGTTTATTCGCTGACAAAAAAGCCCCGCGCGGAGAAACCGCGCGGGGCGTTACGCTTCACACCAGGAGACGCTTCACGCCACGACGCAACTCATTCCTGCGGCAGCGCCATCGGTTTGGTCGGCGCCGCGTCGGCGACCGGACCCGGTCCGTCGCCGTCGCGTTTGTAGATGTCGGGCCGGAACTGCACGACGCCGTCGGGCGTCGACCAGGCGGTGACATAGACCCAATAGACATCGACGGTTTTGCTCAGTTTGACGTCGATGCGCTGGCCGGTGCGGATCGTGTCGTCGATCTGGTCGCGACCCCAGCCGGGATTGTCCTTGAGCAACCAGGCGACATAGTCGCGCACGTCCTGCACGCGCACGCAGCCCGAGGAGACGAAGCGGAAATCGTCGCCGAAAATGCCCTTTTCCGGCGTGTCGTGCATATAGACGCCATAGGGATTGGCGATATTGATCCGCACCGCGCCGAGCGCATCGACTTCGGCGCCGGGTTCCTGCCGATAGCGGTAGTGGATCGCGTCGTCGGTGTTCCAGTTGATCGAGGCGGGCTGAACTTCCTGCCCCTCCTTGTTGATGATGTGGATCTTCTCTTCCGTCAGATAATTGGGATCCTTCTTCATCTTCGGGATCAGATCCTTCTTGATGAGGGAGGGCGGCACGTTCCAGAACGGGTTGAAATTGATCTCAAGCGCCTTGGTGTGCATGATCGGCGACTGGCGGTCGATGCGTCCGACACCCGCCTTGTGATGCGAATAGACTTGGCCGGCCTCAACCGTCTCGACGGCGGCGGCGGGAATATTGACCATCACGAAGCGCGGTCCGAGATCGCCGGCGAAGGAGCGCAGCCGCACAAGGTTGATCTGCAACTGACGCAGGCGTTCCTCGGCGCTGACGTTAAGCTCCTTCAGCGTGTCCTTATCGACGATTCCGGTCGGGCCCAGCCCATGGCGGACCTGGAAGCGCTTGACAGCCGATTCGACGAACGAATCATAGGTCGGCCCCATGCCGGCATCGGGGTCGATGTCGCCGGAAGCGGCGAGGCGCTGCCGCAAATCCTGCACCGCGCGTCCCTTGGCGCCGAGCCCCAGTTGCGCTCCGCTCGGAACCAGATTCCAACCGCCGCGCGTGACAAGATCCTGATATTTCGTAATGGCGTTTTCGGCGGCGGCGACGGTCGCGGGCGACAGGGTCGGCGTCGTCTCCCGCCCAACGGCGAGTCCATCCGAAACCTGCCATTGCTGCGGCCATTCCGCTTGATCGTCCACCTGCCGCTTGCCGGCGAAGGCGGGCGAAAGGCCGAGCGCGGCGATCGCCACGGCGCCCTTGAGAAAAGCGCGCCGCTTTAGGGAAAACTCCAACCGTTGCGACATGTTTGAAAACGACCCCATGTGAACTCTAGGATTGTTGAACTCTAGGATTGCTGAACTCTAGGATTGCTAGCTCGTCCCCGGACCGGGAACCCCGAATCACCTGACCCGAGCCCCGCGCGACGCCGCCGGTTGACGTTAAAGGACCGCAAGCGTCGGGCGTTTTTGTGGCGCATATCCGCCGGAACGCCGCTGTCGTCGCCAAGCCCAAGCAAAGTTTTGTTATCTCGACCTTCGTCTTGCGCTTTCTGCCTATGTATTGGCCACAAATTCATCTCTCGATAACTTTTGGACCCTCAATCGGCGCGTCGCTCCACCACCCCGACAATCTCGCGGATGATCGTGTTGATCGCGAAATCCTTCGGCGTGTAGATCGCCGCGACCCCTTCGGCCAGCAGCGTCGCCGCGTCATCGGGCGGAATTATGCCGCCCACCACCACCGGCACATGGGCGAGCCCGGCCGCCTTCAGCTTGGCCAGCACCTCGCGCGTCATCGCGACATGGCTGCCCGACAGGATCGACAGGCCGACGCAATGCACGTCGCCGGCGCGCTCGACGATCTCGTCGGGCGTCAGGCGGATGCCGTCATAGACCACATCCATGCCGGCGTCGGTGGCGCGCACCGCGATCTGCTCGGCGCCGTTGGAATGGCCGTCGAGCCCCGGCTTTCCCACCAGGAACTTGAGCCGACGCCCGAGCTTCAGCGAGACGCGCTGCACCTGCGCGCGCAATTCGTCGAGATCGTCGGCGCCTTGACGGGCCTGGCGGGGAACGCCGGTTGGCGCGCGATATTCGCCGAATTCCCCGCGCAGGGCGGCCGCCCATTCGCCCGTCGTCACGCCGGCCTTTGCCGCGGCGATTGAGGCCGGCATGATGTTCTCGGCTCTGGCGGCGGCGGCGCGCAAGGATGCGAGCGCCTCGGCGACGGCCGCGCCGTCGCGCGCGGCGCGCCACGCCTCCAGACGCGCGATCTGATCGGACTCGGCGCTATGCGAGGGCGCGAAGATCAGCCCGTCGCCAGCGGTGAGCGGGGAGGGGTCGGTGGTGGTGAACTTGTTGACGCCGACGACGATCTGTTCGCCGCGCTCGATCGCCTCCAGCCGCGCCGTGTTGCTCTCGACCAGCTTAGCTTTGAGATAGCCGGTCTCGATCGCCTTCACCGCTCCGCCCATCGCGTCGATCGCGGCCAACTCGACGCGCGCCTGATCCTTCAGCGCCTCGACTTTCGCCGCAATCTCCTTCGAGCCGTCGAACAGGTCGCCATATTCGAGCAGGTCCGTCTCGTAGGCCATGATCTGTTGCAGCCGCAGCGACCATTGCTGATCGAACGGACGCGGCAGCCCCAAAGCCTCGTTCCACGCGGGAAGCTGCACCGCGCGCGCACGGGCGTTTTTGCTCAACACCACCGACAGCATTTCAATCAGGATGCGATAGGCGTTGTTCTCCGGCTGGCTCTCGGTCAGACCCAGCGAATTGACCAGCACGCCATAGCGGAAACGGCGCTTGGCCGGGTCGGTCACGCCATAACGTGCAAGCGCGATCTCGTCCCAAAGCTCGACGAAGGCGCGCATCTTGCAGAGTTCGGTGACGAAGCGCATCCCCGCGTTGACGAAAAACGACATGGCCGCCACCACGTCGGCGAAGCGTTCCTGATTCATGTCGGAGGAAGCCCGCACCCGGTCGAGCACGGCGATCGCGGTCGCGAGCGCGTAGGAAAGCTCCTGCACCGGCGTCGCCCCGGCCTCCTGCAAATGGTAGGAGCAGACGTTGATCGGGTTGAATTTCGGCGCCTCGCGCGCGCACCACAGGATCAGATCCCTGGTCAGCCGCAGCGACGGCTCGGGCGGAAACACATAGGAGCCGCGCGACAGATATTCCTTGATGATGTCGTTCTGCGTCGTGCCGGTCAGCACGGCCCTCGGCGCGCCTTGTTCGTCGGCGACCGCGACATACAGCGCCATCAGCCAGCAGGCCGTGGCGTTGATCGTCATCGAGGTGTTCATGGTGGCGACGGGGATGGCGTCGAGCAGCGTCCGCATATCGCCGAGATGCGAGATCGCGACGCCGACCTTGCCCACCTCGCCGCGCGCGAGGGGGTGGTCGCTGTCGTAACCGATCTGCGTCGGCAGATCGAAGGCGATCGACAGGCCGGTCTGGCCCTTGGCGAGATTGGCGCGATAGAGCCGGTTGGATTCGGCAGCGCTGGAATGGCCCGCGTAGGTCCGAAAAATCCAGGGTTTGTCGCGTTGCGCCATTCAGCACGCCCTTCGATCCGCTTTTGTGCAGAGCACAATCGCAGAAAAGGGCGGGCGCGACTACCCGGCTAAGGTCGGACGCCTAGGAAGTCCGGTTACGCACGAAGGCCATCACGACCAACATGGCCGCGGTCACTGCGAAGATGGAGCCAAGCGAAAGGAACGGGTCGTTCAGATGGACTTTGTTCGGTTGCAGGTAGTTATAACGCACATAAAGGCCAAGCCAGACGCCGCCGAGCACGTAAAGCGCGTTGAAATAGGGTCCAAATCCCTGTTTCTGCATGACGTAGTCGAGGAAGAAGCCGACCAGCATCACCAGCGTCAGGAACGCGATCCAGAACGCAGCGTACTCGAAGCCTTCGAGGCTGTTGAGAAATTTCCAGACCGGGTCCATCGCGACCATTGGCTTTGCTCCGCTAAGACAGCGCCAGGCTCGCGCGCGACGTTAAAGCCAAAAACTTTGGATTGAATGAACGTCTATTCGCCGAAAGAAGGGCGCGACTTAGCGACAAGGCCGTTGATTTTGGGCGGCGGCGCCGTCATGCTGCGGCGCAAAGCGTGGGGCGGTGAGCCCGCGCGTTGGCGTTAGGGAGCGCCGTCGAATCGTGGACGGGGCCAAGGGGAAGCCATGGATCGCATAGCCGCCGCCGCCTCAGGAGAAACGATCTTGCCCAAGGCCGCCGCACCAACGCCTCTGAAGGATCTCTACGAGATTGGCGAGATTCCGCCGCTGGGCCATGTGCCCGCGAAAATGTACGCCTGGGCGATCCGCAAGGAGCGGCACGGGCCGCCGGAACAGTCGATGCAAATCGAGGTGGTGCCGACCTGGACGCTCGACAGCCACGACGTGCTGGTGCTGGTGATGGCGGCCGGCGTCAATTACAACGGCGTCTGGGCCGCGCTGGGCGAGCCGATTTCGCCGATCGACGGCCACAAGAACCCGTTCCATATCGCCGGCTCGGACGCTGCCGGCATCGTCTGGGCGGTCGGCTCGAAGGTCAAGCGCTGGAAGGTCGGCGACGAAGTCGTGGTGCATTGCAACCAGGACGACGGCGACGACGAGGAGTGCAACGGCGGCGACCCTATGTTCTCGTCCTCGCAGCGCATCTGGGGCTACGAGACGCCGGACGGCTCGTTCGCCCAGTTCTGCCGCGTGCAGGACCGCCAGTTGATGGACCGCCCGCGTCATCTCACCTGGGAGGAGAGCGCCTCCTACACCCTGACGCTGGCGACCGCCTATCGCATGTTGTTCGGCCACGAGCCGCACCGGCTGAAGCCCGGCGACAACGTGCTCGTTTGGGGCGCCTCGGGGGGCCTGGGCGTGTTCGGCGTGCAGCTTTGCGCGGCCGCCGGCGCCAACGCCATCGGCGTCATCTCCGACGAATCTAAGCGCGACTTCGTGCTGAGCCTGGGCGCCAAGGGCGTCATCAACCGCAAGGGCTTCAATTGCTGGGGTCAATTGCCGAAAGTGAATTCGCCCGAGTTCAACGATTATATGAAAGAGGCGCGCAAGTTCGGCAAGGCGATCTGGGACATCACCGGCAAGAAGGACGTCGATACGGTGTTCGAGCACCCCGGCGAACAGACGTTTCCGACCTCGTGTTTCGTCGTCAAGCGCGGCGGCATGGTGGTGTTCTGCGCTGGCACCACGGGCTTCAATCTCACCTTCGACGCCCGCTTCGTCTGGATGCGGCAGAAGCGCATCCAGGGCTCGCATTTCGCGCATCTGAAGCAGGCGGCGGCGGCCAACAAATTCGTGATCGACCGCCGCATCGACCCCTGCCTGTCCGAGGTTTTCCCCTGGGGGCAGATCCCGCTCGCGCACACCAAGATGTGGAAGAACCTGCACGCGCCCGGCAATATGGCGGTGCTGGTCAACGCGCCGACGACGGGATTGCGCACGCTGGAGGACGTGATCGAGGCGGCCAATCAGGCTCGGCCCGCGTAAGGCGAGGGTGAGCTTTCACCACATCGTCTGGCGATAGGATGTCGCCAGGCTCTCATCCAGGTCGGCGGAGTCTTGCGGCAGCGCGAGTTGATCCCGCAAAATCTCGCCCAGTGTCGGCATTGCGGAGCGCGCCGGCCAGGCCTCGTGATCCCACAGCTTCGAGCGCATGAACGCCTTCGCGCAATGCAAATAGACGGCGCGGATTTTCACCACCAGCACGCTGATCGCCGGCTTGCCGTCCACCGCGAGGCGATGGCGTAGCTCGTCATCGACCGTCAGCCGGCCTTCGCCATTCACCCGCAAAGTTTCGTTCATGCCGGGGATGACGAACAGCATTCCCACCGACGGGTTGATCAGAAGGTTCTCCCAGCTGTCCAACCGATTGTTGCCGGGCCGGTCGGGCACCACCAGCGTGAAGTCGTCGAGCGCCTGCGCGAAGCCGGGCCGGTCGCCCTTGGGGGTGACGTCGGCGGCGCCGTCGCGATCCTGCGTGCCGATCAACACGAACGGGCTTTGCTTAAGAAAATTCCGCGCGTGGGGGTCAAGGCGTCGCATTTCCTTGCGCAGCGGCAATTCGCCCGGCGGGGAATAGACTTTCCGCAGTTCTTCCCGGCTCTCAATGTATTTCATGCGCCCACTCCCTGCTGAATGCGGCGCAAATTAAGCCTGCGCTTGCGGGGCAAGATATCATCGCCCGCCAAGTTCGCGCAATTCTTAGCGCGGGCCGCCAAGGCCAAGCGTCACAGCCCCGCCACGAACGCCTCCACCGCGCGGGCAGCCGCGTCGCGCGCGGATTCTCGTGCCGCGAGCGTCGTGTGTTGCGATTCCAGTTCGGTCTCGTCGGCGTCGAGTTTGCGAAGGTAGCGTTTCGCCAGATCCGATCCCGCCGCGACCGCGCCCAACAGGTCCTTGAGCCGGCTCTGATCCGACGTCACCGCCTCGATCCGGCCCTGCGTTTCGGCGACCAGCCGCGCGGCTTCGGCCTGATCGGCGCGCAGCTTGGCGAGCTTGACCAGCGCCGCGCGGCTGTCGGCGTCGATCTCGCCGGATTTGGCGTAGAGGCTGAGATTGGCGTCATCGAGATTGGCGAGCGCGACGGCGCGGGTCTGCGTGCGCTCCTGAGTGACAGCGAATGTCTGCCCGTCGCCCGCATGAAGCGCGAACGGCACGCGGTAGCGGCCGTCGGCCTCCGTCACGTCCTTTGCGGCCGGCTCCGTCATCTTTCCGCCCGCGAGCTTGGACGCGAACACGATCAGCTTGCGCGGCGCGTCGGCCTTGACGTGAAACACGGTGCGGCGGCGGATCAGATCGTCCAGCGTCAACACGCCCTTGGCGATTCGGGCGCGGGCGAGCGAGGTCTGGTCGGAATCGTCCTGCTCGATCGTGGTCTTCTGGTCGAGCGCGAAGCTCAGCATCCGCTTTTCCCCCGCCGGCGTCGCCGACAGCCGGGAATCGCCGACATAAGTCGCGCCGCCTTCGCCGCTTTCGTAGATCGTGACAATTCCCGGCGGCAGCGCGGTATCGCCCGCGTTGGTCAGTTCGGCCGCGCTCAGGGGATGGCGCGCATCGACGCTCGGGTCGTAAAGCGCCACCCGCGCGACCGGCTCCTCGCGGTCGACGATCGGCAGCGACAGCGTGCGGCCGTTGGCGACGCTGACGGGGAAGGGCAGGTGGAACGACACCTGCGTTTCGCCCTCCTGCGCCGTCGCCGGCTCGACCGCCTCGGCTTCGCGGCGCGGCGATTGCGGCCGCTCCTTTGATTTGGCGAACATAGGCGCGGCGAGCATCCCCGCCCGGCTCCTGCCCTCGACTGGCGCCGGGGCCGCGGGCGCCTCGTCCGCGGCGATGGCGCCGCGATCCATGCCGGGGTCTAGCCGCGACCCGATATCCACCGGCGCCTCTGGCCGATCGATCATATATGCGCGATAGAGCGACTGCCGGTACGAGACGGGGCGTCCGGAGACGAGTGTGAGATCGACGCCGCTCCAATCCTGGCCCGACAGGTTTTCGAGCGTCGCCCAGCCCTGCAACGCGGCTTTTTTCGCTTCCGGGGCCGCGTCGAGCACGAGCCGATACGAGGTCTTCCACACCGGCGCGGCGGCGAGATAGGCGACCCGCAGCTTGCGCTTGCGGTCGCCGCGCGAGCGCAGCTGGATCGCGCGCGCGTTGCGCTCGGCCCCCGCCGCCGTCGCCTGCAACGCCTTGGTCAGCGCCTCGCGCACCTGCGCGTCGGCGAAGCGCAGGTTCTCCGCCTGCTCCAGCACGAATTGCTCCAGCCCGGCCTCGCCCATCACCGTCACGCGATGGCGCGCGGCAAACGCGCCGCCTTCGGGCTTGGTCTCGGTTTCCTCGGCCACCGCGACGATGCGGCCCTTGATCGCATGGGGACCGCCGACCTCGATCTCGGCGCCGCGCAGCGCAATAAGCAATTGCGGCGTCGATTGCAGATCTTCGGCCGTGAAGGGCAGGGCGCGGAACGTCTGCGACAGCGGTTCGGGGCCGGGCAGATCGAGCCCGCCGATTCCGCCGTGATCGTCGAACACGACCAGGCTTTTCAAAATGTCGTCGATCTGGTCGAGCGGCGCCTTCAGCTCAACCGTGGCGTCGCCCTCGACCTCGGCCTCGTATTCATAGAGGCCCACGCCGCCGGTCGACAGCAGCACCCGCTTCAGCGCGAGTTCGGCCGCCTCCGCGCCGCTTAGCCCGATCAGAGCCGCCGTCGCCACGCCCACCCACAGGAAAGCCCGAACTTTCATCGCGTCCTCCTACGTCTCCGGCGCTATTACGGGAGGAGGCGCGTTAAAACGCGGCAAAATCCCGTCGTTCCTGTGTTGAACGCTCAGGTCGCCGCGTCGCGCACTCCTGGCAGCCGCGCGCGCTCCGCCCGCAGCACGATCAGCCCGCTGGCGATGATGAGCGCGTTGCCGAGCAGAATCGGCGGGGTCGGCGTATCGCGCCAGATCAACCAGCCGAGCGCCGTGGCCCAGAGGATCGCCGTGTATTGAAACGGCGCCAGCACCGAGGCCGGCGTCAACGCCAGCGCCTTGGTCATGAACACGAAACAGACCATCGCCACCACGCCGAGCAGGAACAACAGCGCCAGATCGGCAGGGCTCGGCGTCACAAAGGCGAACGGCAGCGTCGCCGCACCGATCAGCCCCGCGCCGGCGAATTGCCAGACGATCAGATGCAGCCAATGCACCCCGCGCAACGCCCGCGTGATCGTCTGGCCGAGCCCATACATAACGGCCCCAAGCAAGGCGAGCGGCGAGGAGGTGGCGAAAATCTCCGCGCTCGGCCGCAGCGCGACGAGGACGCCGACGAAGCCTAAGACCACCGCCGCCCAGCGGATCGGCTCGACATCCTCGCCCAAAGCCAGCGCCGACAACGCGGTGATGATGAGCGGCGCCGCCATATAGAACGTCATCACATCCGCCAGCGGCATGGTGCGCGTGGCGTAGAAGAAACAATAGGTGTCGCCGGCCATCAGCAGGATGCGTAAGGCTTGCAGGCCAAGATGGCGCCGGTCGGTGAGATCGACCTTCCAGCGCCAAACCATCGGGGCCAGCAGAAGCGCCGCGCCGACCGCGCGCAGGGCCAGCAACTGCCCGACCGTGTAGCTGGCGACCAGCCATTTGCCCATGGCGTCGTTGAGCGCGAACAGGAAGATCGCGATCAGATAGAACACCACGCCGCGCGCGCGCGCCGCGGCGGGAAAGAGGGTCACGGCCGCGTTTCAGAGAACCTTTCGCACCCAGCCGTATTCGTCGGCGATCTCGCCGCGCTGCACGCCGACCAGCTTGGTTTTGAGTTTGACGGTGACCGGCCCGCCCTCGCCCTCGCCGATGGTGAAATCGCCGTTCGACGATTTGATCTTGCCGATCGGGGAGACGACCGCCGCCGTGCCGCAGGCGAAACATTCGCGCAGGCGTCCGCTGGCGGCGTCCGCGCGCCACTGGTCGATGCCGTAGCGTTCTTCTTTCACAATGCGCCCGTCGGCGCGGGCGAGCGTCAGGATCGAATCGCGCGTCACGCCGGGCAGGATGGTGCCGCCGAGCGGCGGGGTCAGCATCGAACCGTCGTCGAACACGAAGAACACGTTCATGCCGCCGAGTTCCTCGACCCATTTGTGCTCGGCCGCGTCCAGGAACACGACCTGATCGCAGCCCTGTTTGCTGGCCTCGGCCTGCGCGACAAGGCTGGCGGCGTAATTGCCGCCGCATTTGGCCGCCCCCGTGCCGCCCGAGGCCGCGCGGGTGTAATGATCCGACAACCACACCGTCACAGCCTTCTTGCCGCCCTTGAAATAAGCGCCGACCGGAGAGGCGATGACGACGAACAAATATTCGCTGGCGGGCTTCACGCCGAGGAAGGTCTCGTTGGCGAACATGAACGGGCGCAGATAGAGGCTGCCCTCGCCGCCGGGAATCCAATCGCGGTCGATGCGAACGATTTCCTCGATCGCGCCGAGGAACAAGCTCTCGGGCAAGGCCGGCATGGCGAGCCGCTCGGCCGAATCCTGAAACCGCCTGGCGTTGCGCTCGGGCCGGAACAGCACGACGCCGTCCTGGGTGCGATAGGCTTTCAGCCCCTCGAAAATCTCCTGGGCGTAATGCAGCACCGCGCTGGCGGGGTCGATCTGGAACGGCGCGCGGGCTTTGATCTCCGCGTCATGCCAGCCCTGGCCCTCGCTCCAGCGCACGGTGACCATATGGTCGGTGAACACGCGCCCGAACCCGGGATCGCGCAGTTTCTCGGCGCGCGCCTCGGCCGAGGTCGGCGCGGGGTGGGCGATGTAACGGAAAGGGGCGCGGGGCTCCCGGCTCATGGCGTCCTCG
>JANLPL010000180.1:0-3108 GCA_031367195.1 Bradyrhizobium sp.
ATTGACCAAAAACACCTCGACGCCGCGCTCTTCGAGCAGTTCGAAAATCGGGATCCAATAAACGCTGGTCGATTCCATCACCACCGTCCTGACGCCGCATTCCGCAAACCAGTCGGCCAGCCGGTGCAGGTCAGCCGTGAACGTGCCAAAGCTGCGAACCGGCTCGGATGACCGGTCCGGACCTACCGCCGCCATGTGCATGGTCGCGCCAATATCGATGGCGGCCGCGTTTTGATGGATCATCATCATCGAGGACGACGCACCCATCGGTTTTGTCGGGTCCTTCATCTTCATTCCTCCTGCTGACAAAAGCGGAAGGGCTGGGCTGCGCAAGCGATCAATTTCCTAACCGGGATCGCCCGAAGACGTCACCATTCTCAAGTTCGCAACAACCCATGGACCATGTTTTTTTACGGGGTTACGCGCCACCAAAAAGTAGACGGCCGCTCCCTTCCGTAGCCAGGATAGCGCAAATCGTTTCTACCCCCACAGGCGGCCTCGAACCGCGTTGGTTTTTTAGGATGTCGCGCTCCATCCGCGTTCGGGCCAGTTCAGCCTTCAGTCGGCTGATCTCCATCTGCTCCGCGCTTATCGCCTTGACGCCGGCGCGCTCCAACAAACGACCCGCCGCCTCCGCCTTCACCCAGTTATGCAGCGTCTGACCCGATATTCCCAGCAACGCGCTGACCTCAGACTGTCGCTGACCGCTACGAACAAGCCGAACTGCCTCCTTCTTGAATTCGAGCGTGAAATCCGAGCGTGGCGTTTTCATCGTTTTGCCTCCTGGCGGCGGGATAGAATATCACCGGCCTTGGGAGACACTCATCAGGGGCAAGGGCATCAGAGGGCTTGTGAAGTCCTTATGTCGGTTTTCCGTCCCTCTCAGCCGTACGGGCCTAAAATCGGCAGATGAGGGCGCGAAGGACGGCAAGGCCGGTGCGTCCGATGATCCCGCCATGCTTGCCCGGCATGTGCGTGTTCCGGTCGAGGGCTTCGGCAATGAAAAGCAGACGTGCGACGGCGTTGCGGTCGAGTAAGCGAAACTCGCCGCCGAAAAGGCTTCCCCTGCGATAGCGGGGAGTATGAGTGGTCATTCGGCTCTCCTGTGGGATGAGCCGCCCTCGAAGGGTGCGCCAAAAACCGCGCAAAGCGAATCCGTTGCAAGGAAATAGAGCTTGCAAGCGGGCGAGATTTGGGAGAATATCGGTCTTGCAACCGAACGATATTCTCCCCGCTTCGCGCGGTGAGTGGCCCGCCCCTTAAAAGGCGGGCTTTTCATTTCTGCGGTCGGGTGTCTCCCGTAAGAATCGCCGTAGAGAATCTCGGCGTGTAGGGAATCTCGGCTTTTTTCGAGAGTCTGTCCAGCGCGCGATAGGATTTAATAAGGCGCAAGAAAGCACGGAAAGAAAATGTGCGGTTAAGTCGGTTCGTCCTCAGCGCGAGCGTCGCGATACAGGGCTTCATAATTTCGCCCGCCATAGAAAATGTTGGTGATCCGCACGCAATCGCCCTCCACCTTATAGGCGATAACGGCGGATTTCTCGAAAGGGACGGTGCGTAAACTGGGTTCGAGGTCGTCACGCGGGCGTCCGCCAAGCGGGACATTGCCGATACGCTCGCAACGGTCGCGTATCCGCTGAACAAATCCGCGCGAGGTCGCGGGGCTGCGACTAAGCTCTAGGACATAGGAAAAAATTGATAAAAGATCGCGCCGCGCTTCTGGGCGGAACCGAACTTTAAGCCGCTCCATTGGTGCTCGCTTGTTCGGCGCGGGCAAAGGCCGCGTCAAGCGCCGCGTCTACTTCTTCAAGCGTCATATCGGGGCGTGGATCGTCAAGAGAACGCCGGATGCGGGCGCGAATGGCGGTCAAGCGTTCGGCGTTCTCAAGGCGCTGGCGATGCCATACGCGAAGGGCGTCGCGAATGGCTTCGCTCGTCGAGCCGTATTCGCCCGCTGCGACGCTGGCGCGAAGGTCGCGGATCATGTCCGGGGGCATGGTGATCGTGAGTTTTCCGGCGGCTTCCATAACAATCCCAAAGGGTGATTTTCGGCGCGACGGTAGCATAAAAGCACACCACCTGCGAATTCCGATTCAATCCGGCCACCCGCACCGATTTGAAGCCGACCACCGTTCCGATTTGATCCCGGCCGCCATTCCGATTTGAAGCCGGTCACCTGAGCCGGCGACGACGCCACTGTTTTGCTCCCCGCGGTTCAGCAACTGCGGCACACCCCGCCTGTCGATGATCGACGAGGAGATGGGGATGCCGGCGAAGCGGGAACTGAGCATGCGACAATTGCGACATCTATTGCGGCTTCACCACGATGGGGTGAGCGCTCGGGAGATCGGACGACTTCTGGGCGCGGCGCGTTCGACGATCCAGGACAATCTGAAACGGGTGGCGGCGGCCGGATTGGTATGGCCGTTGGCGGAGGACGTCACCGACGACGCACTTGAACGGCGGCTCTTTGGGCGGGCCGGGGTTGCGACGGGCCAGCGGCGGCGGATCGAGCCGGACTGGGCGGCCTTGGCGCGCGAGTTGAAGCGGCCTGGCGTGACGATGATGATCCTTTGGGAGGAATACCGCGAGGTTCAGCCCGGGGGCTATGGGTACTCGCGGTTCTGTGACCTTCTGCGCGGGTTCGAGCGGCGGCTGACGCCGGTGATGCGCCAGCACCACGTGGCCGGCGACAAGGCGTTCGTGGATTATTCCGGCAAGCGGATAGGCATCGCGGATCCTACGACGGGCGAAATCCGCGAGGCGGAGATCTTCGTCGGTGTGCTCGGGGCCTCGAACCTCACCTACGCCGAGGCGACCTGGACGCAGCAACTGCCCGACTGGACCGGCGCGCACGTGCGCATGTTCCGCTTCTTCGGCGGCGTCCCAAAACTGCTGGTTCCCGACAACCTGAAGAGCGGCATCCACAAGGCTTCGTTTTACGACCCCGAGATCAACCGCACCTACGGCGCGATGGCGTCGCATTATGCCGTCGGAGTTCTTCCGGCACGCCCGAAAAAGCCCCGGGATAAAGCGAAAGTCGAAGCCGGCGTCCGGTTCGCGCAGACCTATATTCTCGGGCGATTGCGACGGTTGACGTTCTTCTCG
>JANLPL010000184.1:0-2655 GCA_031367195.1 Bradyrhizobium sp.
AAGTCCTAATGATCTCGTCGCGTTTCATGCTGCCTGCATCCGCGCAATGCTGGCGCGAAGCCGGTCAAGCACCGGCTCTAGGGGCACAGTCTGCCCCGCTGCAATCTGCGCCTCGCTGCGGGCGAGGCTGGCGGCGATTGATTCAGGAACGGGCTTATCTGGCGACGTGTAATTCATCGGTCTATTATATCACAAAACCGCAAGGCCGGAACAACCGAAAAAACGCCATTTCTTCAATAGGATAGGCTGTTAGCGGCACGCGCGGCAGGAAGATATCGGCGACGATCAAACCAATATCCGCTCCACCTCGTCGAGCGTGACCTCCTCCGCGCGCCGGTCGTAGAGCTGCGTCGTGCGCGTACTGGCATGGTTCGCCATCTGCGCCGCTTTCTCAAGCGTCCCGCCGTTTTTCAGGTACGCCGTCACGCCCGTCGCCCGAAACGTGTGATTGCCGATCTTGGTCGTGATCTCGGCCGCCCGCGCGCGGCGGTGTATCATCGCGTAGGCGTTCGCCTGGGGCAGGGGGTTGCCGGTGAGCTGGCCGGTCGCGCGGCTGTAGGTCTGGAACAACAGCGCCTTCGGGTCGCCCGCCAGCCCTGCGCCGACGATGTAGGCGTGAAGGTACGCTTCGAGATTGTGATGGCACGGCATGGCGTGCTGTTTGCCGCCCTTCTCGTGCAAGCGAACCCATAGGCGGCGGTTCTGCGTGAACACGTCTTCGACGCGCATGCCGATCGCCGCGCCGATGCGCGCGAACGAATAGACCATGAGTCCGATCAAGGCCCGGTCGCGTAAACCGATGACGGTCGTGACGTCGATCGCGTCGAGAAGCTGCCGCGCCTCTGCGGGGTCGAGCACCGGCGTCTTGCCGCGCCGCACGATATGGCGCGGCCCCCGCACAGCGGCGGCCGGATTGGTCGGCATGATCTGGCCGATGACCATCCAATCAAACAAATGCTTTAACGCGGCCAAGCGAAGCTTCGCCGTCGGTGCCGATCGCGCGCGCTGCAATTCCTCGATGTAGGTGGCGACGTGAAGGCTCTCGACCGCCGCGAGCTGCGTCACGCCCTTCGCCGCGAGCCAATCGAAAAATTCCACGGCCGCGCGCGCATAGGCGCGGCGCGTGTGCGGGTTGCGGATGTTGGCGGTGAAGAATTCGAGGAAGCGATAGGAGGCGCGGGGGCCGGATGCGGCGATGAGGGCAGGGGCGTGGGCGGCGGTGATGGGCGCGAGTTGGTTCATTGGAGATCGAAGCCGGTGTGACGTTTGATTTCGGCTTTAGCGATCTCTTTCGCTATACCCCAGAAAAAATCAAGGGTTCCTGCGCCAGCTTTCTCAGCCGCTTTTGTCGTCTTGTCCCAAACAGTCGGATCGCGAACTGTGTCAAGGAAGTCATGGCCATGTGGTGTTAAACAGCGAAAGCCGATACCCGACATCGGCCGCGAACCACCTTCGTCGATAAAGCCCGCGCGGCGAATTTGCCCGAGATGATAATCGATCTGCGCGACGTCATAGCCCTGCACAGCAATTTCCTCGGCGTCTGGCGGAATGCTGACAATTCCACCCATCCGCATGGGGAGTGCCTCCAATTTAAGAAGCAATTCCCGGATCAAATTCATATCGCGTTTCACGGGCGGCTTTCCATTACCTACGACGAGCTTTGGCGCAAGCCGGTTCATCGCTCGATCAACGCTCCAATCAAAGCCGCAAGCGGGGTCTCGTCGCTCTTGAAGCTCGTCACCATGGCCGCGAGCATCGCAGCAGGGTTCATGCGCTCCAGCGCCGGCGGATGCCCAGCTCGCACGGCGAGTAACGTCAGATAGGTGAGTTGGGTGCGCCCGTTGCCCTCGCGAAAAGGGTGAATGGCGTTGAGTTCGGCGAGAAGATGCGCGGCGCGGCGCGCGAATTCCTCCGCCGAAAGGCCGCGCAAGAAACGGTCGGCGCTCAACTGTCCGAATAGTCGCCGCATTTCGGCGTCGATGTGTTCGGGGTAGCAAAACATGCTGCCGCCCTTGGCGATGCGCACCGTGCGCAACTTCCCCGCCCAGCCGAACGCGTCCTGAAACAGGTGACGGTGAATGGCGCAGTAATGCGCGTAACCAAGCCTGCCGCTCGGCAAAGCCTCTTCGCCGCGCTGCGCGGTGATCAAGGTTTCGTAGGCGTCGAGTTCAGCCTGGTCGCGGATGTCGAGGCGGTTTTTGAGGACGCTGGAACCGGGATAGCAATAAGGATCGGGACCGCTTTCGTACATCGCGTCCGTCAGCGCGACGGCGCGAAGCGGCTCGTGATCGCGCGACGCCGTTCCTCGGCGCTCAAACCGTCTCGGTCGAAACCGTCGAACGTCGCCCGCATCTCCGGCGTCAAGGCGATTCCTTCGACGGCGCTGATCCGCGCAAAATGTTCGCGGCCGAGCGTGAAGCCTCCTGGACGGGATGAGGACGTGCGACGCGTCGGCGTTGGGGGTGATCTGCACATGGCGCATGATAGCACGGGGAGGGTCTGCGGGGCAAGCATATCTATATGATAAAAGATATTATCATATACATCCGCGCACAGTCAACAGGCAGGTGGCGTGGAATTTCCTTGCAAGTGTTATCATCTCGTGATAACCTATGCGGGAATGGCAAAACCAAAACCTGACCTGGGGCTCGACGC
>JANLPL010000013.1:0-70386 GCA_031367195.1 Bradyrhizobium sp.
GTGGCGGAGGAGGCGGGATTCGAACCCGCGATACGGTTTCCCGCATACACACTTTCCAGGCGTGCGCCTTCAGCCGCTCGGCCACCCCTCCACAATCGGAGGCCGCGCATATCATCGCCTCTGCGCTGAACGCAAGCCCCGCAGTCGCGACGATCCGAACGGAGAGCGCCATTTTGTTAAGCGGAAGAGCAACGCATCGCTTTCAAGCTAACCTGCCAGGCGTTCCGAATTGAAATGCGTTTCATAGATGGCTTCGAGGAATCGGAGCGCATCCTGCCTTCACCGCAGAGTCCGCCGCGGGCGTTGTGCGCGCGCAGGTCGGGCAGCGAAGATTTTGTCACGATCAAGCGTTGGGGCGAGCCCCGGATTATTTTTCTTCGACGGTTCCCCAGCTATTCACTCGATCTCCTCCAGAGCCTGCGCCAGGAGTTGCGCCAGCCGCTCCGGCTCGCGCGGGAAGCCGGCGCGGATCCACTTCGCCTGCAACACCTTCAGCGCCGCCCCGACCTGCCGCCCCTGCGGCAGGCCGCGCGCGAGTAGTTCGGCGCCGGTGAAGGGCAGGCGCGGCTCCGGCGTGTCGGCGAGGAAGCGATGCGCGGCAAGCCAGCGCAGGTCGTTCATCGCGACGCCGCTGTCGGCGTGGGCCAGCAGGACCGCGTCGCGTGCGGCCGTCCGGCCGCGCTCGAACAAAGCGATCCGCAAATCGCCGAGCGAGGGCGGCGCGGTCAGGCCGTGCAGGCTTTCCAGTCCGCGCGCGGCCGCGCCCAGCCGATCGCCTTCCGCATTGGAGAGACGTAACTTTTCGCGCAGGCGCTCGGCGTCCTCGCGCACCACGACCGCCAGCGCCGCAAGCCGCAGCGCCGCGTCGCCGCTGGGCTCGATCTGCGCGAGACGCGCCAGCCGGGCGGGATAAGCGATGCCGCCGAGCGTCGGCCCCAGCAGCCCCGCGCCCTCGGCGACGCCAAGCACATATGACCCACGGAGCGCGACCAGAACCTTCATTATCTCAGCGCGCACCCGCTCCGCCGACAACGTCGCAAGGCCCGCCCGCTCGGCGATGGCGGCGGAGAGGCCGGCCGGGTCCAGCGCGCCGTCGCCGAAACGCGCGGAAAAGCGCAGGAATCGCAGGATCCGCAGGAAATCTTCGCGGATGCGCTGGCGCGCCTCGCCAATAAAGCGCACCCGGCTTGCCGCGAGGTCGGCGAGGCCGCCGACGTAATCGTGCACGAAGCCCTGCGCGTCCAAAGACAAAGCGTTGAGGGTGAAATCGCGGCGCATCGCGTCGGCGACGAAATCGCGCCCGAACCGAACTTTTGCGCGCCGCCCGTCGGTCTCGATGTCCTCGCGCAGGCTGGTCGTCTCGATCGTCGCACCCTCGAGGATCAGCGTGACGGTGCCATGCTCCACGCCGGTCGGCGCGAAGGCCACGCCCGCCGCCTTGGCTCGCGCCATCACGATCTCAGGCGTGGCGGTGGTGGCGATGTCGAAATCCCCGGGCGTCTCGCCCAGCAGCAGATCGCGCACCGCCCCGCCGACGAGGCGCGCCTCCTCGCCGTCGGCGTTGAGCAGCGCCAGCGCGCGCGCAAGCGGCGGGCTTTGCAGAACAGAGAGATCGGTCAGACGACCGTCGCGCAGCGCCAGCGTCACTCGAACCGCCCCGGCACGATGATTCCGTTCTCGATATGCGCTGGCACGTAGCGCCCATGCCCACGTGGGGCGAACGCGGTGAGCAAAGCCAGTCCGAGCGCGGCCGCCGCCAATCCCGTCAAGGCGAGCCAGCTCAGCCGTCCGCGCGTCCAATGCTCCACCGCCAGCGGGAATTTCAGGCGCAGCGCGAGATAGAGCGCGAACAGCGCGAAGGGCGTCAGAAACAGCCCTACCGTTTCAAACAACGCGCGAATCATCGGCGGGTCAGCCTTTCCCAGAGATTGCGCAGGATGCCCGCCGTCGCGCCCCAGATATAGCGGTTGTTGTGCGGCATGGCGTAATAGCGCCGCTTGGCGCCGGCCCATTCGCGCTCGTGGATGGCGTGATTGGCTTCGTCCATGAGGAAATCGAGCGGCGTCTCGAACGCGGCCTCGACCTCCTCTGCGTTGAGGGTCAGCGCGAAGCCCGGCGTCACCAAAGCCACCAGCGGCGCGATGCGAAAGCCGGTGCCGGTGAGATAGGGGTCGAGCCAGCCGAGCGGCTCGATGAATTTCCGCTCCAGCCCGATCTCCTCCTCCGCCTCGCGCAGGGCGGCTTGCAGCGGCGTCTCGCCGGGATCGACCTTGCCGCCGGGAAAGGCGACCTGGCCGGAATGGGCGCGCAAATGGCCGGCGCGCTGGGTGAGCAGGACGGTCAGCCCGTCCGGCCGCGCGACGATGGGGGCCAATACGGCGGCGGGACGGGAAGGCGGCAAACCCGCCGGCGGGCCGCCATTCAGCGCGAAATCGCTCGCGCGCGGGTGGGGCGCGAAGGCGTCGGGGCTCAGCTCCGCGTCGAGCGCCAGGCGGGCGCGGGCGCGGAAGGCGTCGGGGTCGCGCGGAATCATGGGCGCTCAGCGGCCATCGCCGCCAAGACCGGCACAATCAAGACCTTCGATCTCGCTCGCCCGCCGCATGGGAAAGAACGCGCCGCCGGAGCGCACGCCAAACCAGTCCTCGCCTCCGTGCGGCTCGACCGCGCCGAGATCGACCAGATCGTAGAACAAGGCCCGCTTCACCAGCGCCCAGAGGTCGCCGCGCACGCGAACGTAGGGCTTCACGCCCTCCGCCGCGCCGGGCTCGAACCGCAGCTGATGCTCCGGCCCGACCCAGACGAAATCATCGACCTGGGTGCGAAAGCCGATCCGGCCCTCCTCGCGCCGCATCTCCACCGCGAGGAACGGCGCGTCGTCAACTCTGATTCCGACCCGCTCGACCGGCGTCACCAGCACATAGCGGTCGGTGTCCTTGCGCAGAATCGACGAGAACAATTTCACCAGCGGCGCCCGGCCAATGGGCGAGCCGAGGTAAAACCACGTCCCGTCGGCGGCGATCCGCATGTCGATGTCGCCGCAGAACGGCGGATTCCACAGATGGACCGGCGGGAGCCCGGCCTCCTGCACTTGCGCCAGTCCCGCCAACGCCTGATCCGGCGCCTTATTTCCGTTTTGTGACAAAGCCGCCATATTCTCGCGTCGATTGCGCGCCAAAGGCCAGAGATGGCTCGACAGGCGCGCGTTATATCCTAATCTAAGCCCGAGCCCCCGTTTTAGAAACCAGATTCGCGGCGTGGCAGGAGATGGGAATGCCGGTGACCGAATTCGACGCCGCGATCGCCAAGACGGCGGAGGCGACGCTTGAGCGCATCCGCGCCGCGCGCGACGCGATCGGCGCGGTGATTTTTGGTCAGGAGAAGGTGGTCGAGCAGACGCTCACCACGTTGCTGGCGGGCGGCCACGGCCTGCTGATCGGTGTGCCGGGCCTCGCCAAAACCAAGCTGGTCGAGACGCTGGGGATCGTGCTCGGTCTCGACGCGCTGCGCATCCAGTTCACCCCCGACCTGATGCCCTCCGACATTCTCGGCGCCGAGGTGATGGAGGAGGGGCAGGACGGTCGGCGCTCGTTCCGCTTCCTGCCCGGCCCGATCTTCGCCCAGCTCCTGATGGCCGACGAGATCAATCGCGCCAGCCCGCGCACCCAGTCGGCTTTGTTGCAGGCGATGCAGGAGCGTCACGTCACCATCGCCGGCGCGCGCCACGATCTGCCTGCTCCGTTCCACGTGCTGGCGACGCAGAACCCGCTGGAGCAGGAGGGCGCCTATCCCTTGCCCGAAGCCCAGCTCGACCGTTTCCTCATGCAGATCGACGTCGGCTATCCCGACCGCGCCGCCGAGCGTCGCGTGCTGATCGAAACCACCGGAATCGTCGAGACCAAAGCGAAAGCCGCCATGACGGCGGATGATCTGATATCAGCGCAACGGCTGGTGCGCGCCGCGCCCATCGGCGAGAACGTGGTGGAGGCGATCCTCGATCTCGTGCGCGCTGCCCGCCCCGGCGAGGGCGATCCTGAATTGACCAAACCGATCGCCTGGGGCCCCGGCCCGCGCGCCGCGCAGGCATTGACGCTCGCCTCCCGCGCCCGCGCGCTGATCGACGGGCGGCTGTCGCCCTCGCGCGACGATGTGATCGCGCTGGCCGAGCCGATCCTCAAACACCGCATGGCGCTGACCTATCCCGCTCGCGCCGAGGGCGAGACGATAACGGGCGTCGTCGCGCGGCTCGTCGCCAAATATGTGTCCTGACGCTTGGCCAAAGCCGCCACCCAAGCCCCCCGCGAACAGGCCGCCGTTCTCGCGGCTCGCCTGCCCGACCTCGTCGTGGCGGCGCGGCGGTTGGCGCACAGCCTCATGCATGGCGTGCATGGACGGCGACGCGCGGGGCCGGGCGAGAATTTCTGGCAGTTTCGCGCCTTCTCCTCCGGCGAGCCGGCGCAAAACATCGACTGGCGCCGCTCGGCGCGAGGAACCCAAGCCTACGTGCGCGAGCGCGAATGGGAGGCCGCGCAGACGCTGTGGCTATGGTTCGACCGTTCGCCGACGATGAATTTCCGCTCCGATCTCGCACCCGTCTCCAAGTTCGACCGCGCGGCCGTGCTCGCGCTCGCGCTCGCCGATCTCGCGGTCAGGGGCGGCGAGCGCGTCGGCCTGCTCGGCCTGTCGCGCCCGGTCGCCGCGCGCGACGTGATCGACCGCTTCGCGGAGATCCTGGCCGTGTCCGGCCCGCGCCCGACCGCGTCGCCGCCCGCAGTCGCCGTCGCGGCGCGCTCCAAACTGGTTCTGATCGGCGATTATCTGAGCCCGCCCGCCGAAATCGAGGCGAGCTTCGTCGCGCTCGGCGCGCAAGGGGCGGAAGGCCATGTATTGATGATCTCCGATCCCATCGAGGAGAGCTTTCCGTTCGAGGGCCATATGGATTTCCTCGACATGGCCGGAATCGCCCGCTGGCGCGCGCCCCGCGCCGAGGTTTTTCGTGAGCCCTATCAGTCGCGGCTCGCCGCGCAGCGCGAGGCGGTGAAAAGCGCGGCGCGCGCGCTGGGGTGGGATTTCGCCTTGCATCGCACCGACGCCCCGGCCTCCACCGCGCTGCTGGCGCTCCATGCGCGGCTGTCCGAGCCGGCGGACGTGGCCTGAATGTTCGGACTCCCGCTCGCCTTCGCCGCCCCCGCCGCGCTTGCCGCGCTGATCGGCCTCGTCGCGCTCTACTGGCTGCTGCGGGTCACGCCGCCACGCCCGCGCCAGCAGATCTTTCCGCCCGTCCGCCTGCTGCTCGGCCTCGCGCCAAAGGAGACGACGGCGTTCCGTACGCCCTGGCCGCTTTTGCTGCTGCGACTCGCCATCGCCGCGCTGGTGGTGCTGGCGATGGCCGGTCCGGTCTGGCGCGCGCTGGAAAGCGCCGCGCGGGGCAAAGCGCCGCTGCTGATCGTGCTCGACGACGGCTGGTCGGCGGCGCCGAACTGGGCGCGGCGCATGATTCTGGCGCGGGAAACCGCCGACGCCGCCGCGCGCGCCGGCCGCCCGGTCGCGCTCGCCCCGCTTTCGCTGGGCGCGCAGGAAATCGCCGCCAGCGACGGCGAGGCGGTCGCCGTGAAACTTGCCGCGCTCGCCCCGGTGTCCTATATGCCGCCGCGCGGTCCCGCCCGCGCGGCGATCACTGCTTTTCTCTCCGCGCATCCGCAGACGGAGACGCTGTGGATCGCCGACGGTCTCGATTTCGGCGACGGCGCCGATTTCGCGCGCGCTTTCGCCGGTCAAAGCGCTGAAGTCGCCGCCGACCCGGAGACCGCGCTCGCCCTCGTCGGCGCGGACAGCTTACCCGCCGCGATGGAAGTCTCGCTCACGCGCGCCGGCCCCTCCGGGCGCGCGAATGGCACGGTGCGGGCATTCGACGCGCGCGGCCGCAGCCTCGGCGAGGCGCCATTCGATTTCGACGGCAAAACCACCGCCACGGCGCGGTTCGAATTGCCCGTCGAGCTTCGCAACGACATTTCCCGCCTCGCCATCGACGGCGAACCCGCCGCCGGCGCCGTCTGGCTGGTGGACGAGCGGGCCAAGCGCCGTCGCGTGGCGGTGGTCGCCGGCGGCAACGCCGATCTCGCCGAGCCGCTGCTGGCGCCCACCTACTACATCAGAAAGGCGCTCGCTCCCTTCGCCGAGGTTCGCACGCCCAAGCAGGGCGTCGCCGACCCGATTTCGGAATTGCTGAGCGAACAGCCCTCCGCGCTCGTGCTCGCCGACATGAATCTTGCAGGGCCGGATCACGACAAGATCGACGCTTTCGTCAAGGGCGGCGGCGTGCTGATCCGCTTCGCCGGCTCGCGAACCGGCTCGGCCGACGACGATCTGATCCCCACCCCTTTGCGCGGCGGCGGCCGCACGCTTGGCGGCGCCCTGTCGTGGGAGACGCCCAAACATATCGCGCCGTTCGAGCCGCCGAGCCCGTTCGTGGGTCTGACCGCGCCGGAGGAAGTGACAGTGACGCGCCAGGTGCTCGCCGAGCCGGGGCCGGGTCTGACGGAGAAGAGTTGGGCGCGGCTCGCAGATGGGACGCCGCTGGTCACCGCCGCGCGGCGCGGCAAGGGGCTGATCGTGCTGTTCCACATCACCGCCGACACGACCTGGTCGAACCTGCCGCTCAGCGGCCTGTTCGTCGAGATGCTGCGCCGCATCGTCGCCGAAGCCAACGCCGCGCCCACGAGCGTCGGCGACCCCAACGCCGCCAAGTCGGCGCTGCCGCCGTGGCGCACGCTCGACGGTTTCGGCGCGCTGGCCGAGCCACCCGCCACCGCCAAACCGCTGCTGGCGGGCTTTATCGGCGCAGCCGACGCCGAGCATCCCCCCGGCTTCTACGGCGCGCCCGACAGCGCCGCCGCGCTCAACGCCCTGCCGGAAGGCGCCGCCCTGAAAGCCGCCGACTCTTCCAGCCTTGCAATGCGCAAGGGCGGCCTGACCACCGAGCCGCCGCTCGACCTCAAACCCTGGCTGCTGCTGGCCGCTTTCCTCGGCTTTCTCATCGACACTGTCGCAAGCCTGGGGACGTCGCGCGCCACGTGGCGCTGGCGCGGCGCGGCGGCGATTGGGCTTGCGCTGCTGTGGCTTCCGCCCACGCAGGACGCCCGCGCGGCGAGCGTGACCGAACTGCAAGCCGCTACCGCCACGCGACTTGGCTATGTCCTGACCGGCGACGCGGAGGTGGACGAAACCTCGCGCCTGGGTCTCGAACAACTCACCCGCGCGCTCGATCTGCGCACATCCGCCGCGCTGTCCGACCCCGTCGCGCTCGACCCCGCGAAAGACGAACTCACCTACTATCCGCTGATCTACTGGCCGGTGGCGGCCGAACGGCCGCAGCCGTCGGCCGGCGCGGTCGCGCGCATCGCCGCCTTCATGCATAATGGCGGCACGGTGATCTTCGACACCCGCGACGCCCTGAGCGCCAGCCTCGAAGACGGCCCCGGCCCGGCGACGCAGTGGCTGCGCAAACTGCTGAAGGGCGTCGATGTGCCGGCGCTGGAGCCGGTGCCCGGCGATCACGTCGTCACCAAGACCTTTTATCTGCTCAAAAGCTTCGTCGGCCGCACCGAGAACGGCCAGACCTGGATCGAGGCGCTGCCGCCGGTCGACCCCAATGACCGCGGCAACGCTCCCGCTCGCGCCGGCGACAGCGTGTCGCCAATCGTCATCACCTCCAACGATCTCGCCGGCGCCTGGGCCGCGCGTGAGGACGGCTCCGCCCTCTATCCATTAGTCCCCGGCGGCCCGCGCCAGCGCGAGATGGCGTTGCGCGGCGGCGTCAATCTCGTGATGTACGCGCTGACCGGCAATTACAAAGCCGATCAGGTTCACGCGCGCGATCTGCTGGAAAGGTTGGCGCGGTGAACGACTGGTCGCTCAGCCTCTCGCCGGTCTTTCCGCCTTGGCTGTTCGCCGCGCTCGCGCTCGCCGCCGCGCTCGCCGTGGCGCTGACGATCTGGATGCAGCCCCGCGCCGCGCCGCTGCGCGCCCTCGTCGCCGCGCTGCTGCTGTTCTTCGTCGCCGACCCCTCGCTCAAGCGCGAGGACCGCAAGCCGCTGAAGGATGTCGTCGCCGTCGTGCTCGACCGTTCCGGCTCGAACCGGATCGGCGAACGGGCGGCGCAGACAGACGCCGCGCGGGCGCAGATCGCCTCGCAACTTGGGCGACTAGACAATGTCGAGGCGCATTTCGTCGATAGCCCGCGCGAAGACCCCGACAACAAGGGCACGGAAATGTTCGCCGCGCTCGGCCGCGCTTTCGCCGATACGCCGCCCGAGCGGATCGGCGGCGCGATCCTCGTCACCGACGGTGTGATCCATGATCTCCCCGCCAAGGCGGAGGCGCTCGGTTTCCGCGCGCCGCTGCACGCGCTCATCACCGGCCACGCGGGCGAGCGCGACCGGCGGCTCGAACTGATCGAGGCGCCGCGTTTCGGCATTGTCGGCAAGAGCCAGACCATTTCGCTGCGCGTGCTCGACAGCGACGACCGCGGCGAGCCGGCGCTCGTCACCGTCAAGCGCGACGGACAGGCGCTGGCGACCCGCGAGGCGAGGATCGGCGAGCGGATCGACATTCCCGCCCCGATCGACCACGCCGGCGACAATATTTTCGAGCTGGAAGTCGCTGGTCTGCCCGGCGAACTCACCGCGCTCAACAACAAGGCGGTCGTCACCATCGACGGCGTGCGCGACAAGCTGCGCGTGCTGCTGGTTTCCGGCGAGCCGCATCCCGGCGAGCGGATGTGGCGCAACCTATTGAAATCCGACGCTAATGTCGAACTCGTCCATTTCACCATCCTGCGCCCGCCGGACAAGAGCACCGACGGCACGCCGATCAACGAACTCGCCCTGATCGCCTTCCCTGTCGCCGATCTGTTCGGCCGCAAGATCAAGGATTTCGACCTCATCATCTTTGACCGCTATTCGACGCAGGCGGTGCTGCCGCAGGTCTATCTCGACAATATCGTGCGCTATGTCCGCAGCGGCGGCGCGCTGCTGCTCGCCGTCGGCCCCGAATTCGAGACGCCGGAGGGCCTGTTCAACACGCCGCTGGGGGAAATCTCGCCCGCGCGCCCGACCGGCGACGATGTTTTGCGTAGCTTCAAGCCGGAAATCTCGCCCGACGGCGCCAAGCATCCCGTCACGCGGGCGCTGGCGGGTTCGCAGTCGAGCCCGCCCGCCTGGGGCGGCTGGTTCCGCGCCATCGGCGCGAAGCTGACGACCGGAGTCAATGTCATGCAGGCGGGACAGGGCACGCCGCTGCTGGCGCTGTCGCGGGTCGAAAAGGGCCGCGTCGCGCTGCTGTTGTCTGATCAGATCTGGCTGTGGGCGCGCGGCTACGACGGCGGCGGCCCGCATCTCGACCTGCTGCGCCGCCTCGCCCATTGGCTGATGAAGGAGCCCGAACTCGAAGAGGAGGCGCTGCGCGCCCGCGCGAAGGGCCAGGACGTCACCGTCGAGCGCCAGAGCCTGAAGCCGGAAATCCCGGCCGCTAACCTGACCGGCCCCGACGGCGTCTCGCGTCCCCTCGCGCTCCAGCCCGCCGAGCCGGGCCTGTCGCGGGCCATCGTGCATGTCGAGGACAACGGACTCTATCGCGCCAGCGACGGCGAGCATATCGCGCTGGTCAATGTCGGCCCGGAAAACCCGCTCGAATTCCAGGAAGTCGTCTCCACTGCCGAGCACCTGCGTGCGTTGACGGAAGCGACCGGCGGCTCCGCCCGCCGCCTCGGCGACCCGGCCTCGCTGCGACTCGTCGCGATGCGGGAGTCGCCGATCTACGCCGGCTCAGGTTTTCTGGGAATCAAGCGATCGGGCGCGAGCGCCCTGATCGGCGTGTCGCGCTGGCCGCTCGCGCAGGGTTTCGCGGGGCTCGCCGTGCTGCTCGGCGCGCTGGTGGCGATGTGGCTGCTGGAGAGCGGACGGCGGTTGTGGCGGCGGGGGAAGTAGCAACTTTCCGGGCGCGCATTGTAGATATCGCATTGCAAATCGCTGGGCGTTGCAAACAGTTCCCTGCCCTATTCGGTAGGGCTCCACCTTCTCAAGAGTTGGAGCCTCCGGCAAATCCGGGGCCGTGCAGAAGTAAAGAACTCGCCCCCAGACTTAAAATCCCTAAGATTTTCCGGAACTTGTTGGTAGCGGGAGCCGGATTCGAACCGGCGACCTCCGGATTATGATTCCGCTGCTCTAACCAACTGAGCTACCCCGCCCAAAGAGCAGGCATATAGAGAGCAGCCTGAACCCGTGTCAAGCAGCGTGGAGCGGGCTCAGCAAGATCGTGTTCCCAGGCGTGGTGCAGGAGTTTGGTCGTCGCCGATCTCCGGCCGGGCCGGATGGATCAGCCCACCGCGGCGGGCAGGATGACGTTTGGATAGGGCTCACGGGAGCGACAGATTCCAGGTTCTTGCATCGGGCGCGCTGAACGGCCCATTCGTCGTTCTGCGCCAAGAGGATAGCGCCGACGAGGTGGACGATGGCGTCTTCGTTGAGGAAGATGCCGACGACGATACCCAGCGACAAAAAACGACGCCTAGGCGGGGGAGGCGCGGAAGTCCCCGCACGCCCTGCATAGCCGCCCGCGCCCGAATCGGTTAATCCCGCTTCATGCCCGTCCGCCGCCTCGAACCTTTGCTGATCGACCGCATCGCCGCCGGGGAGGTGATCGAGCGGCCAGCCGCGGCGGTCAAGGAACTGGTCGAGAACGCGCTCGACGCCGGCGCGGGGCGTATAGAGGTCGCCATCGGGGCAGGCGGGCGCGATCTGATCCGCGTCGCCGACGACGGTTGCGGCATGGACGCGGCCGATCTCATGCTCGCCGTCGAGCGCCACGCCACCTCGAAATTGCCGGACGGCGATCTCTCAACGATCGGCACGCTCGGCTTTCGCGGCGAGGCTTTGCCCTCGATCGCCTCCGTCTCGCGGCTGGAAATCCGCACCCGGCCGCGCGGCGGCGACGAGGCGTTTTTGCTCAGGGTGGAGGACGGAGCGAAGGGGGAGATCGCGCCGGCCGCGCATCCCCAGGGCACACGCATCGAGGCGCGCGACCTGTTCGCCGCCACGCCGGCGCGGCTCAAGTTTCTCAAGACCGACCGCGCCGAGGCGCAGGCCTGCCACGACGTGCTGGTGCGGCTGGCGCTCGGGCGCTCCGACGTGCGTTTCGTCTATGCCAGCGACATCGGCGCCGGGTTCGACTGGCCGGCGGCCGATCCGCGCGAGCGGCTGCGCCAGGCGCTCGGGTCCGAATTCGTGGACAGCGCGCTTCAGCTTGAGGAAACCCGCGAAGGCGTGCGCGTGGCCGGCTTCGTCGCGGCGCCCACCTTCAACAAGCCGAACGGCTTGAGCCAGTTCGCCTATGTCAACGGCCGGCCGGTGCGCGACAGGTTGATCTCGGGCGCGCTGCGCGCGGCCTATCTCGATTATCTCCCGCGCGAGCGGCATGGCGCGGCGGCGCTGTTCCTGGAGCTTGACCCGCGCGAGGTCGACGTCAACGTGCATCCCGCCAAAGCCGAGGTAAGGTTTCGCGACGCGGCGCTGGTGCGAGGGCTTGTGGTCGGCGCGGTCAAGCGCGCGTTGGCGGCGGCGTTAGCGCGCGCATCGACGCCGCAGGGTTTGTCGTCGCTGCGCGCTCCGGCCTGGACGCCCCGCCCCTCGGCGCCGCTGCGCTGGGATTGGCGCGCTTCGCCCGCCGCGCCCGGTCTGTCCGAGCCCGCGCAATCCGCCTTCGCCGAATTCGCGGCCCCTTCCGGCCGCGCCGAGCCCGAGCCGGCGACGACCGAAAACGACGCGCCGCTCGGCGCCGCGCGCGCGCAGTTGCACGGCAATTACATCGTCGCCCAGACCCGTGACGGCGTGGTCATCGTCGATCAGCACGCCGCCCATGAGCGCATCGTTTACGAGCGACTGAAGCGGCAGCGCGAGGAGACCGGCGTCGAGCGGCAGATCCTGCTCTCGCCGCTGGTGGTCGATCTCGAACCCCCGGCCGCCGCCGCGCTGGTGGAGGCGGCGCAGACGCTGGCGCGGCTGGGTCTGGCGATCGAAGCCTTCGGCCCCGGCGCGGTGCTGGTCAGGGAAACGCCGACCCTGCTCACCGGCGCCGATTTCGCGGGTCTCGTGCGCGACCTCGCCGATACCCTGCGCGCCGAGGATGGCGCCGAGACGCTGGAGCGCCGGCTCGATCACCGGCTCGCCACCATCGCCTGCCACCATTCCGTGCGCTCTGGTCGCGCGTTGCGGGCGGAGGAGATGAACAGCCTGTTGCGCGAGATGGAGGCGACGCCGGGCGCGAACACATGTAACCACGGCCGCCCGACCTATGTCGAGCTGAAGCTCGCTGACATCGAGAAGATGTTCGCCAGGCGCTGAGGCGTGCGCTTGGCGGCTGGCGCGAATTGAGGCATGATCGCGCCGATATGCGATTGCTCAAATTCCTCGTCCTGACGCCCTTGGCGGCGCTCATCCTCGTGTTCGCGTTCGCGAACCGGGAGGACGTGACGATCAATTTCGATCCCTTCGGCGTCACCGGCCTCGCGCCGAAGCAGGCGCCGGCGTTCTTCGTGCTCCTGATCGCCGTCGCGCTGGGGGCTCTGGCCGGCGGCGTCACGAGCTGGATCGGGCAGGGAAAACACCGCCGCGCGGCGCGCGACGCGCAGGCCGAAGCCGCGCGGTTGCGTGTGGAATTGCACGCGGCCCGGCTCGGCGCGGCCCCCCCGCTTGTGCGGCAGGATTGAGATGCGGTTCGTTTCGGCCGAAGAGATCGACGCCGCGCTCGACTTTCCCGCTTTGATCGACGCGCTGGAACAGGCCTTTCTCGGCGCCTATGTCGCGCCGCCGCGTCACCATCACGTTCTGCCGCGAGAGGGCGAGCCGGACGCCACCCATCTGCTGATGCCCGCCTGGGGCGACGGTGCGCTCGGCGTCAAGATCGTCAATGTGTTTCCCGGCAATGGCGCGCGGGGACTTTCGGCGGTGCAGGGCGTCTATGTCTTGCAGAATGGTCGCACCGGGGAAACCCATGCCGTGATGGACGGTACGCGGCTGACGTTGTGGCGCACCGCAGCAGCTTCCGCTTTGGCCGCCCGTCGTCTGGCGCGCGAAGGCGCGAGCCGGCTGACCTTGCTCGGCGCCGGCGCATTGGCGCCCTTTCTCGCGCGTGCGCACGCCAGCGTCCGACCGATCCGCGAAATCGTCGTCTGGAACCATCGGCCGGAGGGCGCGAAGCTATTGAGCGCGCGACTGACGCGAGACGGGTTCGACGCCCGAGCAGAGACAGATCTACAAACGGCGGTCGCGTCGGCCGACGTCGTCAGCGCCGCGACGCTTTCCACCACGCCGCTGATCCGCGGCGCCTGGCTGAGGCCCGGCCAGCATGTCGATCTCGTCGGCGCCTTCAACATGTCGATGCGCGAGGCCGACGATCTCGCCTTGCAACGCGCGCGTGTGTTCGTCGACACGCCCGCCGCGCTGAGCGAGGGCGGCGATGTCGCGCAGGCGATCCGAGACGGCGCGCTGGCGCGGTCGGCCGTCGTCGGCGACCTCGCCGGGCTTGCGCGCGGGAGCCCGGGGCGGGAGACGGCGGACGAGATCACGCTGTTCAAATCCGTCGGCGCGTCGATCGAGGATCTTGCGGCGGCGAACCTCGTCTGGAAGCGGCTGACGTCGGGCTGAGCGGGATTCAATTTTCGGCCCCATCACGCGGCGAAGCGGTTTGACCGAGAGGCGGGCCGCGTGAGACGCTGCGGCGCCCAGTCGCAAGGCCGCAAAAAGTTTCCAGGGAGGAACCGATGTGCGAGATGTGCGAACTCGCCGCGATGGGGCGCCGCCGATGCGGACGGTGGTCGAGTTGGAGCTCAGCGTCTCGCTGTCGAGTGACATGGCGCGGCGCGCTGGTCGGCCACGACGTGGCCAAATTACGCAACGAACTCGAGGCCAGCCGCGACTATGTGTACGAAAGGGCAGGCTTCGCGCGTGATCCGTTCGGGGCTTGATTGCGAAACCAGCGTGGGGGGAAGGTCATGCAAGCCGTTCGTGTTCTCGTCGTCGGGCTCGGCAACATGGGCCTCAGCCATGCGCGCGCCTATAAGTGCGTTGAGGGCTTCGAAATCGTAGGGCTTTGCAGCCGCGATGTCGGGGCTCGGCCTGAGATCGCGGCGGAATTTCCCGGCGTTCCGCTGTTCGGCGACTACGCGACGGCGCTGGCGGCGGTGAAGCCCGCCGCCGTCTCGATCAACACCTGGCCCGACACGCACGCGGCCTTCGCGCGGGCCGCGCTGGCGGCGAATGCGCATGTGTTCATCGAAAAGCCGCTCGCCCAATCCGTGGCTGAGGCGCAGGAGATTGTCGCGCTCGCTCAGGTCGCGCGCCGGAAACTGATGATCGGCTATATCCTGCGCGTGCATCCATCATGGGCGAAATTCGTCGAAATCGGCCGCACGCTTGGCAAACCGTTGGTGATGCGAATGAATCTCAATCAGCAATCCTCCGGCCCGCAATGGGCGACGCACAAGAAACTGATGGAGACGGTGAGCCCGATCGTCGATTGCGGCGTCCATTATGTCGATGTGATGTGCCAGGTCACCGGCGCCCGTCCGGTGCGGGTTCACGCGCTCGGCGCACGGCTCAGCGAGGAAATTGCCCCGACGATGTACAATTACGGCTGCCTGCAGGTCGCCTTCGACGACGGATCGGTCGGCTGGTACGAGGCCGGGTGGGGGCCGATGATGAGCGAAACTGCGTTTTTCGTCAAAGACATGATCGGACCGAAGGGCTCCGTCTCGATCGCCATGAACGAGGGCGGCGCCAACTCCTCGGATATCGACAGCCATACCAAAACCAGCGCCTTGCGGCTGCACCATTCCGTCCTGAACAGCGAAGGCCGACTCGCCAGACGCGACGAAATCGTGACAATGGATGACGAACCCGGCCACCAGGAATTGTGCAATCGCGAGCAGCGCGCCTTCCTGAAGGCGATCCGCGAGGACGAGGATTTGCAGGATCACGCCCGCGGCGCGATCGATTCCTTGCGCATCGTCTTGGCCGCCGACGAAAGCATCCGAACAAGAAGCATGGTGACGCTAGCGTAACCCTTTGTCTCGAAAGCCTCTGACCTCAAAATAAAAGGAGGCCGCCATCATCGACGGCGGCCTCGAGTCAAGGGAGGAAACGCCCAAGGAGGGCATATGCGACGACAGGCGCCGCACAGCAATAAAATACATTGCGCCGCAAAAAGCGCAAGGTGGTCCGGGAAAAAAGTTTAGCCCGAAACCATTATTTCTCTCCTCCACCCCAGGCCCTTCCGTCCGCCGGTAGCGGGCTTATGGCGTGCCGACGAGCAAGTTCGTGTGTATAAACCGAGAGATAGGCCTCATCGGTCAATTCTCCGGCGCTGAGCGCGACGCCGATCTCGTGATAATAGCCAATATTGTTGAGATTGGGTTTCGGTAGTCGACCTGCGGCATAATCCGCATGCATGGCCCGGAACGCGTCCTCAAGTTCGCGCACAAGCTTGGGGGTGTCGAACAGGCGGCAGGTGTCGCGATTATTGACCAGGCGTTGCTTAATCAGCCCTAAGGCGCCTCTGTTCTGCGCCAGAGCGATCGCGGAGGCGACATATTGCTCATGCGAAGCGCAGACGAGTTCGCCAATGCCCGCGGCGTGGACGAGACTCGCGCAAACTCGCGACGCAAAGGTGCGGCCCGCAAACGTCAAAACCGGCAATCCCATATAGAGCGCATCGGCCGCTGTTGTGTGCGAACCGTACGGGAAGGTGTCGAGAAACAGATCGGCCAGCGCGTAGCGAGCGACATGATGCGGATTGGCTTTCTTTTCCGCGAAAATCAGGCGCTCCGGCGCCACATCGGACTCGCTCGCCAGGCTGCGAAGTCGATCATTGGTGTCTCCAACCCCGCCAAACAGCCACAACACGCTGTCGGGCACAGCTCTCAAGATGGCCAGCCAACCTGCCAGCATGACAGGAGTAAACTTCTGCGCTCCGTTGAGCGAGCAGAAGACAAAAGCGTCGTCTGGAAGCCCTTCCTCCGCGCGCCGTGGCGGCGCGGCGACAACGCGCTTGCGGTCGTTGGGTTGATAGCACGACAGCCGCACAACCTTTTCAGTATAGTAACGCTCGCTCGCCATTGGAACGATCCGCTCGTCCGCAATCAGATAATGATGATCCGGCGAACCCATTGAACCGGGGAATCCGAACCAGTTTACAATAACAGGCGCCGGGCGGAGCGAGAACACCTTCGTGCGAGCGCTCTTTGTGAACCCGTTCAGATCAATCAATATGTCGATCTCATCATCGCGGATGCGACGGGCCGCGTCCTCATCCGTGAGACCGGCAATGTCCAACCAATTATCGACCGCATCGCGGCATCTTTGTTTGATTCCGTCTTCGCGGCCAATGCCGCAATAGTACGCGAAAATCTCAAACTGAGCCTTGCTATGCGTCTCAAGGACATCCGTCATCGCGAACCCGACAGCGTGCTCGCGAAAATCAGATGAGACGTAGCCGATCCGCAATCGCCCCGTCTTGCGCTCCGCCGCGGGAGGTGGCGCGGGTATTTCAACCGCGGGAGGTATGGGGCCCACCAGTTCACGATAGTAAGTGGTCGAGCGGGCCAATTGAAAGAGGGGATCGTTGGAAAGGTTGGCTACCGAAAGCGGTGAAATACCCGTCATCAACGACTCGGCCTTGACGCCCTCCCATCCCTGCACGGCGGGCCACTTGCACTGGCGTTGCCGCAACGCGATATAGTGTTGAATGACAGCGGGTTGATGTATGGATATGTCGAGCGACAACCGCATCGCCTCTTCCGCCGGCCCGTCGATGTTATGCGCCTCGAGAACCCGGGCCATCTGTTCCAGCGCCGTCAGCTTGTTACGAATGATCTCGCCCCGGATTTGCGGCAGCGCTTCAATCATTGCGCGCCACTGCTCGATAGCCTCACCAAGCTGATCTGCGTCTTCGAGCAACCGCCCCAGGTTGACATAGATTGGGAAGAAGTCCGGCTTCAGTCGTTGGCATTCGCGAGCGGCAGCTATCGCGCCCAAACGGTCCCCGGCTTTGGCGAGCGAAAAGCTGTAGTTGAAATAAGCGGCGTGCAGAAAGTCGCTGCGAGGATTGCACGCAATCCAACTCTTGTACAACGCCGCCGCGACGTTGGACTCGCCCTCCGCATTTAGCCGCTCAGCATGGGCCAGCAACTCGCCTGCGCTCCAATTGCGATAGAACCCGTAACTCTCCAGCTCGCTGGGAGAAACAAGACTTTGCCCGTCGAATTGGTTCTGTTGCAACATAACGTCTCTCCCGTCCGCCTCTCTTCGACATGAGGCGACTTCACTGCAAGATCAAATACATCTGCTCGCGCGTCCCACAGGCGCCGCGCTTAAAGCGCGACGCCCTGAGCAGACCCCACTCTATCCTATGAGCGTTTGCAGGGCCGTAAGTTGAGTACTGTTCATGACCCCCACTTGCGTATTCGTCAAGTTGTTGCCTTGCGTTGTTGTCATCGCCAAGATCGTAGTGGACGTGATACCCGTTATCTGCGTCGTGGATAGCTTCGTGACATCGAGTTGCTGAAGCACGGTTGATGTAATCGAATTCAGCTGCGCGGCGCCCAGGTTTTGGATTTCGCCGCTCGACAGCGCGCCAATCTGCGCTGAAGTCAAATTGCCTAGCATAGTCGTGGTCAGACCACTGACAATGCTGGTGGCCAACCCTCCAATCGCCGCCGTACCCAGCGCTTGAACATTTGTCGTTGTGAGCGCGTTCACCTCAGCCGCAGACAGCGCGGACAGCTGACTCGAGACGAGTGCACCAAACTGCGTCGTGTTCAGATTGTTGAGGGCAGTGGTCGTCAAAGCCCCGAGTTGCGTGCTCGACAGGCTCGCCGCATTGAGCGCGTTGAGGGTCGTCGTGGTGACTCCGCCAAGCTGGGCTGCGGACAGCGATTGGATCTGCGGCGTCGATAGTGAACCCAGCTGTGTCGAAGTGAAGTTGCCAAGCGCTGTAGTTGTCGCCCCGGCCAGCCCGGAAGTTGTGAGGCCATCCAGCGCTGTTACGTTTAGCGATTGCAGGTTCGTTGACGTCAGTGCGTTCAGATCCGCCGGAGACAGCGCGGACGCTTCGGCGGACGTGAAAGAAGCGAGCTGCGTGGTGGTTAGGGCGTTGAGTGAAGTCGTCGTCAACCCCGACACCTGGGTCGCACTGAACATGGCGGCGCTCAAGGCGTTGAGAACCGTCGTTGTCACCGTATTCAACTGGCCAGCAGAGAGGCTCTGAACCTGGGCGGTGGACAGAGACCCGAGCTGCGTCGCGTTGAAGGCTCCAAGCGCCGTGGTGGTCAGGCCTCCGAGAGTCGTAGCCGTCATTCCGTCCAGCGCAGTCGTCGTGAGCGCCTGAACCGCGGTCGAAGTCAACCCCGCCAACGCCGCCGCCCCCAGTTGACCCAACTGGGCGCTTCCCAGGCTCCCAATCTGGGTCGTCGTCAGCGTGTTGAGCGTCGTCGATGTCATGCCGCCAATTTGCGTACTCGAGAATCTCGCCGCCTGCAGCGCGTCGAGGGTCGTCGACGTCACCAGTCCAAGCTGCGCCGTTGTGAGTCCCTGGATCTGCGCCGTGCTCAGCGTAGAAAGCTGGGTCGAGCTCAAATTGTTGAGCGCAGTGGTCGTCGCGCCAGAGAGCGCGCTGGTTGTCAGCCCTCCCACGCTCGACGTCGTCAGAGCCTGAATATCTGTCGAAGTCAGGGCGCTGAAAGCGGTCGAGGTGAGCGCAGAGAGATCATTGCTGGACAGCGAGCCGAACTGGCTCGTGGTCAAGGTAAGCAATGTGGTTGTAGTCAGGCCGCCCACTTGGGTAGAGGACAGCTTGGCTGCATTTATCGCGCCCAGCGCAGTGGTCGTTATAAGACCCAATTGCGTCGTGGACAACCCCTGGATCTGCGCACTGTTAAGCGAACCAAGTTGAGTTGTCGTGAAATTGCCCAAAGCTGTCGTTGTCAGTCCAGACATCGCAGTGGAAACTATTCCACCCAGCGCGGTCGCTGTGAGCGACTGCAATGACGTCGACGTCAGCGCATTTACAACGCCTGTCGACAATGCACCCACCTCCGCGCTTGTGAGAGAGGCGACCTGCGTCGTTGTCAATGCGAGGGCGGCGGTTGACGTTAAGCCGCTTGCTTGCGTAGTGGAAAGGCGGGCAGCACTGAGTGCATTGAGGACCGTTGTCGAGGCGGTGTTCAATTGCGTTGTCGTCAGTCCCTGCACCTGTGACGTCGTGAGAGACCCCAACTGGGTCATGGTGAAGCTTCCTAGCGCTGTGGTGGTCGCACCGCCCAGGGCGGCCGCAGCCAGGCCGGCAAACGCGGCCGTGCCGAACGCCTGCACATTGGTTGACGTAAGACTATTCAGATCCGTCGATGTAAGGCCCGCCGCTATGCTTGATGTAAGGGAGGCGATTTGCGTCGTGGACAGGGCGTTGAGCGTCGTGGAGGTCAAAGCTCCCAACTGGGTCGAAGTAAGTTTGGCGGCCGCGACCGCCGTGAGATTTGTTGTCGTCAGCGCGCCAAGTTGAGTGGACGACAGAGTGTCGAGTTGAGACCCAGTGAGAGCTCCAACCTGAGTGGTCGTGAGCGCGTTGAGGGCTGTTGACGTCAGAGCCGACGCGACGCTTATGCTGAGGCCGCCCAACGCGGCAGTCGTGAGGGCCTGAATGTTCGTCGATGTGAGCGCGTTGAGACTGGTAGAGGTAATTCCCGATAGCTGCGAGCTGCTGAGCGAAGCAATTTGCACGGTCGTCAGGGCGTTTGCCGCCGTCGAGGTGAATCCTGAAATCTGGACGCTCGAAAGCCTCGCTGCGTTCAAGGCATTCAACACAGTGGAGGTCGACGTCGTCAACTGAGTTGTCGTCAGCGACTGCACTTCATTCGTGGTTAGCGCGCCCAGCTGCGTGGATGTAAGAAGGCCAAGAGCGGTTGTGGTCAATCCGGAAAGCGTCGTTGTCGTCAACCCCGTCAGTGCAGTCGTCTTCAACGCCTGCAAATTCGTCGAACTGAGTGCGTTCACCTCTGTTGAGGTAAACCCGGACGCCTCGGTGCTCGTCAGCGACGCTACCTGGGTCGAGGATAGCGCGTTGAGCGTTGTCGACGTCAACGATCCAATTTGCGTGCTGCTAAGCCCCGCGACCGCAACCGCCGCAAGGTTCGTCGTTGTTAGCCCGCCAATCTGCGTAGAAGACAACACGCCAAGCTGCGACGTGCTCAGGCCGGCAAGTTGAGATGTGGCAAGGTTGTTCAGGGCGGTCGTTGTGAGAGTCGATACAACGCCTGTCGCGACCCCGTTTATCGCCGACGCGGTGATCGCCTGCAGATTTGTCGATGTAAGACCATTCAACTCGGTTGAACTGAGACCGGACGTCTGCCTACTCGTCATCGCCCCAAGTTGCGTCGTGGTCAGAGCGTTGGCGGTAGTTGTCGTGAGGCCGCCGATCTGCGTGCTCGAAAGCTTGGATGCGCTTAACGCATTCAGTGCAGTCGTTGAGATGGTCGTGAGCTGCGTGGTGGTCAGCGACGCGACCTGATCGGAACTGAACCCATTCAATTGAATCGTCGACATTTGCCCAAGCGCCGTCGTCGTAACGCCGGCCAACGCCGAAGTGGCGAGGCCGGACAACGCCGCGGTCGTGAGCGCTTGCAGGTTCGTAGACGTGAGGGCGCTGAGCTGCGTAGACGAGAGTCCCGACACCTCGCGGCTGTTCAGCGCGCCAACTTGCGTCGTGCTAAACGCATTGAGGGTGGTGGAGGTCAAGCCTCCGACCTGGGCCGACGTCAGCCGGGCCGTCGAAAGCACAGATAGGTTTGTCGTCGTCAACCCACCAATTTGGGTAGCGGACAACGCATCCACTTGCGTAGTATTAAGTGCACCGATTTGAGTTGTTGACAGCGCATTGAGTGCGGTCGTCGTGAGGGCCGCTGCAACTGTCGTCGTGACACCGGATAGGGCCGACGTCGAAAGGGCGACAAGGTTGGTGGAGGTTAGCGCGTTCAATGCGGTGGATGTCAATCCCGACGTCTGTTTACTTGTTAGGGCGGCGACCTGGGTTGTGGTGAGCGCATTGACCGACGTTGTCGTCAGCCCGGAGATTTGGGAACTCGCGAGCAGCGCAGCATTGAGCGCGTTAAGGGCAGTTGTGCTGACGGTCGTCAATTGGGTCGTTGTCAGGGATTGGACTTGGGACGACGTGAGCGTCCCAATCTGCATTGTAGTAAGTTGACCAAAGGTTGTGGTTGTCGCGGCGGCCAGCGTCGTAGTGGTCAACCCGGCTAGAGCCGTGGTGGTGAGCGCCTGCAGATTGGTGGAAGTCAAAGCGTTTAGCTCGGTCGCGGTGAGACCAGAAGCATCGCGGCTGGTGAGACTGGCCAATTGGGAAGTAGAGAATGCGTTGAGTGTAGTTGTTGTCAGCGCGGCGATCTGGCTCGATGTCAGCTTGGCGGCGTTCAAGGCTCCGAGTTGAGTCGTAGTTATCCCCGCCATCTGGATCGACGAGAGCGCATCCGCCTGGCTAGTCGTTAGGGCCGCCACTTGGGTGGTGGTCAATCCGTTAAGCGCTGTTGAAGTCAAAGCCGCCACGACGGTTGAGGTCAGGCCAGCCAGGGCGGAGGTTGTCAAAGCTTGCAGATTTGTCGAAGTCAATGCGTTCAATTCCGGCGCCGTGAGGCCTCCCGTTTGCCTGCTCGTTAGGCCGGCGAGCTGTGTGGTCGTGAGAAGATTTGCGACGGTTGTAGTCAAGCCGGCGATTTGGGTTGTCGAGAGCGCTGAGGCGTTGAGCGCATTAAGGACCGTCGAAGTGATGCTGTTGATTTGCGCTGTGCTGAGGCTTTGGATCTGCGTTGAGGTCAGTCCACCGAGCTGCGTCGAGGTAAAATTGCTGAGCGCGGTAGTTGTAGCGCCCGAGACAGTCGATGCGGAGATTCCGGCCAATGCCGAATTTGTCAGGGCATGCAGGTTGGTGGATGTCACGGCATTGAGATCAGTCAGGCTGAAAGATGCGAGTTGCTTGCTAGTGAGAACGCCGAGTTGGCTTGTAGTCAGGTTGTTTAGAGCTGTGGTTGACAGGCCGCCAATTTGTGTGCTCGAAAGTTTCGTCGCGCTAAGCTCGTTGAGTACCGTCGTTGTAGAGGCATTGAGTTGTGTTGTGGAAAGGCCCTGAATTTGGGAGGTGGTCAACGCCGAGGCCTGGGTAGAAGTTATGTTTGAAAGCATCGTAGTTGTGGCGCCGGCAAGATTTCCTGCGGCGATTCCCGCGACCGCGCTGGTCGTCAGTGATTGAACGTCTGTAGACGTGAGCGCATTGAGGGCCGTGGCCGACAAGGCGGCTGCCTGGGTCGAAGTGAATGAACTAAATTGTCCGGTTGTGAAATTCAAAAGCGTCGTGGTAGTCAATCCGGAAATTTGGGTGCTGGAGAAACTCGGTGCGTTGAGATTATTTAGTACTGTTGTTGTCGCTGTCGTCAACTGTGTCGTCGTTAACGATTTAACCTGAGACGTGTTGAGCAACGACAATTGGGAAGTGGCTAAATTTCCGAGAGTCGTGGTTGTTAATCCGGAAAGGGTCGTCGATGTTAGACCCGCTAGCCCGGTCGCCGTCAGCGCGTGGATATTGGTTGAGCTGATCGCATTGAGTTCGGCCGCAGTCAGCGCTGATGATTGTTTGCTGGTGAGCGCTCCAACTTGCGTGGTGGAGAGCGCGTTGAGAGTTGTCGAGGTTAGTCCCGCAATCTGCGCGGTCGAGAGGGTGACCGCGTTCAACGCATTGAGCGCCGTCGTCGAGATTGTATTGACTTGCGTCGACGTGAGGCCTTGCACCTGCGTCGTGTTGAGAATGCCGAGCTCCGTCGTAGTGAAATTGCCAAGCGCGGTTGTGGTTAGAGTCGACAATGTAGTGGATGTTAGACCCACATCCGCCACTGTGGTGAGGGACTGGAGGTTGGTTGTTGTTAGCGCGTTGATATCGGTCGCGCTCAGAGCGCTTACGGCGGCGCTTGTCAAGGCGGCGAGCTGCGAGGTCGTGAAGCTGTTCAACGCCGTGGTCGTAAGTCCCGCGATTTGGGTAGAGGAGAAGTTGGCGGCGTTGAGCGCATTTAGAACTGTTGTGGTGCTTGTGTTGATTTGGGTGGCCGTTAGGCCCTTCACTTGCGCAGTCGTGAGGGCGCCAAGCTGGGTCGTTAAGAGATTGCCGAGCGCCGTTGTCGTCAACTGTGCAAGACTTGTCGACCCAATCCCGGCGAGCGCGGTATTCGTAAGAGCGTGCAGATTTGTCGACGTGAGCGAGGCGAGATCGGTCGTGCTGAGCGCGGAGGCTTGGGCGCTTCCGAAATTTGCTATTTGGGCAGTGGCCAAATTGTTCAATGTGGTCGTAGTTAGGCCGCCGACTTGCGTTGTGGTCAAGTTCGCGACGTTAAGGGCATTGAGTACGGTCGTCGTGACGACGTTGATCTGGGTGGTGGACAGGCCTTTGAGTTGATTGGCGCTAAACTGGCCAAGCTGCGCCGCGTTGAAGTTACCCAACGCAGTGGATGTCAACCCGCTGAGTTGAGTTGATGTGAAGCCATTTAGCTGCCCTGTTCCGAGACCTTGAATTTCTGTGCTCGTGAAGGCATTGATGTTGGTCGTGGTCAATGACCCTAACACTGTCGCGGTCATCGCATCGACTTGTGTGTTCGCTAATGCAAGGATCAATGCCATCGAGAGAGATGGAGCAGCTTGGGTTGAGAAGCCTGTGATCTGCGTCGTAGTCAGGGCCGCCTCGGCCGCCGTTGTCAAGGCGCTCAACTGTGTCCCACTTAGGGCTCCGATTTGCGAGACGCTAAGCGCCGCGATGTCGGTGGTCTTCAGGGTCGCCATCGTCGTGGTCGACAGATTGGCAATTTGAGCATTTGAGAGAGAACTAATGAAAGACGACATTGGGAACCCCCAGGGCGATCACCGGCGACCCAGCCGAGCGCGAATCACGCTTGATGCTTCGCAGATGTGCGCCCTTGGATACATAGATATTTGCAAGAGACAAGATGACGTTAGGGGATATACGTTTGTGATAATAAATGGTGCCCGTAACTGAGATATCGTTGCGTAAATATATTTGATAATTGGAATATTGTGGTTAATGACATTCTCGTTTGCCGTTTTTGTTGCGAATATGAAGTCAAAGTAGATAAAGTACTATGTCGCTGAATTGGTAATAGTTAGATATTGCGCCTCCGTACACTTTGTTTGAAGGATAGGAGGGGCATAAATATTATGGATGTGTTATTATATAGTGATTTTGAGTCCAGTTTCACATCAGCGTTGAAACCACCCATAAGGTGAATCTCAGCTAGAGGCTTGCGCGAAGGTTACGGGAGATTTAATGTGGGGCGGAAGGATAACTGCCCACGGGTAGCTTGCGATTTGGGGCGGCGTCGGTTCGGCGTGCAAAGCAGGGTTCACTTCAGCTTTCAGGCGGCGACGATTTCGAGGATGGTTTGGAAGGGATCTGCGCCGTTCAGGCGCGCGCTATCGAGAGCGGTTCGAACCGCGGCCTCGTGATCGGCGGTCCATTTTGCGCGATAGCCATTCGTCGCTTTTCGCTGGATGAGGCGCGGCCGAAGCCGTCGCTAGCTTTCGTTGTTGGTGGTTGCGACCAGAGCGGGAAAGTCGATGCAGGTCAGCAGCTGATTTCGGGTTCGGGCTATCTGAGCGACAAGGTTTTGCGCGAGCGGGCATTGGCGGGCGCTCGCAAGATCGTGTCGCGATCGCGCTCCGGGCTTCGACGTTTGGCGTGGAGCGTCGAGGCGGCGAAGCGGACCTTGCGGTCGAGTTGAGCGAGGCGGTTCTGCTGACGTTGCGCCTAGCCTTGTTGAGCCGAGTAGCGGTCGGAGGTCCACGCGGCCAGCAAAAAGCCGTTCGTCGCGGTCTCTCTGACCTCGGCCGCGCGGGAGAACGCGGCGCTGTGGACCACGGCCTCCTTGCGGCAGAACACCCGGTGAGCGGCGGTTCGATCTCGTCGTATTCGCCGATCAGTTCCCGTTCGGCGTCCGCGGCAGACGCCCTTCCGCAACGCTCGCGGCGCGTCGGCGTGTGATCCTCGAAGGCGTCGGGTCTGTCGCTCAGAGCCCGGGCATGTCCCTCATGATCAGGCTTCGCGCCGCCTCAGCTTGGCGTTCTCTCGCTGCTCGTCGCGATCCGTGGACGGCGGTGTCAACGAATTGCGCGAGCTGTTGTCCGGCCGCTGCAAGCGCAGAACCAGTTCGATCAGATCGTCCTTGCCGAGGCGTTCCAATTCACCGCGATTTATCCAAGTTTTGAATCAAATCAACACCAACGCCGCAAGTCTCCTTCGTACAAAAAGATCGGCGAGCGAATTCACCCGTGGGGAATTGCGGGTCTCGACGACGCTCCGGTAGAGATGCGTCTTTCCGTTCTTCCGCCGTTCGGTCTTTCGCCGGAACATGGCAAATCGGACGCATGGAGTTGCTTCGACTCACGCTCGCAATGACGAGACCGAGGCATTCAACTGAAATCTGTATGACCACCCACGCTGAGCGCCAGCGCCGCGATCAGCGCGTCCGGCTCGCCTTCAAGCGCCACTTGTTTGACACGCGCTTTCGCCCCGGCCGCCAGTCGCGCCCGCGAGGCGGCGACGCCGGCGGCCTTTGCGATCAGCCGGCGTAAGGCCTCGTTGGCGCGGCCTTCCTCGGGCGCTTCCCTCACACGCACCGCGAGCACGCAAGTCCCATCAGCCAAAGTCGAGATCCCCTCAATGGCGTCGCGCCCGCCCTTCGGCGTCAGCCGGCAGACGACGGTCACCCCCTCAGCGCAAGCCCGCCACGGCGCATTCACTTGGCGGCGATGCTCTTGGCCAGCGCCCCCGCGAGCGTGACGAATTCGGCCGGCATCATCACAATCGTCATCGTGTTCTGCTCGGCGCCGACTTCCGTCAGCATCTGCATCCGTCGCAATTCCAGGCTGGCCGGCGAGGAGGCGATGATGTCGGCGGCCTCCTTCAAAAGCTGCGCGGCCTCACGCTCGGCCTCGGCCTTGATCAGGCGCGAGCGTTTCTCGCGCAAAGCCTCGGCCTCCTGCGCCATCGCGCGCTGCATGGTCGGCGGGATTTCGATGTTCTTCATCTGCACCTGCTCGACCTTCACGCCCCACGGCTCGGTGATCGAATCGAGCTTCTTCTGCAACTGGGCCGAGACCGATTCCTGATCCTTCAGCACATCGTCGAGCGTATGCTGGCCGATGGTCGAGCGTAGCGCCGTGACGGCGGCCTGCGTCACCGCGTCCTCGACATTTGCGACCTGGATCAGCGAATCCTTCGGCTCCGTCACGCGCCGCCAGATCACGGCGTTGATCTTCACCGGCACATTGTCCTTGGTGATGGTCTCCTGCTGCTCGACGGCGGTTGTCGTCGTGCGGACGTCCACCAACGTGCGCCATTCCAGGAACGGCAGCATGAAATAGAGGCCGGGGCCGGAGGTGCGGGAATAGCGGCCGAGCAAGAACACCACAGCGCGCTGGTACTGGTTGCAGACGCGCACCGTCATCAGGAACAGAACGATGATGGCGACGATAACAAGATATTCGGGTCTGGCGAAAAACGGCATCTCAAGTCTCCTCGTCGGCGAGCGGATGCAGATCGCGCACCATCGCCTTGGCGCGCTCGTCGAGCACATGGGTGTAAATCTGCGTCGTCGATATGTCCGCGTGGCCGAGCAGATCCTGCACGACGCGAAGATCCGCGCCGTTCTGCAACAGATGGCTGGCGAAGGCGTGGCGCAGCACATGCGGGCTGACGCGGGCGGCGTTGAGCCCGGCCGCCGAGGCCGCTGTCTTGAGATCGCGCGCGAACGCCTGCCTGGTGAGATGGCCGCTCTCCCCGTCGGAAGGAAACAGCCATGGGCTCGTGGCCAAGCCCGGCGCGACCTTGTCGAGCAGCGCGCGGTAGTTCTTGATCGCCGCGCGCGCCGGCTCGGACAACGGCGCGAGCCGGTCCTTGTCGCCCTTGCCGCGGATGGGAATCAGCGGCTCCTTGGCGCGCGCGACCGAGCGCGGCAGCGCGATCAGCTCGGACACGCGAAGCCCCGAGGCGTAGAGCAGCTCGATCAGGCAGGCCATGCGCGCGCCCGCTAGCCGCTCGCGCGCCGGCCGGGCGGGATCGTCGATCCCCTCGCGCGCGACCTCGATCAGCTTGGCGACCTCCGCGACGCCGAGCGTTTTCGGCAACGGCCGGCGCCGGCGTGGGCCTTCCAGCGCCAGCGTCGGATCGTCGCCGCGCAAGCCCTCCACGAACAGGTGTTTGTGGAATTGCCGGATCGCCGAAAGCCGCCGTGCGACCGAGGCGGGGCTCAGACCCTTGACGCCGCCCTCGGCTTGCAGGGCGCGGACGTCGGCGTCGCCGGCGTCGAGCGGCGTGCGGGCCTTGGCGGCGAGAAAATCGACGTAAGCCTGGAGATCGCGACGGTAGGCCTCGATCGTATTCCCAGCCGCGCCGCGTTCGGCGGCGAGCGCGTCGAGAAAGGCTTCGACCAGCGCGCTCAAGGCTGGGCTTTCGGCAACTCGACCGTCTCGCTCATCTCGTGCGGCGCGACCTTGACGAAGTTGGCCAGCGCGAACAGCCCGCCATAGGCCAGCGCCGCCAAACCGCCGAGGACGAGGACGAATCGAATAAGCGTGGGCAATCGGGAACCTCCCTCGGCGGCGATTGCACTTTAGGCGCGCCCGAGCGGAGTGAAAACAGCCGAGTCGCGTCGCCGCGCGCCGTTCCGTAACGCTGCGCTGGACTGTGGCGAAAAGATAGTGGAAAACTCGCACATTAACGTAACGTTTTTTGCTAAGCGAATGGAGATGCGGCTCATATGCCGACCGATATGCAGGTATTAATTCTCTGGGCTATTTTGGCGGGGCCGGAAAGCGGGCTTTCGCAAATGAATGTTCGTCCCGTCGTTTCCGCGACGGATCGCGACGCTTTGGTCGCCGCCGGGCTCATCCGCGCGGAAAGGCGTGGTCGCGCTGTCTGGCTGGAGGCGACCGAGAAAGGCTGGGCTTTCGCGCAGGACCATCTCGACGCCCCCCTGCCCGAGCGCGCGGCGGCGGCGAGCGTTTTGCAAGCCTGGCTGACGCGGCTGAAAGCCTATCTTATCGCGCGAAATCTCCCGCCGGCCGAAGTGCTGGCGGCGCGACTTTCCGTCGATCTGCGCGCCGCCTACCTCCACGCGACCGGCGGCGCGCTCGACGCGGCGCTGACGGCGGCGCAGGGGCGCGACGGATTGCATCTCTCCGGGTCCGACAATCCGCCCGAACTGACGCCCGAGGACCACGCCGCCGCGCTCGACTACAAGGGCGAACCGATGCATTTCGTCTGGATCGTCCGATGAAGGCGATGCAGGCGTTCGCGGCGGCGGATTTCCATTGGACGCGCGGCTTGCGCGACGTATGGGCGCAAGCGCCCTACCACGTCGACGGGCTGCACGGCGATCTCGCCGATCGCGTGGTCGCCGATTTCTTCGCCCGCACCCGCGCGACCGATTCCAATCCGATCGGGCAGGTTCTGTCGGGCCGCGCCGGTTCGGGCAAGACCCATCTCCTGGGCACGCTGCGGCGCAGGGTCTGGGAGGGCGGCGGCTGGTTCGTGCTGATCGACTTCGTCGGCATCGCCGATTTCTGGGCCGCGGCGGCGCTGGCGTTTCTGGAATCGCTGTCGCGCGCCACGCCGAGCGGGCACTCCCAGGCCGGGGCGATTCTGCGCGCGGTGCTCAAGACCCTCAGTGCCGACCCCGCCGCCCGCGCGGCCGCGACAGGGCCGGCGCGTCCGTTGCTGGCCAAGGGGCGCGTGGTCGATCTGCTACTCGCCATGCTCGCCGCCGTCGAGCCCGCCGGCGCGCGCCGGCATCAGGACGCGGTGCGGGCGCTGGCGTTGCTGGACTCGCGCAATTTCGACGCCAGCACCTTCGCGGCCATGTGGTTGCAGGGACACGACGGCGAGGAGGCGCGTCGGCGCGAACTCGGCTTCGTCGCCGGGCCGCCGCCAGCGGCGGAAATCGTGCGCGGCCTGTTGTGGATCATGGCGCTCGCCGGGCCGACGCTGATCGCGGTGGACCAGATCGACGCCGTCGTCAGCGAGGCCAACGCCGCCGCGGGCGAAGCGGAGACGCACAAGGCGAACACGCCGCTGCAATCGCTCGCCGGCGGGTTGATGGACCTGCACGACATGAAGCGGCGGGCGATGACGCTTGTCTCCAGTCTCGAAGCGACATGGCCGCTGTTAAAGGAGAAGACTGTCGCCTCGGCCGCAGACCGCTTTCGCGAATTGCCGGCGCTGCCGCCGATCGCCAGCGCCGACGTCGTGGCGCGGTTGCTCGGCGAGCGGCTCACCCCGATTTACACGCGAGCCGGTTTCGCGCCGCCTTATCCTACTTATCCGTTCACGCGCGCGGCGGTGGAAAGCGCGGTCGGCCTGCGGCCGCGCGCGATTTTGATGCGCGCGCAGGCGCATCAGGACGCCTGTCGGCTTGAGGGCGGCTTGCGCGAATGCGTCTCGCTGGCGGAGAGCGCGGCCGCCGCGCCGTTCGCGGCGACCGACAATAGCGCGCTCGACGAGGCGTTCGCGCGCGCCCGCGCGGTGGCCAGGCCGCCTTCGTTCGACGACGAAGACGCCGTCGCGCCTCTGCTGGTTGGGGCTTGCGAGCTTTATCTGCGGCAGCTCTCCTGGCCGGAATCGATCGACGGGGAGGCGAGCGCCGATCTCAATCCGCAAAACCCCGCGCTGCACGCCAGGCTCGCCTTCGTGTTCCACGAGCAGGGCGGACGGCAGCGGCGCTGGGGGTTTCGCCTCATCCCGCAGGACAACGCGCTTGCGTTTCAGTCGCGCCTCAGCGCCGCCGTGGTCGCCTCCGGCGTGGAAGCCGACATCGCCAGCCGAAGGTTGATTGTGTTGCGCGCGGCGCCGCCGCCCGCGGGGCCGAAGACGGCCGAGCACCTGCTCGCCTTCGACGCCGCCGGGGGACAGTTTCTGGCGCCTTCGGCGGAAGATTTCGCGATCTTCGCCGCCCTGCGTCAGTTGGATGAGGCGCAGATCGCCGGTTTCGACGCGTGGCTGCGCCGTCGCAAACCGCTGTTTGAAACCAAGCTGTTTCAGACGGCGGGCCTTGCGCCGCCCGATTTTCTCGACGAGTTCGCGGAGCCGCGCGCGCCGGCCTCGGAGATTTATGCGCCCGCGCCGCCGACCGCGTACGCCGCGCTATCGCCGCCGGGAGCGTTCGGGTTGGCCGAAGCGCCTGCGCCGGCCTTTGCGCCGCCCGCCCAGCGGGATATGACGCATCGCGCGCTGGGAATCGGCCGCTCGGCCGAACCGGGCGAAATCATCGGGCCGGTGACCCTGCCGGCGGCGTGGCTGCCGCAGCGGGTCGCCGTCGTCGCGGGCGCGGGCAGAGGCGTGTTGCTGAGCCGGATCGTCGAGGAGGCGGCGCTGGCGGGCGTTCCCACGCTGGTGCTCGACCTGCACAACGAATTCGCGCGGCTTGGCGAACGCTGGCCGGCCCGGCCGCCCGACTTTTCCGACGAGGACGCGCGCAAGGCCAAGGCCTATTTCGAACAGGTCGAGGTGGTGGTGTGGACGCCGGGGGTGAGCGGTGGCCGGCCGCTCCATCTGCCGCTGCTGCCCGATTTCGCCGCGCTGGGAAGCGACGCCGACGGCCTGGAGGAGCGCGAACGCGCGTTGGAGATGGCGCTCGCCTCGCTTGAGCCGAGCCTGGCCGGGCGCGGCCCGAAGGCGATACGGCAGCGCGGCGTGCTAGCCGACGGCCTGCGGGCGTTCGCCCGCGCGGGCGGGGGCGCGCTCGACGACCTCGTGCGCCTGATGCACGACCTGCCGGCGAGCGCGAGCCGCATCCCCGAGGCCGCCGAGATCGCGCGCGAGATCGCGCGGCGGCTCGTGGTGACGATGGCGGCCAATCCGCTGTTCGGCGTGGCCGATACGCCGTTCGATCCGGCCGAACTGTTCGCCGGCGAGACGGGCAGGACGCGCGTGTCCGTGGTCAATCTCTCGGGTCTGGCGAGCGAAGCGGCGCGCGATTTCGTCAACCGGCTGCAAATGACGCTGTTTTGCTGGATCAAGGCGCATCCGGGGCCGACCGAACGCCTCTATGTGCTTGATGAAGCCCACGATTGCCTGCCGGCGAGGGAGACGACGCCGTGCAAGCGCAGCGCCTTCGCGCTCGCGGCTCAAGGCGCAAAATACGGCCTTGGCATGGTGTTTGCGACCGGCGAGCCGCGCGCGCTCGACCCCGCCGCGATTTCCGGCTGCCTGACGCAGATCTATGGCCGGATGAGCTCGCCGGCGGGGCTGGAGACCGTCAGGGCGATGATGGCGGCGCGCGGGGGCTCGGCGGACGATCTCAGCCGGCTGAAGCCGGGCGAGTTCTATTTCGTCACCGACGGCTTCTCCCGGCCGATCAAGATCCGCGCGCCCCTCTGCCTCTCCCGCCGCGCGCAAAACCCGCTGACGACAGAAGAGGTCGCCGCCATCGCGCGGCGTCGGGCGTGAAAATCAGCCGCGGAACAAGGCGAAATAGATCACGTAGAGCCAGCCGAGCAAGCCGTCGATGATCGCCCACAGGACCGAATGATTGTTGGCGTAGGAGATCGCCATCGCCAGGGCCGAGCCGAAGCCGACGCCGTATTTGGCGCCGTCGATCCGGTAGCTGTAGGCCGTTGTGGACATTCACGCCGCTCCGATTGACACTGACCCTAAGATAGCGTCGGCGCCGGCGTGGCGAAAGGAACGGATATGACGAAAATCGCAATCGTCGGGGCCGGCCTGATCGGGCGGGCCTGGGCGATCTCGTTCGCGCGCAGCGGCGCATCGGTTGCACTATGGGATGTCGACGCCAACGCCCCTGCCGCCGCGCTGGCCACGATTGGCGAGATGCTGCCCGAGTTGAAGCGCTACGGCCTGCTCGACGACGAACCGGAGGTGGTGCTCGCCCGCATCCACGCTGTCGAGACGCTGGAGGCCGCGCTCGACGGCGCCGCTCATGTGCAGGAGAATTCGCCCGAAAATCTCGCCGTCAAGCGCGAGCTGTTCGCGAAACTCGACCGGATCGCCGCGCCGGAGACGGTGCTGGCGAGTTCGACCTCGGCGATCCTGCCATCCGCTTTCAGCGCCGATCTGCCGGGGCGGGCGCGGATGCTGGTCGCCCATCCCATCAACCCGCCCTATCTCATTCCCGCCGTCGAGATCGTGCCGGCGCCCTGGACCGACGCCCGAGCCGTCGAACGCACCACCGCGTTGATGCGGCGGGCAGGGCATTCGCCGATCGTGATGAAACGGGAGATCGACGGCTTCGTCGTCAATCGTTTGCAAGGAGCGCTGCTTGAGGAGGCGTTCCGGCTGGTCGACCGGGGGCTCGCCAGCGCCGACGACGTAGATGTCGCGCTAAAGGACGGGCTGGCGCTGCGCTGGTCGTTCATGGGGCCGTTCGAGACGATCGACCTCAACGCGCCCAAGGGCGTGCGCGACTATGTCGCGCGCTATCAGTCGATCTATATGGACATGTTTCCGCCGGGCCGGGCGGATTGGGCCGGGCCGGTGCTGGAGACGATCGAGGCGTCGCGGCGGGCGAGGACGCCGGAAGCCGATTTGCGCGAGCGGCAGGCCTGGCGCGACCGACGGCTGATGGCGCTGCTGGCGCACAAGCGCAAGGCGGCGAGCGAGATCGGGGACTAGCCGCTCACACCGGCGCGGCGCCGAGTTTTTCGCGCCAGACGTCGCGCCGTTCCTTCAGCGCCGCGTCGCGCACGTAGGCCGACGGCGCCTCCGGCATTCGCTCCAGCGCCTCGAAAGCGAAGCCGGCCGCGCCGTGAGCGGTCCAGGCGGCTTGCAACGCGCGGCGCGGATGGGAGCCCGAGCGCAGCGAAAACGCGAGCCGGTTCCAGATCTTGTCGATATCGAGCGTCTCGCCGACCCAGGTCTCGCCCGTCCGCGCGCAGCGCAGGGCGTAAATGCCGGCGACGGATATGCGCTCCTTGTAGGCGGCTATGGCGGCGCGGCGATCGGTCATGTCGTTTTGTATCCGGGTTTTATTGCCAAGGCAATATCATCCGGGTATAAAAGAGATCCGAGGAGATCGTCATGTCCTGGTTTGTCGTATTCGACGGCGCGCTCCGGATCGCTTCGGGCGACCGGCGCGACGCAGCTTTGGCGCTGAAACGCTGCGAAGCGGGGTCGCCGCTCGCCTTCGATATGGAGAGCGGGGCGCAAGTCGATTTCGACCTGCGCGGCGCAGAGGCGGAGATCGCCGAACGCTACGGCGAGCCCGAGCGAGGCCGGGGACGGCCGAAACTGGGCGTCCTCGCGCGCGAGGTGACGCTGCTGCCGCGACATTGGGACTGGCTCGCCCGCCAACGCGGCGGCGCTTCGGCGGCGCTGCGGCGGCTGGTCGATGCGGCGCGGGCCGCCGATCAGGGCGCGACCGAAGACGCGGCCGCCCGCGAGGCCGCCTATCGATTTCTCTCCGCCATAGCCGGCGACCGGCCGCGCTTCGAGGGGGCGGCGCGGGCGCTGTTCGCCGGCGATCTGGCCAGCCTGCGAGCGCTCACCGCCGACTGGCCCGCCGACATCGTCGAAGTCGCGTTCGCGCGGCTTGAGCGGAACAAGAGCGCCCTATCAGCGTAAATTATCGTCTGGTAGAAGCAGCGCGCGACCACGCGGCGGGAAGGCGACGTCATGCAATGGGAAAACACCCCTGAATCCTCCAATATCGAGGACCGTCGCGGCCAGAGCATGAACGCCGGAATGGGCGGCGGCGGGGCGTCGGTCGGCACCGGCGGCATGGGCATCGGCGTCATCGTCATCGTGCTGATCATCAGCTATTTCACCGGCATCAACCCCGCCGTGCTGCTCAACGGCGCGCAGATCGTCACCGGCAACGGCGGCCAGCAGCAGCGGATGGCGAGCGCGCCGGCGCCGCAGTCGCGCCCGGCGAACGGAACCGATCGCACCACCAGCTTCCTGCGCCACGTGCTGGGCGAGACGGAGGCGGTGTGGGCGGAGATCCTGCCCGCGCAGAAGGGCGTTCGTTATACGCCGACGACGATGGTGCTCTACACCGGCGGCACGCAATCGGGCTGCGGCGGCGCGCGGGCGGCGATGGGGCCGTTCTATTGCCCTAGCGATAAGAAGGTCTATCTCGACACTTCGTTTTTCGACGAGATGCAGCGCAAATACGGCGGCGGCGGCGATTTCGCCTATGCCTACGTAATCGCCCACGAAGTCGGCCATCACGTGCAGGACCTGCTTGGTGTTCTCGACCGCGCGGACGAGGCAAAGCAGAATGGCTCGCGCACCCAGGCCAATGCGATTTCCGTGCGCGTCGAATTGCAGGCGGATTGCCTCGCCGGCGTGTGGGCCGCCAACGCCAACAAGAAATGGAACCTGCTCGATCAGAACGATATCGCGCGCGCGGTCGCCACCGCGCAGGCGATCGGCGACGACACGTTGCAGAAGTCCGCGCGCGGCTACGCCGTGCCCGACAGTTTTACCCACGGCTCGTCAACGATGCGGCAGCAATGGCTGATGACGGGTTTGCAGAGCGGACAGGTCGATTCGTGCAAAACCGGGGTGGAGTGAGCTAATCCGGCTTGGCGGGATAGCCCGCGGCCTCCATCGCCAGATGAACCTTGTTTTGCAGCCCGGCGTCGTCGCCCTTGGCCAGCAACGCCGCGCTGCGGGCGACGGCGTCGCAAAGCGCGCTGACCCAGCCCATCTCGGATTTGGCGAAATCGCCGAGCACGAAGGGATGCACCAGCTCCTTCGCCCCGGGATGGCCGATGCCGAACCGCACGCGCTTGTAATCGTTGCCGATATGGGCGGTGATCGAGCGCAGGCCATTGTGGCCGGCGTTGCCGCCGCCGAGCTTGACGCGAAGTTTTCCCGGCGCGAGGTCGAGTTCGTCGTGCAGCACGACAACCGCCTTCAGGTCGAGCTTGTAGAAGCGCATCGCCTGCCCGACGCTCTGGCCGGAGTCGTTCATGTAGGTCTGCGGCGCCAGCAGCGCGACGCGGGTGTCGCCGATAGCGGCGTCGGCGATCAGGCCCTGAAAGCGCGAGCGGAACGGGGGAAAGCGATGCTCGCGGGCAATCGCCTCCACGGCCATGAAGCCGATGTTGTGGCGGTTTCTGGCGTAGGCGGCGCCGGGATTGCCGAGGCCGGCGATCAGCAGCATGTCGTCCTTTGGGCGCTGAAAAAAACCCGCCCGCGCAGACCGCGCGAGCGGGCGTCTCTTCGCCGGAGCGGCGTTTACTTCTTGCCGGCGGGCTTGGCGGGAGCCGCGCCCTTGGCGGGAGCCGAGCCCTTCGCCGGAGCCGCGCCCTTCGCCGGAGCGCCGCTCTTGGCCGGGGCGGCGGCCGCTTCGGCTTCCGCCTTCACCTCATCGGGCAGCACCGTCGGCGGCACGACGGTGACGATGGTCGAATTGCCCTTCGTGTGGGTCGGGCGGCAGCCCTGCGGCAGCTTGAGATCGCCGATATGCACCGCGCCGTGAAAGTCCAGACCGGAGATATCCACCTCGACCGCCTCGGGAATATTGTCGGCCGGGCTGTAAAGCTCGACCGTGTGCAGCACGAGGTTGACCGTGCCGCCCTTCTTCACGCCCGGAGACGCTTCGCGGTTGACGACGTGGATCGGGATCGCGGTGCGCACGCGCGAACCCGCGCGCAGGCGCAGGAAATCGACATGCACGGGACGGTCGGTGACGACGTCGAGCTGATAGTCGCGCGGCAGCACCCGCTCCTTGCGGCCTTCAATTTCGAGATCGAAGATCGTGGTCAGGAAGTGGCCGGCGTAGATGTGCTTGTCGAGCTCTTTGAAATCGACCGAAATCGGTTCCGGTTTTTCGCCGCCGCCATAAATGACGCCGGGTACGCGGGCCTCGCGACGAACGGAGCGGGCGGCCCCCTTGCCTGTCCCGCTACGCGTCACGGCCGCGAGTTGCTTGATCGCTGCCATGTCGTGTTTTCCTCAAATAATCCCGCCTCGCCTCCAGGGGTGTCGGAAACGGCGGGAAGCGCGGGCTTATAGGGGAAGGTTTTTCTGTCGGCAAGGCCGCGCGCTTAAGCGACGCCCGGCGTTGACACCGCGAGCAGGTACTTGCAGGCGGCGACCATCGCGGGAATGTCGTATTCCGCCGCCCCATCCTGTGGCGGCGCCGTGGTGACGCGTCGGAATGGGGCGCCCATGCCCTTCTCGATGAACAGCGAGAGCGAGTTCCAGTCGGGATAACCGGGAACGGTGATCTCCAGCACGCGCGGAGTCGGAGAGAGAACCACGTTCGTCAGGCCCGCCCCGTGGAGCCCGACGATCAGTTCTGAATTCACGAAGGCGTCGAGATAGGCGGAAGGGTCCAGCCTGCTGACGATCAGCGGCTCTATCCCTAACTCACCGAGCGCGAATTGCAGCGCCCCGGCGTTGCCGAAGGCCGGCTCGCGGTCGCCGCCGCGGCTCGAATCCTCGCGCGAGATGAAGAAGCGGCGTTTTTGCGGCCCGCGATGGTCCTGCAACGCGGGCGAGAGCGTCCGCATCAGGCGCGCGACGGCGCCGCGCGCGATCGCATTGCGCGAGGGCGCGAAATGCGTGGTCGGGACAAACAGACGCTTGACGCGAAAAAACCGGCCTCGGGTGAACAGCGGCGGTTTGCTCGTCGGCCCGGCGGCGCGGGCGAAAATTTCCGGCATGATGGGATAGTGGAACGCCGGCCCGACCAGGATCGGCTGGAGGCTTTGGCCGATATGCGCGCCGGCGTCGGCGAAAGTCGGCGTCTGGATCAGGGTGTCGTGCACGAAATGCGCGAAATTGCACCAGGACAGGCGCGAATTGAACAGGAACGCGGGCTCGGCGATTTCCTCCATCTCGCCCGGCGTCGAAAGCAGGCAGGTATCGCGCCAGATGTCGAGCTTGTGGATGAAATTGCGCTCGAAAATGCGGCGGATCAATTCGGGCGCGCCCCCGGACCCGCCGCGCATCCAGCCACTGGGCAGGATTTGCGAATTGAAGAGGAGATGATCGCCCGTCACGACAAAACCCAGCGGCGTGACGATGGCGTCCGGGAATTCGACAAAGCCGCTCTTTAGGCTGTCGCGCAGCCCGAGATCGGCGGGATTGAGAACGACGTTCTGTGCGAAGCCGACATCGTCGACGCCCACGATCTGCAAATTGCGGGCGGTTCGATCGGGGGGAACCGGGCTCTCAGCGCATAGCTCTTCGAGGCGCTGGCGGCTGACGTCGGACAGGGGGCCGATCAGATCGACGATGGGGTGGGTCACTCATGCCTCCCTAGTCGCGCAGCCGTCCCCAAGCCGCACGAAACGCTGCCGCCTTGGCCCGCACCGCAGCGGAATCATCGCCCGGCTTGTAGAGCGCCGAGCCGAGGCCAAAACCCGCCGCCCCGGCTTTCACGTAAGGCTCCATAGTGTCAGGCGTTATGCCGCCCACCGGCAGGATCGGCGCGCCGCTCGGCAGCACGGCGGCCCAGGCCTTGACCACGGCGGGGCCGATCATCTCGGCCGGGAACGCCTTCACCCCATCCGCCCCGGCGGCGAGCGCCGCAAAGGCTTCGCTTGGTGTGGCGGCGCCCGGCAGGCAGACGAGGCCGAGCGCCTTGGCGCGGGCGATCACCAGAGCATTCGTGTTCGGCGTCACGATCAGGTCTCCGCCGGCCTTGGCGACCGCCTCGACCTGCGCCACGCTCAGCACCGTGCCGGCCCCGACGAACACGCGCGCCGGAGCCAGGCGTCGTATGGCGGCGATGCTGGTCAGCGGATCGGGCGAATTGAGCGGGATTTCGATAAAGTCGAAATCTTGTTCCCACAGCGCCTCGGCGACGTCGGCCGCCTCGTCCGGTTTGATCCCACGCAGAATCGCCACCAGCGGCAATTTCGCCATCGCGGCGTGCAGGCGTGCGTTCATGTCGGGCTCCGGGCGCGTTCCGCCGCCCTTTTGAGCGCGTCTCCCGATGGAATCAACCGCCGCGAATTTCCACACTACTGTTCCGTTCAAAAGGCCAGCTTGTGATTCTGGCCAGTATGGCCCATATGCGCCGGTCGCAAGGGGATGGGCTGGCATGAAAGTTGTCATTGTCGAATCGCCGGCCAAGGCGAAGACGATCAATAAATATCTGGGCAAGGATTACGACGTTTACGCCTCATTCGGGCATGTGCGCGATCTCGAGGCCAAGGACGGCTCGGTCGATCCCGACAACGATTTCGCCATGCGATGGGAAGTCGACCCCAAGTCAGCCAAACGACTTGCCGACATCGGCCTCGCCGTGAAAAACGCCGACCGCGTCATTCTCGCCACCGACCCGGATCGCGAGGGCGAGGCGATCTCGTGGCATATTCACGAGATTCTCAAGAAGAAAAAGCTGCTTGGCGACACGCCGGTCGAGCGCGTCGTGTTCAACGCCGTCACCAAGGAAGCCGTGCAGGCGGCGATGCGCTCTCCGCGCGAAATCGATCAGGCGTTGGTCGACGCCTATCTCGCCCGCCGCGCGCTCGATTATCTCGTCGGCTTCAACCTGTCGCCGGTGCTGTGGCGCAAATTGCCGGGCTCGCGCTCGGCGGGCCGGGTGCAATCGGTGGCGTTGCGGATCGTGTGCGACCGCGAGCTGGAGATCGAGAAATTCGTCGCGCGTGAATATTGGTCGCTGATCGCGCATCTGCAGACCCCGGCTCATGCCGCTTTCACGGCCCGGCTGGTCGGCGCGGACGGCCGCAAGATCGGCCGGCTCGACGTCGGCTCGGGCGCGGAGGCGCGCGCCTTCGAGGCCGCTTTGGCGCAGGCGCGCTTTTCCGTCGTCTCTGTCGAGGCCAAGCCGGTCAAACGTCATCCGCAGCCCCCGTTCACGACGTCCACGTTGCAGCAGGAGGCCTCGCGCAAATACGGGCTCGCCCCGGCGCGCACGATGCAGATCGCGCAGCGGCTATATGAGGGCATCGACATCGGCGAGGGGCCGGTCGGCCTCATTACTTATATGCGAACCGACGGCGTCGATCTCGCGCCCGAGGCGGTGACCGCGACGCGCCAGATGATCGGCAAGGAGTTCGGCGACAAATACGTGCCTGCGGCCCCGCGAAAATATCAGGCCAAGGCGAAGAACGCGCAGGAAGCGCACGAGGCGATCCGCCCGACCGACGTGACGCGCCGGCCCAAGGACGTCGCCCGCCATCTCGAACCCGAACAGGCGAAACTCTACGAGCTGATCTGGAACCGCACCGTCGCCTGCCAGATGGAGAGCGCGGAGCTCGAGCGCACCACGGTCGAGATTCTGGCCGACGCGGGCGGGCGCAAACTGGAATTCCGCGCCACCGGCCAGGTCGTGCGATTCCCCGGCTTCCTCGCGCTCTACCAGGAGGGGCGCGACGACGAGGAGGACGAGGATTCCGCGCGCCTTCCGGCGATGAAAACGGGCGATCCGCTGAAAAAGGACCGGATCGAGACGACGCAGCATTTCACCGAGCCGCCGCCGCGCTTCTCCGAATCCTCGCTGATCAAGCGGATGGAGGAGTTAGGCATCGGCCGGCCCTCGACCTACGCCTCGACGCTGGCGGTGCTGCGCGACCGCGAATATGTGCGGATCGAGAAGAAGCGGCTGGTGCCGGAGGACAAGGGGCGGCTGGTGACCGCCTTTCTCGAAGCGTTCTTCGGCAAATACGTTGAGTACGACTTCACCGCCGATCTCGAAGAGCGGCTGGACAAGGTCTCCAACAGCGAGATCGAGTGGAAAGACGTGCTGCGCGACTTCTGGCGCGATTTCTCCGCTTCGCTCATCGAGATCAAGGATCTGCGCACGACCCAGGTGCTCGACAGCCTCAACGAGCTGCTGGGGCCGCATATCTTTCCCGCCCGCGCCGAAGGCGGCGATCCGCGCTCCTGTCCCACCTGCGGCGGCGGGCGATTGTCGCTGAAGCTCGGCAAGTTCGGCGCCTTCATCGGTTGCTCGAACTATCCCGAGTGCAATTACACCCGCGTGCTGTCGCCGAACGGCGACACGGAATCGCCGGGAGTGCGCGAACTTGGGACCGATCCCGAGACCGGCGACATGGTGACGCTGCGCAATGGCCGGTTCGGCGAATATGTGCAACGGGGCGAGGGCGAGAAGCCGAAACGCGCCTCGTTGCCGAAGGGCCTGAGCCCCGACGACGTGACGCTGGAGAAGGCGCTGAAACTGCTGGCGCTGCCGCGCGAGGTGGCGCGCCATCCCACCTCCGGCGAACCGATCGTCGCCAATATGGGCCGGTTCGGGCCTTACGTGCAGCACGGCAAGGTCTATGCGAGCCTGTCGAAGGACGACGACGTGCTGGAGATCGGCGGCAATCGCGCCATCGACCTGATCGTCGCCAAGGAGAGCGGCGCGAGTTCGCGCTTCGGCGGCGGCGCGGGTCGCGTGATCGGCGACCACCCCGAGGGCGGCGCCGTTTCGGTCAAATCGGGGCGCTTCGGCGCTTACGTCAATCACGGCAAGATCAACGCCACGCTGGCGAAGGGGACCAATCCCGACGATCTGACGCTGGAGCAGGCGCTGGAGGCGCTGAAGGCGAAGGCGGCGGGCGTGGTGCCGGGCGGGCGGCTCATCGGAGACCACCCGGAAGGCGGCGCCATCAACGTTCTCGCCGGCAAGTTCGGTCCCTATGTCAAATGGGGCAAGGTCAACGCCACCATCCCGAAGTCGATGTCGCCGGATACGCTCACCCTGGTCGACGCGGTCGAACTGATCGCCGAGCGCGAGGGCAAGCCCGCCAAGCCCGCGCGGAGTGCGCCCGCTGCGAAGAAGGCGGCGGCGCCGAAGAAGGCGGCGGCCAAACCCAAGCCTGCGAGCAAAAAAGCGCCAAAAAAGACGGCGGCGAAGTCGCGGGCGAAAGGCGCTTAAGCCGCGGTTGCGCCAGCGCGGAAAACGCGCTTTGCTCACCCCCCGGACTCGCGTCGAGGGAAATCGCCATGAAATCGTTATGGTTGGGGCTGGGGCTTTGCGCGGCGCTGGCGAGCGCGGCAAGCGCGAAAACGCTGGTCTATTGCTCCGAGGGCAGCCCGGAGAATTTTCAGCCGGCGATCAACACCACCGGCACCTCGTTCGACGCCGCGCGGCCCGTGTACAACCGGCTGACCGAGTTCAAGCGCGGCACGACCGAAGTCGAGCCCGGTCTGGCGGAATTCTGGGAGCTGGCCGACGGCGGCAAGACGATCACGTTTCATCTGCGCAAGGGCGTTAAGTTCCACTCCAACAAGGAGTTCAAGCCGACGCGCGAGTTCAACGCCGACGACGTTCTGTTCTCGTTCAACCGGCAGTGGAAACAGGACAACCCCTATTACAAGGTGTCGGGTGGAAAATACGATTATTTCAACGATATGGACATGCCCGCGCTGCTCGATACGATTGAGAAAAAAGACGACTACACAATCGTGTTTCATCTGAAATCGCCCAATGTCGCGATTCTCGCCAATCTGGCGATGGATTTTGCCGCGATCTCCTCGGCCGAATACGCCGATTATCTCCTGAAGAAGGGCAAACCCGAGCAACTCGATCAAACGCCGATCGGCACCGGCGCGTTCTCGTTCGTGTCCTATCAAAAGGACGCGGTGATCCGCTTCAAGAAAAACCCCGACTATTACGGCGAGAGGGCGTTGGTTGACGATCTCGTTTACGCCATCACGCCGGACGCTACCGCGCGCTACGCCAAGTTGAAGGCCGGCGAGTGCCACGTCAACGCCTATCCCCGGCCCGCCGATCTCGCCGAGATGCAAATGGATCCATCGCTGAAGGTGGTCAACCTGTCGGGCCTCAACGTCGCCTATTGGGCGTTCAACGCGCTCAAGGCCCCATTCGACAAAAAAGAGGTCAGGCAGGCGCTCGCGATGGCGATCGATCGCGACGCGATCGTCAAGGACGTCTATCTCGGCGCGGCGGAAAAGGCCTCGACTTTGATTCCGCGCACCATGTGGGCGTTCAACGATCAGATCCCGCAAATTCCCTACGACGTCGAGAAAGCCAAGCAAATGCTGGCCGCCGCCGGCGTGAAAGCGCCGCTCGACATCGACCTCTGGTACATGCCGGTGTCGCGGCCCTACAACCCGAACGGCAAGCGCATCGGCGAGATGATGCAGGCCGATCTCGTCAGGATCGGCGTCAACGCGAAATTGCAAACCTACGAATGGGGCGAGTATCGCAAGCGCATCGCCAATGGCGATCCGATCACAGCGCAATATGGTTGGACCGGCGACAACGGCGATCCCGACAATTTCTTCTTCCTGCGCGGCTGTCAAGGCGGCAAGCCCGGCAACAGCAACGCGACGAAATGGTGCAACGCCGAGTTCGACGACCTGCTCGTCAAGGCCCGCGTGGCTTCCGATCAGGCCGAGCGGGCCAAGCTCTACAAGCGGATGCAGGAGATCGAACACGACGAGGCGCCCGAACTGCTGCTCGTCCACTCCACCGTCTATGAGGCCATGCGCGCCAATGTCGAGGGCTACAAACAAAGCCCGCTCGGCACCCATATCTTCGAGGGCGTCGATCTGAAGTGAGAACGTTGGGTTCGCGCGGCGCCATCCGTCATGGCCGGGCCCGTCTCGGCCATTCACGCCGTCGACAGGCCGCGTTGTTTGTTTCGTCGAAGATGACAAGGATCGTCATTGCGAGCGAAGCGAAGCAATCCACGTTTGCGCCGATCGCGCGCTTTGATGTGAACCCTCGATCGCTCAGAGATGGATTGCTTCGCCAAGGGAAGCGCTTCGCGTTTCCCGGGGCTCGCAAAGACGGCAGCTCCGCCTTGACGGCATTGGTCCTATGCTGACCTATCTCGCCCGCCGCGTCGCGCTGACGATCCCGACGTTTCTCGCCCTGATGTTCCTCACCTTCGTGGCGATCCGGCTCGTGCCGGGCGATCCGGTCGAGGTGCGGATGGGCGAGCGCGGCGTGTCGCCGGAGCGGCTGGCGATGCTGCGTCATCAACTCGGGTTCGACCAACCGGTGTGGCGGCAATTCCTCGACTATGTCGGCCAGATCGCGCGGGGCGATTTCGGCGTCTCGCTCGCCACGCAGCAGAAAGTGCTGATGGAGTTCTTCACCCTGTTTCCCGCGACGCTGGAGCTATCGTTCTTCGCTATTGCTTTTGCGGTGATAATTGGCGTGCCGGCGGGGACGATCGCGGCCGTGCGGCGCGGCGGCGTGTTCGATCAGACGCTGATGACGATCTCGCTGTTCGGCTATTCGATGCCGATCTTCTGGTGGGGTCTGGTGCTGATCATGTTTTTCTCGGTGACGCTGGGGATCACGCCCGTCTCCGGCCGCATCGATCTCATCAACTACAGTTTCGACCAACCCACCGGATTCATGCTGATCGACGCGGCGCTGTCGGATCAACCGGGCGCGGTGTGGGATGCGGTCCGGCATCTGATCCTGCCGGCTATTGTGCTCGGCACCGTGCCGCTCGGCGTGATCGCGCGCATGACGCGCTCCTCCATGCTCGAAGTGCTGAGCGAGGATTATGTGCGAACCGCCCGCGCGAAGGGGCTGTCGCCGTTCCGCGTCGTCGGCGTCCATGCGCTGCGCAATGCGTTGTTGCCGGTCGTCACGGTGATCGGCCTGTCGGTCTCCGGGCTGATGGCGGGCGCGGTGCTGACGGAGAATATTTTCTCCTGGCCGGGCGTCGGCTCCTGGTTGATCCAGTCGATCTTCCGCCGCGACTATCCCGCGCTGCAAGGCGGCGTTCTGCTGGTCTCGACAGTCGTCATTCTCGTCAATCTCGCGGTCGATCTCCTCTACGGCCTCATCAACCCGAGAATTAGCCATGCCCGCTGACGTTGCGCTGGCTGACGAGCATGTCCTTGCCCAGCCCTCGCCCTTCGCCGCTTTCGTCGCCGCCTTCCGCGAGAATCGCGGCGCGACGATCGGCCTTGGCGTTCTCGCCCTGATCGTGCTGGCGGCGCTATTCGCCGACCTGATCGCGCCGCACGCCCCCAGCGAGCAATTCCGCGAATTCGTGCGCGCCAAGCCGGTCTGGGCGGGGGGGACTTGGGCGTTTCCGCTGGGGACCGACGGCGACGGGCGCGATACGCTGTCGCGCCTGATCTTCGGCGCGCGCATTTCGTTGTTCATCGGCGTGTCGGTAATGGCGTTCGCGTTTCTGATCGGCGTCGCGCTGGGATTGCTCGCGGCGATGGCGGGGTCGCTGGTGGATGTCGTCATCACGCGGCTGATGGACGTTATCATGGCGACGCCAAGCCTAGTGCTCGCCGTCGTCATCGTCGCGATTCTGGGGCCGAGCCTGACCAACACCATCGTCGCCGTCACGCTGGTCGGCCTGCCGCGCTACGTGCGCGTCGCGCGCGCCGCGGCGTTGGGCGAATTGACGCGGGATTATGTGACGGCGGCACGCGTCGCGGGTGTGCGGCCGCTGCGATTGGCGCTGTCGACCGTACTGCCGAACTGTCTCGCGCCGCTGATCGTGCAGGCCGCGCTCGGCGTCTCCGACGCAATCCTCGAAGCGGCGGGCTTGGGCTTTCTCGGGCTGGGCGCGCAACCGCCGACGCCGGAATGGGGCGCGATGCTGGCCGATGCGCGCGAATTCATCCGCTCCGATCCCTGGATCGTCACGCTGCCGGGCCTGGCCATCCTCGTCACCGTGGTGGCGATCAACCTGACCGGCGATGGCCTGCGCGACGCGCTCGACCCGAAGATGCGGAGGGGATGATGCCGCTGCTCGAAATCCGTAATCTCACGGTGCGCTTCCCCACCCGCCACGGCGCGTTCACGGCGGTGGACGGCGTCGATGTGGGCGTCGACCGCGACGAGTCGCTCGCCATCGTCGGCGAATCCGGCTCGGGCAAATCGGTGGCGATGCTGGCGGTGATGGGGCTGTTGCCGGCCACGGCCGAAGTCAGCGCCGATCTCATGCGCTTCGACGGCCACGATCTCCTGACGATGAGCGCGAAGGACCGGCGCGCGATCGCCGGGCGCGATATGGCGATGATCTTTCAGGAGCCGATGTCGTCGCTCAACCCCTGTTTCACGGTCGGCTTCCAGATCGGCGAGGCGCTGAAGTCGCATCTTGGCCTGTCGCGTTCGGCGCGCAAGCAGCGCGTGGTGGCGCTATTGCGCGAAGTCGGCATTCCCGATCCCGAGCGTCGCGTCCACGCCTTCCCGCACCAGCTCTCCGGCGGCATGAGCCAGCGCGTGATGATCGCCATGGCGCTCGCCTGCAAGCCGAAACTTCTTATTGCCGACGAGCCGACCACCGCGCTCGATGTCACCATGCAGGCGCAGATCCTCGACCTGTTGCTCGATCTCAAACAGCGCAATGGCATGGCGCTGGTGCTGATCACGCACGACATGGGCGTGGTGGCCGAGACGGCCGACCGCGTGATCGTGCAATATGCCGGCCAGCAAGTGGAGACCAACACGACGCGGGCTTTGTTCCGCGATCCCCATCACCCCTACACCGCCGCACTGCTGGCCGCTCTCCCCGAGCGCGCGACGCAGCGGCGATTGCCGGCCATTCCCGGCGTCGTGCCCGGCCAGTTCGACCGGCCGAGCGGCTGCCTGTTCAGCCCGCGCTGCGAGTTCGCTTTCTCCGCCTGCCGCGCCGCCCCGCCGCCGCCGGCCTCGGAGGCGCTGGGCCGCGCGCGCTGTCTGGCTCCGCTGACCAACGCGGACCGCTTCGTATGAGCCCGGTGCTGGAAGCGCGGGCTTTAAGCCGCGAATACCCTATCGCGCGCGGGCTGTTTCGCCCCCACGCGACGCTGAAGGCGTTGCAGAACGTCTCGTTCGCGCTGGAGGCCGGCCGCACGCTGGCGGTGGTCGGCGAATCCGGCTCCGGCAAATCGACGCTGGCGCGGCTGCTGACGCTGATCGAGCCGCCGACGCGGGGCGAGCTGCGGATCGGGGGCGAGGACGTCGCGCACGCCGATGCCGCGCGGCGGCGGCAACTGCGCCGCGACGTGCAGATCGTGTTCCAGAACCCGTACGGTTCACTCAACCCGCGCCAGAAGATTGGCCGCGCGCTGGAGGAGCCGCTGCTCGTCAACACCGATCTGTCGGCGACGGCGCGGCGCGAGGCCGCGCTCGACATGATGCGCGCCGTCGGGCTGCGCGCGGAGCTTTATCACCGCTACCCCCACATGTTCTCGGGCGGCCAGCGCCAGCGCATCGCCATCGCCCGCGCGCTGATGCTGCGCCCAAAGATCCTCGTGCTCGACGAGCCGGTGTCGGCGCTCGACATTTCGATCCGCGCGCAGGTGCTCAACCTGATCGTGGAGCTACAGGAGGCGTTGAAGCTCGCCTATGTCTTCGTCAGCCACGACCTCTCGGTGGTGCGTCATATCGCCGACGAGGTGATGGTGATCTATCTTGGCTCGGTGGTTGAGATCGGGCCGAAAGCGACGCTGTTCGATTCTCCGCTGCACCCCTATACGCGGGCGCTGATGGCGGCGACGCCGGTCGCCGATCCAGGCGCGCTGCGACTGCGCGCGCCGCTGGTGGGCGAGCCGCCGTCGCCGATCGACCCGCCACGCGGTTGCGCCTTTCATCCGCGCTGCCCGCTGGCGATGGAAATTTGCCGGCGCGAGACGCCGGCGCTGGCGTTGAAACGCGGGCGCGACGTCGCCTGCTGGGCGGTCGAGGCGTGATGGACAGTTACGATTATATCGTCGTCGGCGCGGGCTCGGCGGGTTGCCTGATGGCCAACCGGCTCAGCGGCAATCCCCGCAACAAAGTGCTGCTGCTGGAGGCGGGCGGGCGCGACAACTGGATCTGGCTGCATATTCCCGTCGGCTATCTCTACGCCATCGGGAACAAGCGCTCGGACTGGCTTTTCCGCACCGCGCCCGAGCCCGGCCTCAATGGCCGCGACATCGCTTACCCCCGAGGCCGCGTGATTGGCGGATGCTCCGCCATCAACGGCATGATCTATATGCGCGGACAGGCGCGCGACTATGACGGCTGGCGCCAGTTGGGGCTGGAAGGCTGGGGCTGGGACGACGTGCTGCCTTACTTTCTGCGCCACGAGGACCATTGGGCCGGCGTGAAGCCGCAGCACGGCGCGGGCGGCGAATGGCGGGTTGAGCGGCCGCGCATCGCCTGGGACATTCTCGACGCCGTGCGCGATGCGGCGGCGGAGGTCGGCATCCCGAAAATCTCCGACTTCAATCAGGGCGACAACGAGGGCTCCGACTATTTCGAGGTCAACCAGCGTCGCGGCTTGCGCGTCAGCGCGGCCAAAGCCTTCCTCAAGCCGGCGCTGAACCGCCCCAACCTGCGGCTCGTCACCGGCGCCCATGCGCGGCGAATTCTGTTGGAGGGCGCGCGCGCGACCGGCGTCGAATATCTGACGCAGGGTCGGGTGGTAGCCGCAAGCGCGCGCGAGATCGTGCTGACGGCGGGCGCTGTCGGCACGCCGCAACTGCTGGAAATCTCCGGCGTCGGCCGGCCTGAAACATTGGCCAAAATCGGCGTGCCGACCTTGCACGCGCTGCCGGGCGTGGGCGAAAACCTGCAGGATCACTTGCAGCTTCGCACCATCTTCCGCATCGCCGGCGCCAAGACGCTCAATGTCGAGTTCCAGTCGCTCTTCAAGCGCGCGCTGATGGGCCTCGACTACGCCTTCAACCGGCGCGGACCGCTGACTATGGCGCCCTCGCAGCTCGGCATTTTCGCCAAATCCTCGCCCGACTACGAGACCGCGAATGTGGAGTTCCACGTGCAGCCCCTGTCGCTGCCCAAATTTGGCGATCCGCTGCACGATTTCCCCGCCATCACGCTCAGCGTCTGCAATCTGCGACCCGCCAGCCGCGGCTCGATCCACGCCGCCAGCGCCGACCCGCTCACGCCGCCGATCATCCAGCCAAACTATCTCAGCGAGGACGAGGATCGGCGCGTCGCCGTCGATTCGATCCGACTCGCCCGCCGCATCGCCGCCGCGCCGGCGCTGGCGCGTTATCGCCCGGTCGAGCACCTGCCGGGGGCGGACAAGGCGAGCGAGGCGGAGCTGATCGCGGCGGCCGGCGACATCGGCACGACGATTTTCCACCCCGTCGGCACCTGCCGGATGGGACGCGCGGAGGACGCTACGGCCGTTGTCGATGGCCGCCTGCGTGTGCGAGGCTTGGCCGGCTTGCGAATCGCCGACGCCTCGACGATGCCGCGCATCACTTCGGGCAACACCAATTCGCCGGTGCTGATGATCGCGGAAAAGGGGGCGGCGATGCTGATCGAGGATGCGGGGTGAATGTTGCTCTGATCGACGGCCGCCAATCCGAGGCCGCGCTCGCCATCGCGCGCGGCGCGCGACGGATGCTGCGCGCGATGGCGTTTTCGACCGTGACCGAGCTTGGCCTGGGTGACGGACGGCGCGCCGATCTCGTCGCGCTCGGCCCTGACGGCGCGATCCTGATCGTCGAGATCAAATCCTGCATCGCCGATTTCCGCGCCGACCGGAAATGGCGCGAATATTCCGCCCATTGCGACCGGCTCTATTTCGCCATTTCCGCGGCGACGCCGCCGGAGATCATGCCAGACGAAGCGGGCTTGATCCTGGCCGACCGCTTCGGCGCGGCTATCCTGCGCGAGGCGCCGGCCCGCGCGCTGGCGCCGGCGACGCGGCGGGCGATGTTGCTGCGCTTCGCCTGCGCCGCCGCCGACCGGCTACACCGGCTGGTGGACCCGGAGCCCGGCGACTGATCTCGCTGACGCCGGCAATCTCGCTGACGCCGGCAATCTCGCTGACGCCGGATTGACAACATCGCCCCCGCGCTCTATGCACCCGCCCGCCTGAAACGTGCGTGGCCCCTCGCCGCGCGTGCTGTGCTTTGCTCGCTCCCGCGTGCCGAAGCCGGGCATAACCTGCACAAGAAGCCGGCCGCGCGGGTCTCCCGTGTAGAGCCGGGGCTGAACACGGGAATAGAAAGATGTTCGCAGTCATTAAGACCGGCGGCAAGCAGTACAAGGTCGCCGCCAACGACGAAATCACCGTCATGCTGCTGCAAGGCGAGGCGGGCGCAAAGATCACCTTCGGCGAAGTGCTCGCGCTGTTCGACGGAGATGCGCATCATGTGGGAGCGCCGCTCGTGGCTGGCGCCATTGTCGTGGGCGAAATCGTCGAACAGTCGCGCGGCCCCAAGGTTTACGCCTTCAAGAAGCGCCGTCGCAAGAATTCCAAGCGCAAGCGCGGCCACAAGCAGGATCTGACGATCGTCCGCATCGTCGAAATCGTCGGCGCCGACGGCAAGCGTTCGGCCCCCACGGAAGCGGCCGCCGCAGCGTAATCCTTCCGTCGACGGGAAATTTCTGGTATATAGGCGCCTTAGCCCGAGAGGGTCGGCGCGACCCTTTGGAGATTAGACTATGGCTCACAAGAAAGCGGGCGGCTCTTCGCGCAACGGGCGCGATTCCGACGGCCGTCGCCTCGGCGTGAAGAAATTCGGCGGCGAGCATGTCATCTCGGGCAATATTATCGTGCGCCAGCGTGGCACGAAATTTCACGCGGGGCGCAATGTCGGGATGGGCGTAGATCATACGCTGTTCGCCACCTCGCCGGGACAGGTGCTGTTCGAGCAGAAATCCACCCGGCAATATGTATCGGTTGTCGCCCCCCTGGCGGCGGAATAGCGGCGGGAACGACGAGACCCGCCGCGGCGCCAATCCCCGCGGATGGTCTCGGATTTTTTTCCGAGAGAGCAACGGAAGCCAGACTTCCCGACGCCGTCCGGTAGGCCCCGGCCTACGTTAAGGGGATGCAGCGCGCATCCCCTTCTCGTTTGGGCTGACGACCGGAGCGGTCATGTTTCCCGATATCGCCAGAGACGACGTGTTCCGCCTGGAGACGAGACGGTTGTGGCTGCGCTGGCCGCGCCTCAGCGACGCGCCCGCCATCGAGCGCTATTGCGCGAGATGGGAGGTGGCGTGCTACACCGCGCGAATTCCGCATCCATACCCTAAGGGCAGCGCCGAACGCTTCGTCTTCGCCTCGCGCGAGGCCAACACGCTCGGCCGCGATCTGGCGCTGGTGATCGCGCTGCTCGGCGCCCCTGCCCGCGTCCTCGGCGCGATCAGCCTGGAGCGGCGTGGAACCGACCGCCTCGCGCTTGGCTATGCGCTCGCGCCGGAGGCCTGGGGCCGCGGTTATGCGACGGAGGCGAGCCTCGCGATCGTGGACACGGCCTTTGCGCTCTCGCCCGTGGTCGAGATCGAGGCGAGCGTCAGGATCGAGAACCCGGCTTCCGGCCGTGTTCTGGAGAAGATTGGCTTCCTGCGTGTCAGGCGCGGCCTGCGCGGCGCGCCGGCGCGCGGGGCGATGGTCGAGTGCGACACCTACGCTTTGCCGCGCAACACTTGGACGGCGCGCCGCGAGGCCGCTTCGCTGGAGACGGCGCGATGAAATTTCTGGATCAGGCTCGCGTCTATATCCGCTCCGGCGACGGCGGGGCGGGCAGCGTCTCGTTCCGGCGCGAGAAGTTCATCGAGTTCGGCGGCCCCGACGGGGGCGACGGCGGGCGCGGCGGCGATGTCGTGGTGGAATGCGCCGACGGCCTCAACACGCTGATCGACTTTCGCTATCAGCAGCACTTCAAAGCCAAGATCGGCATGCACGGCATGGGACGCAACCGCGCCGGCGGGCGCGGCGACGACGCCTTGATGAAAGTGCCGCAGGGCACCCAGGTGTTCGACGAGGAGACCGGCGACCTGATCGCCGATCTCACGCAACCCGGCGAGCGCGTCGTCGTCGCCAAGGGCGGCAACGGCGGGTTCGGCAACGCCTATTTCGCCACCTCGACCAACCGCGCGCCGCGCCGCGCCAATCCCGGCCAGCCCGGCATCGAAAAGACGATCGTGCTGCGGCTCAAACTGATCGCCGACGTCGGTTTGGTCGGCCTGCCCAACGCGGGCAAATCGACGCTGCTCGCCGCCGTCTCCGCCGCCAAGCCGAAAATCGCCGATTATCCCTTCACCACGCTCCACCCCGGCCTCGGCGTCGTGAAGATCGACGACCGCGATTTCGTGTTGGCCGACATCCCCGGCCTGATCGAGGGCGCGCATGAAGGCCACGGCCTGGGCGACCGATTCCTGGGCCATGTCGAGCGCTGCGGCGCGATCCTGCATCTGGTCGACGCCACCGGCGACCATGCGGGCTCGGCCTATCGCACCGTGCGCCGCGAGTTGGAGGCCTATGGCGAGGGCCTGGCTGAGAAGGCCGAGATCGTCGCCCTGTCGAAGGTCGACGCGGTCGATCCGGAGATGCTGAAACAGCAGCGCGAGCGACTGAAGCGGGCGATGCGCAGCTATGGCCCGCCACTGGCGGATGACGAGAAGCGCCGCCCGCCGATGGAGATCTCCGGCGTCTCCGGCGCCGGCGTGCGCGATGTGCTGCGCGCGGCGCTGCGGGAGATGGATCGAACCCGGGCGGGGGAGCGGGGCGAACACGCTTGACATTAGTATATCAAATCTATAGATTGAATGTCGAAGGAGACGCCGATGCCAATTCAATCGGAAAACCCCGCCACTGTCGTCACGATCGCTTCGCTGCTGAAACTGGTCAATCTGCTCGGCGCCGAACTCACGGTGGGCAGATATCGCGAAGATATAGACCTCATCGAGCGTTGCATCCGCGCGAAACTGTTCGCGCATGTCGATGGCGTTTCGGCGCAGGATCACGCGGCCGGCGTCGCGCTCGCGCACAACCTCGTCGAGCCGGTGCTGAAGGAATTGCGAGAGCGGGCCGAGAGTCTTCCCTCTCCGCCGACGACGGAGCCCGCCGCCGAGCGGGCCAGCACGTTGCACTGACGCTTTCGCCTAAAGGGGAGGTTACATCAGCCCCGCATCCCGCTAACCTCCCGCGAAATGGGAGGACAGCGTGGCGGACCCGATCCTCGACGTCGCCAATATCGAAGTGGTTTACAACAGCGTCGCGCTGGTCCTGAAGGGCGTGTCGCTGCATGTCCGCCAGGGTGGCGTTGTCGCGCTGCTTGGCGCCAACGGCGCCGGCAAGACCACCACGCTCAAGGCGATATCGAACCTCTTACGCGCCGAGCGCGGCGAAGTGACGAAAGGCGAGATCCGCTTCAAGGGCGAGCGGGTCGACCGCGCGACGCCGAATGAGCTCGTGCGCCGGGGCGCCATTCAGGTGATGGAGGGCCGCCATTGCTTCGGCCATCTCACCATCGAGGAAAACCTGCTCACCGGGGCCTTCACCCGCCGCGACGGCCGCGCCGCCATCGGCTGCGATCTGCAAGCGATCTACACCTATTTCCCGCGCTTGAAACAGCGGCGCACGTCGCTCGCCGGCTATGTCTCGGGCGGCGAGCAGCAGATGTGCGCGATCGGCCGCGCGATGATGGCCAAGCCCTCGCTGGTGCTGCTCGACGAGCCGTCGATGGGCCTCGCGCCGCAAGTGGTGGAGGAGATTTTCGAGATCGTGCGCGACCTCAACGCGCGCGAAAAGGTGTCGTTCCTGCTCGCCGAGCAGAACACCAATCTGGCGCTGCGCTACGCCGAATTCGGCTATATCCTCGAAAACGGCCGCGTCGTGCTCGACGGCGAGGCCGCGGCCCTGCGGGACAATGAGGACGTGCGCGAATTTTACCTCGGCGTCGCCGGGGCGGAGCGGCGCTCGTTCAGGGATGTGAAAAGCTACCGCCGCCGCAAACGCTGGCTTGCCTGACCATGAAAGATTTCGCTCAATTGCGCGACCGTCTCGCCGAGCTTGCCGCCCATTCGCCGCAACTCGCTCGCCAACTCGACGGCGTGGCGCTGGAAAGCCCCGCCGATCTCGCCCGCATCCCGCTGTTGCGAAAATCTGATCTGTCGCAGCTTCAGCGCGACGATCCGCCCTTCGCTGGGATCGCCGCGACGACGCGCGGGTTCCGCCGCCTGTTCATGTCGCCGGGGCCGATCTTCGAGGGCGAGGATCAGGGGTCCGACCCTTTCGGCGCGAAAGCCGCCTTCGCCGCCGCGGGCTTTACGGCGCATGATGTGGTGTTGAACTGCTTCTCCTATCATCTGACGCCGGGCGCTTTCATGATGGAGAGCGGGGCGCAGGCGCTCGGCTGCGCGGTGATTCCCGCTGGGCCGGGCAACACCGAGCAGACGCTCGCCGCCATCGCCCATCTCAGGCCGACCGCCTATGCCGGCCCGCCGGATTTCCTGAAGATCCTGCTCGACAAGGCCGACGGGCTGACCTCGATCCGCAAAGCCTTCGTTTCCGGCGGCGCGCTGCCAGCGTCTCTGCGCGCGGAAATGGAGGCGCGAGGCGTCAAGACGCGGCAGGCTTTCGCCACCGCCGAACTCGGGATCGTCGCCTATGAGACCGACGGGCCGGACGGCGCGCTCGAACCGGGCCTGAAGGTCGCCGAAGACATCGTGCTGGAGATCGTGCGGCCGGGCTCCGGCGATCCGCTGCCTCAAGGTCAGGTCGGCGAGATCGTCGTCACGGCCCTGCGCGGCGGCTTCCCGCTGCTGCGGCTCGCCACCGGCGACCTCTCCGCTTATACCGCCGAAGGCCGCATTCGCGGCTGGATGGGCCGCGCCGACCAGACGACCAAGGTCAAGGGCATGTTCGTTCCCCCCTCCGCGATCGTGGAGACGGCGCGTCGCCACCCCGAACTGCGCGGCGTCCGGCTGGTGTTGCGGCGCGAGGGCGAGCAGGATTCCATGACCCTGCTGGCGGAAACCGCAAAACCCTCGGCGGCGCTCGCCGAGGCGGTCGCGGCGACCTTGCAGGCGACGACGAAATTGCGCGGACGGGTCGAGTTCGTCGCGCCCGGCGCGTTGCCGAACGACGGCAAGACCATCGCCGACGAGCGGCCAGTCGGCTAGCGAGATTACGCCAATCGGAACTTGTTGCGATCCAAGCCGTCCACCGCCGTCGCGGTCGGCCCTCACCCCCTCGCCGCCCGGTCCTTCTCGTTCTGCGCCTTGATCGCGTCGCGCGCGGCGTCCCATTCGGCGTCGCCCCATTTGCGAAGTTCGTAGAAATTGCCGCCCGTGGCGAGCGCTTGCGCGCCGTCCATCGCGATCGTCTCGCCGGTCAGCCAGCGGCAGCCGTCGCTAAGCAAGAACGTGGCGAGGTTCTGCAATTCCTCCAGCGATCCGCAGCGGCCCATCGGGTTGGCGGCGGCGGTGCGGGCGCCGGGTTGTTCGCCGGGGTTGAGGCGCTTGCTCATGCCCTCGGTCGGGATTTCGCCCGGCGCGATCGCGTTGAGGCGGATGCCGTAGCGGCCCCATTCGGAGGCGAGCGAGGTCGTCATCGCCTGCACCGCCGATTTGCTCATGGCGGAGGGCACAACGAACGGGCCGCCGTTGCGCACCCAGGTGACGATGATCGACACGACGCTGCCGGGTACGCCGGCCTCGATCCAGCGCTTGCCCACCGCCTGCGTCACATAGAACGTGCCGTGCATGACGATATTGGCGATGGCGTCGAAGCCGCGCGGGGAAAGATCTTCCGTGCGCGAGATGAAATTGCCGGCCGCGTTGTTGACGAGGCCGGTCAGCGGGCCGGTGCGGAAGATATCCTCGACCATGGCGTCGACCGCGCCCGCATCACGGATATCGACGCCATAGGCGCTCACCGTGCCGCCGTGCGCGCGCATCAACTCGGCGGCGGTATCGTCGCACACGGACTTGCGCCGACCGCAGATGAAGACTTCGGCGCCCAGCGCAAGAAACCCCTCCGCCATCGCCCGGCCGAGCCCGGTGCCGCCGCCGGTGACGAGAATGCGTTTGCCGCGAAACAGGCCGTCGCTGAACATGAGCGTCTCCCTTGACGCTTTGTCGCGCGCCGCTCCGTCGCGCGCAAGGTTTCGCTTATTGCCGCCTTAACGTCGCGGGGGTAAATGCGGGCGATGCTCAATCTCGCCAACCCGACCGTGTTCCTCGCCGTCGCGCGCCGGCTGTTGCCGTGGCTGGCGGGGCTGACCGCCGTCCTGTTCGTGGTCGGGCTGACGCTCGGCTTGCGCGCGCCGCCCGATTACCAGCAGGGCGAGACGGCCAAGATCATGTATCTACACGTGCCGGCGGCGTGGCTTTCGACCTTCATCTATGGCGTGATGACACTGGCCGCGCTCGGCACGCTGGTCTGGCGCCATCCGATCGCCGATGCGGCGCAGAAGGCCGCCGCGCCGCTCGGGGCGGGCTTCACCTTCATCTGCCTCGTCACCGGCTCCCTGTGGGGCAAGCCGATGTGGGGAACCTATTGGGTGTGGGACGCGCGGCTGACTTCCGTGCTGGTGCTGTTCATCCTCTATCTCGGGCTGATCGCGCTGTGGCGCTCGATCGAGGAGCCGGGTCGGGCGGCCCGCGCGGCGGCGATCCTGACGCTGGTGGGCGCGGTGGATCTGCCGATCATCAAATTCTCGGTCGACTGGTGGAACACGCTGCACCAGCCGGCCTCGGTGTTCCGCATGGGTGGGCCGACCATCGCGCCGGAATTGCTGTGGCCGCTGCTGATCATGGCGATCGCCTTCACCTTTCTGTTCCTGACGCTGCATGTGATGGCGATCCGCAACGAAATTCTGCGCCGTCGGCTCGCGCGGCTGACGATGATCGCGGCCGCCCAAGGCGATTCCACCGCGCCCGTGCTAAGGACGGCGCCATGAGCGCGATCGCCCATCTCGGCTTCATCGTCGCCGCCTTCGCCGTGGCGGGCGTCGTCATTGCGGCGATGATCGGCGTGATTCTATGGGATTACCGCGATCTGCGAGCCCGACTCGCGCGGCTGGAAAGCCGCGAGCCCGGGGCGCCGACATGAGCGAGGCCGCGCCGGGCGCGGGCCGTCGCGGCGCGTTCGCCGCTCTGCCGTTGATCGTGTTTCTCGCGCTGGCGGCGCTGCTTTATTTGCGCCTCTACGCGGGCGATGCGGCAAAACTGCCGTCGGCGCTGGTCGGCCATCCCGCGCCGAGCCTGAAGCTGGCGACGCTCGACGGATCGCCGCTCGCCGACGCGGACCTGCGCGACGGCAAGGTGACGGTCGTCAACGTGTTCGGCTCGTGGTGCGAGCCGTGCCATTTCGAGCATCCCCTGCTGCTCGAACTCGCCAATACGCCCGAGGTGAAGGACGGCAAGGTGCGGCTGATCGGCATGGCGCAGAAGGACAGCAAAGAGAACGTGCGCCGCTTCCTCGGCGCCGACGGAAACCCGTTTTCCCGCGTGGCGCTCGATCCGGATGGACGCGCGGGCATAGACTGGGGCGTCTATGGCGTGCCGGAGACCTATGTCGTCAAGGGCGACGGGACGATCGCCTACAAATTCGTCGGCCCGCTGACGCAGGAGACGCTGAAGAGCGTGCTGTTGCCGGAGATAAGGAAGGCGCAGGGCTAGACGAGGCCTTGGCCGCCCGCTAATTAGCCGCCCCCGCCGCCAACCCGGACCACTCATGTCGAGCGACTTGCCCGCCGTCTCGATCGGCGTCGATTTCGGCACGAGCAACACCGTCGTTGCGCTGGCCAGCGCCGATGGGGCTGTGGAGACGGTGCGGTTTGAACATGGCGGGGCCAAGCTGACCGTCTATGCCTCGGCCTTGTGCTTCTATCAGGAGCCGTCGCGCCGGGGACTTCCCGCGCAGGCCGAGGGAGGTCCCTGGGCGTTCGAACGGCTGCAGGAGCATAGCGGCGCTCTGCGCTTCCTCCAGTCGTTCAAGACTTTCGCGGCAAGCCGTAATTTTCAGTCGACCCAGATTTTCGGCCAGCGCTACCAGTTCGAGGACATGCTGGCGACGTTCCTGCGTACGCTGACGCGCCACGCCGGGACATCGTTCGACCTTGCGGGCGCGCGGGTGGCGATTGGCCGACCAGTGCGTTTCGCAGGCGCTGCGCCGGACGAGGTTTTGGCGATGCAGCGCTACCGCGACGCCTTCGCCCGGCTCGGCGCCCTGGGCGCGCACTATATCTACGAGCCGGTCGGCGCGGCTTTCTCCTTTGCGCGGCGCCTCGAGCGCGACGCAACCGTGCTGGTCGCCGATTTCGGCGGCGGCACCAGCGACTTCTCGCTGATCCGATTTTCCCGCCGCGCGGGCGCGCTGAGCGCCGTACCGCTCGGCCATTCCGGCGTCGGCGTCGCCGGGGACACATTCGATTACCGCATCATCGACCGGGTGATCGCGCCGCGTTTGGGCAAGGGCGGCGCCTATCGCTCGTTCGGCAAGGTGCTTCCGCTGCCAAACCATTACTACACCAAGCTGGCGCGCTGGCATGAACTGGCCCTCATGAAGGGAAGCGCGGATCTGCGCGAATTGCGCGAACTGGCGCGTTCGGCGCTCGATCCGGAGCCGCTGCGCGACTTCATCGAATTGGTCGAGCACGATCTCGGCTTTGCGCTCTATCGCGCGGTGTCGGCGGCCAAGGTCGCGCTTTCGTCGTCCGACGGCGTCGAATTCCGCTTCGGCGACGGCGGCATCGACATCCGCGCGACGCTTTCCCGCGCGGATTTCGAGGGCTGGATCGGCGAGGATCTGGCTCGCATCGGCGCGGCCGTCGATCAGGTTTTCGCGACAAGCGGGATCGGGCCGCGCGACGTGGACAAGGTCTTCCTGACCGGCGGCACGTCGTTCGTGCCGGCGGTGCAACGGCTGTTCCGGCAGCGTTTCGGCGACGAGAAACTGACTTCCGCCGACCAGTTCGAGTCGATCGCCCATGGTCTGGCGCTGATCGGACTGACGCAGAACCCGGACCAGTGGGCGGTCGCGGCTTAGGCCGTCACCTCGCCTCCGCCGTCGCCCCCAGCGCCGCCTGCCGTTCCACCGCGCGGCGGAACGCGCCTTCGAGGGTGACGGCGAAATTGTAGTGGGTGGGTGAGAACGGCAGCGCGCGGTCGGGCGCGGCCGAGCGGAAGCCGACGAAGATCGCCATCAGGCCGCGGCCGTCGCCGTCGAGCAGGCCGGCGCCCGAGGCGCCGACGCTGGCGGCGCAATCGAACGAAAATTCGCGCGTGCCCTCCGCGCCATCTTCGAGGCCGTCGCGCAGCCGACAGGATTGCAGCGACATGCCGCGCCAGTCCACCGCGCCGCGCGCGACGAACAGCACCGGCGCCGCGCGGGTCGGCGGGCTGAGCGGATAGGGATCGACCTCGTGCAGCGGCCGGGCGAGCCGGACCGCCGCCCAATCGTGCACGGCGCTCTGGTTATAGGGGTCGGTCGAGCCGAGAATCGCGCCGGCGACCTGAAGCGGGATTGAGATTTCCTGGCGCTCCGCCTCGACCACGAAGCGGCAATGATCGCTGTCGCCGCGCAGATGGCCGTCGCGGTCGTAAAGCACGTGAGCGGCCGTGGTGACGACGTCGTCGGACAGCGTGAGCTGGCCCGCGCCGTGCGCGTTGCCACAGTGAACGATGCCCGTGCTAGCGTAGCGGCGGCGCAGAGCGGCGGGGTCGAGTTGGCGACGTAGCGCGAAATCTTCGATCGAGGCGCGCTGATCGGCGCCGAACACCACCACCGGCGTAACCGGCAATCCGGAGAAGGCGAGCCGCCCCGCTTCGAGCGCTGACCCCTTTGACACGATGAGCGCAAAAAGACACAACGCGCCCGCGATGGCCGCCTTCATGCCACAACCCCCGATATGCGGCTTGTCTTAAAGGCTTTTCGCCCGCCGTTGGGACAAGGGTTTAGGATTGCTTAACGCGACTGTCCATGACTGTTTTGCCACACTCGTCGCCAAAGGCGCGATCGAGCCCGACCCGGCGCAACAGGCGCTGGTCGGAAAACTCGACCGGCTCGCCGCCGAGCTGGCGCCCTATCGCCTGCCCGGTCGGCCAGGCGTGCTGGGCCGTCTGTTCGGCGCCAAGCCCGTGGAGCCGCCGCGCGGCCTCTACATCCACGGCGAAGTCGGGCGCGGCAAGACGTTCCTGATGGACCTGTTCTTCGCCGCCGTCGAAGGTCCGCCCAAGCGGCGGGCGCATTTCCACGCCTTCATGGCCGACGTACACGCGCGCGTCCATGCCTGGCGGCAGGCCAGGAAACGCGGCGAGCCGGTCGGCGAGGAGCCGATCGCGCCTCTCGCGGCGGCGCTGGCGCAGGAGGCGACGCTGCTCTGCTTCGACGAATTCGCGGTGCGCGACATCGCCGACGCGATGATTCTGGCGCGGCTGTTTTCGGCGCTGTTTGCGCTCGGCGTCGTGGTGGTGGCGACCTCGAATGTCGCGCCGGCGGATTTATACAGGGATGGCCTCAACCGCGCGCTGTTCCTGCCGTTCATCGATCTCGTGGCTGAGCGGATGGAGATCGTCTCGCTCGACGCGCGCACGGATTACCGGCTGCAAAAGCTCGCCCGCGCGCCGGTCTATTACTGTCCCGCCGACCGGGCCGCCGATTGCGCGATGGACGCGGCCTTCGCGCGGCTGACGGGCGTGGAGCGCGGCGAGCCCGAGGCGGTGGTGCGGCTCGGCCGGATTATTGCCGTGCCCCAGTCGGTCGGCGGCGTGGCGCGGTTCGATTTCGACGCCCTGTGCCGGCGCCCGCTGAGCGCGGGCGATTATGTCGCGCTGGCGAGCCGGTTCGAGACGATCCTGATCGATCATATCCCGGTCTTCGCGCCGGGCGAGCGCGACGCGGCCAGGCGTTTCATCAATTTCATCGATGCGGCCTATGACGCACGGGTGAAACTGCTGGCCTCGGCGGCGGCGGAACCGGAGGGACTGGCTCCTGGCTTGATAGGCGGGGAGGCGTTCGAATTCGCCCGCACCGTCTCGCGGCTGGTGGAAATGCGCTCGCGCGATTTTCTGCGACGGGCCCATGTTAGCCAGGGCGGCGAGACCGCGGGCGATCTCGGCGGGATCGTTTCGGGGTGAGGCGGCTCATCCTGCATATCGGGTTGGAGAAGACCGGCACGACGTCGTTCCAGGCGTTTTGCGTCGACAACCGGCGCGCCCTGGCCGCGCGCGGCGCACTCTATCCCGCCAATGCCGACTGCTTTCTGCGCCTCAATCACGCGCCGCTGGCGGCGAGCTATTTCAGCGCGGCGCAAGCCGAGACTTTTTTGATCGCCGGGTGGCGCGCGGGTCGGGTAGGGGCGATCTCCGCGTTGAGGAACGAAATAGAAGCGGCGGACGCCGGCCTGACGCTGATCAGCGCCGAACATTTCTCGTCGCGCTTCGACGCCGGCCGCGTCGCGCAGCTCGGCGCCGACCTCGCCGGTTTCGACGTATCCATCGCCGTCGTCGTGCGCCATCCGCTTGCCCGCGCGCGCGCGGCCTATGCGACGACGGTGGCGTCGGGTCGGGCGATCACGCTCGACGCCTTCGTTGACGAACTTTGTCAGCCGACAAATCCTTACCTGCGCTGTCGCGACACGTTGGAAGTCTGGACAAATGTGTTTGGTCGCGAGCGAATGATCGTAATATCCTATCGCGAAGGGGCCGACATCGTCGCGACGCTGGCCGCGCGGGTGCTGCCGGACATCGCCGTTTCGACAGGCGCCTACATGCGCAATGTCTCGCCTTCGGGCGCACGGACGGAGCGCCGCCGCCGCGCCAATGCGGGCGAGGGGCTGTGGGCGCGACTCCTTGCGCCGGCGCCGGCGGCGTTTTCGCCCGATCAGGTCACCCGCATCGTGGCCTCGACTTCGGCCGACCTTGCCTGGCTTGACGCGGCCCATGGGATCACGCTCAGCGCTATTTGACAGAATTACGCAATCGGCCGCACTCTCGGCGGGCAAACGCCGGGGCGACGCCGGCGGAGGAGGGAAAATGTGCCACCTGTTCGCCAGCCAGTCTCCGGAAAGTTACGCGTTTGAAACCCGCTCGATCCGCCTCAATGGTCAGAGCACCAGCTTGCGGCTCGAGAAGGTTTTCTGGACGATTCTCGAACAAATCGCTGAAGGCGAGGGGATGACGGTGCCGCGCTTTATCTCGACTCTGCACAGCGAAGTCGTGCTCGTCTGGGGCGAGGTCGCGAATTTTACCTCGCATCTGCGCTGTATTTGTCTGGTCGCGGTCGAGGACGGACGGGCGCGGCGCGGCGGCGGTCAGGCGCAAGCGGCATGATGTAGTAAGCAGATAACACCCGCGCCTGTCGCCGCGGGTTAGGTTTGGGCAACGAAGCTTCGGAGGGTCTGGCGGGATAATGGCGAAGGCGATTCATTCCATGATCCGCGTGCTCGACGAGGCGCGGTCTTTGAAATTCTACCGATCCGCGTTCGGCCTTGAAGTCGCCGACCGGCTCGACTTTCCCGAATTCACGCTGGTCTATCTCTCCAATCGTGAAATCGCGTTCGAGCTCGAACTCACCATTAACAAAGGACGCGCCGAGCCTTACGCGCTCGGCGACGGCTATGGTCACATCGCCTTTGTCGTCGACGATCTCGAAGCCGAACATGGCCGCTTCGAGCGGGAAGGGCTCGCGCCGCGCAAGATTGTCGCCTTCGAGCGCGACGGAAGGTTGCTCGCACGATTCTTCTTCGTTGAAGACCCGGACGGCTATAAGATCGAAGTGCTGCAAAAGCACGGCCGCTTTCACTGAACGCCGGCGTAAAGCCGGGCGATAAACAAAAGAGGAGACGTCATGAAGCTCATCGAGGGCGAGAGCCACAATCACGCGCCGGTCTCCCGGCGCAGTTTCCTGCAACGCTCGGCGCTTGGAATCGCCGCCATCGCGGTCACGTCGACCGGCGCTCTTCTCAACGCCTCGGAGGCCTGGGCGCTCGACGTCAAGGGCCTCAAGCCCGAGACGATGAAGACGCTGATCCTGATCGCGCGCGACATCTATCCGCACGACAAGGTGCCGGACCGTTTCTACGCGGCGGCGATGAAATCCTACGACGACGCCGCGGCCAAGGATCCGGCCGCGAAGGCGGCGACGGAAGCTTTTGTCGGCGGGCTGAACGGCGCGGCCGGCGCTGGCGGTTATCTCGGCGTCGGCTGGGAGGCGGAGCGTGTGGCGCTGCTGCGGGGCGTGAGCCACGATCCGATGTTCGAGGCGATTCGCGGCGGCCTGATAGTGTCGCTCTACAACAACCCCGATGTCTGGCCGATCTTCGGTTACGAGGGCGAATCCTATTCGAAGGGCGGTTACATCCACCGCGGATTCGACGACATCGACTGGCTCTGAACCAAAACAAACATTTCCGAGGAAACGTCATGACCGCGAAATTCGATCTGAACGACGATAGCGTCGTCGTCATCGTCGGCTCCGGCGCCGGCGGCGGCACGCTGGGCAACGAGCTGGCGCAAAAGGGGGTGAAGGTAGTCATCCTGGAGGCCGGCGCGCGCACCGAATACACCGACTTCATCAACGACGAATGGTCGAGCTTCACCCAGCTCGCCTGGACCGACATGCGCACGACTTCGGGCAACTGGCGCGTGCACAAGAATTTCCCCAACCTGCCCGCCTGGATCGTCAAATCAGTCGGCGGCTCCACCGTCCACTGGGCCGGCGCCTCGCTGCGCTTGCAGGAGCACGAGTTCAAGTCCGCGACCACTTATGGCCATGTCGCCGGCGCCAATCTGTTGGACTGGCCGATCACGCTCGCCGATCTCGAACCCTATTACGCGCGCGCCGAGGATAAGATGGGCGTCACCCGCACCGGCGACCGCCCTGGCCTGCCCGGCAACAACAATTTCAAAATCCTGAAGGCCGGCGCCGACAAGCTCGGCTACAAGGAGTGCCACACCGGCCGGATGGCGATCAACTCGGTCGAGCGCGACGACCGCAATTCCTGCCAGCAGACCGGCTTCTGCTTCCAGGGTTGCAAATGGGGCGCGAAATGGTCGACGCTCTATACCGAAATCCCGAAGGGCGAGAAGACCGGCAATCTGGAAGTGCGCCCCGATAGCCATGTCGCGCAGATCGAGCACGACGCCTCGGGCAAGGTGACGGGCGTGGTGTATTTCGACAAGGCGGGCAAGACCCAGCGCCAGAAAGCGCGCATCGTCGCGGTCGCCGGCAATTCGATCGAGAGCCCGCGCCTGCTGTTGAACTCCCATAGCGCGAAATTCCCCGACGGGCTCGCCAATTCCTCAGGTCAGGTCGGGCGCAACTACATGCGCCATATGACGGGCTCGGTTTACGCCGTGTTCGACAAGCCGGTGCATATGTATCGCGGCACGACGATGGCCGGCATCATTCGCGACGAGGCGAAGCACGACACCAGCCGCGGCTTCGTCGGCGGCTACGAGATGGAGACGCTGTCGCTCGGCCTGCCGTTCATGGCCGCCTTCCTCGATCCCGGCGGCTGGGGCCGCGAGTTCACTAGCGCGCTCGACGGCTACAGCAACATGGCGGGCATGTGGCTGGTCGGCGAGGACATGCCGCAGGAAAGCAACCGCATCACGCTGAGCGACGCCAAGGACGCCCGTGGCCTGAACGTGGCCGACGTGCATTTCGACGACCATCCCAACGATGTCGCGATGCGCAACCACGGCTACAAGCAGGGCATGGCGGTTTACGAGGCGGTCGGGGCGACCCGCGCCTTCCCGACGCCGCCCTATCCTTCGACGCATAATCTGGGCACCAACCGGATGAGCGAGAAGCCGCGCGACGGCGTCGTCAACAAGAACGGCCAGACGCATGACGTGAAGAACCTGTTTGTCTCCGACGGCAGCCAGTTCACCACCGGCGGCGCGGAGAACCCGACCCTGACCATCGTCAGCCTCGCGATCCGTCAGGCCGAGTTCATCGCCGACCAAATGAAGTCGAACACGATCTGACGATCCCAAGCCGTCAGCCTGCCGCCCCTTTCCCCGTCCGCGGGGGGAGGGGCGTTTCTGTTTGGGGGTTTCCCAAGCCGTGCGGAGGCATTAGGACAGAGGCCATGAGCCTGTCCGCCCTCACCTCAGAAGAAACCCTGGCCGAGTTCCGCGCCGCCGGCGCGCTGCTTGAGGGCCATTTCATCCTCAGTTCCGGCCGGCACTCCCCGGTTTTCCTGCAAAAGATGTTCGTCTTTCAAGACCCCATGCGCACCCAGAAGCTGTGTCGGGCGCTAGCGGCGAAGGCGCGCGAAAAATTCGGCGCGATCGATATTGTCGCTTCGCCGGCGCTGGGCGGCATCGTGCCGGGCTACGAGACGGCGCGTTGGCTCGGCGCAAAGGCGATCTTCGTCGAGCGCGAGGACGGCGCGTTCAAGCTGCGGCGCGGTTTCACTATTCCTGAAGGTGCGCGGGTGCTGATGGTGGAGGACATCATCACCACCGGCCTGTCCTCGCGCGAGTGCCTGGCGGCGCTTGCGGAGCATCCCGGCAAAATCGTCGGCGCGGCCTGCCTGATCGACCGCTCCGGCGGCAAGGCCGATATCGGCTATCCCAGGGTCAGCCTGTGCACGCTCGACATTCCCGATTATCCCGCCGACGCGCTGCCGCCCGAACTGGCGGCGATCCCGGCCGTAAAGCCCGGCAGTCGCGCCGCGGCCAAATAGGAGGTCACGCCATGCGTCCCCTGCGCCTGGGCGTCAATGTCGATCATGTCGCCACCGTCCGCAACGCGCGTGGCGGCGCCGTGCCCGACCCCGTGCGGGCAGCTTTGCTCGCGATTCAAGCCGGCGCGGAAGGGATCACCGCGCATCTTCGCGAAGATCGCCGTCACATCCGCGACGAGGACATGAAACGGCTGAAAGCGTCGATCGGCAAGCCGCTCAATTTTGAGATGGCCGCCACCGGGCAGATGCTCGACATCGCGTTGCAGACCCGCCCGCACGCCTGCTGTCTGGTGCCGGAGAAACGCACCGAGCGCACCACCGAGGGCGGCCTCGACGTGGTCGGACAGCACGATTACCTCAGACCGTTTGTGGCCGAACTCGGCCGCGCGGGGGTGCGAGTGTCGCTGTTCATCGAGCCCTCGCGCGAATCGTTGCAGGCGGCGGCGTCGCTAAAGGCGCCGGTGGTGGAATTGCACACCGGGGCGTGGTGCGACGCGGTCGCGCAGGGCGAGACGGCGAGGGCGGACCACGAATTCGCGCGCCTGCGAACGGCCGCGGCGGAGACGGCGAGGCTCGGCCTCGAATGTCACGCCGGCCACGGGCTCGACTACGATACGGCGCGGAAAATTGCGGGGCTGCCGGAGATCGTCGAACTCAACATCGGCCATTTCCTGATCGGCGAGGCGATCTTCGTCGGGCTGAAGGAGAGCATCGCCCGGATGCGCGCGGCGATGATCGAGGGGCGGGCGTGATCCTGGGCATTGGCAGCGACCTCTGCGACGTCAGTCGCATCGAACAGACGCTGGAGAAATTCGGCGAGCGTTTTCTCGCGCGCTGCTTCACGCCGGTCGAGCGCGCCAAGAGCGACCGCCGCGCCGAGCGCGCCGCCTCCTACGCCAAACGCTTCGCCGCCAAGGAAGCCTGCGCCAAGGCGCTTGGCACGGGCCTGCGCGACGGCGTGTTCTGGCGCGACATGGGCGTGGTCAATCTGCCTTCGGGCGCCCCGACGATGAAGCTGACTGGCGGTGCGGCCGAAAGGCTGGCGAAAATCACGCCGCCGGGGCGCACAGCCGTCATCCATCTGACCATCACCGACGAATATCCGCTGGCGCAGGCCTTCGTCGTGATCGAGGCGCGCGAGGCCTGATGCCGCCCCGCATCCTCGAACCGATCGCCCATGCCGACGGCCTCAGCCGCTGCCCCTGGCCGGGGACCGATCCGCTCTATGTCGCCTATCACGATCGCGAATGGGGCGTGCCCGAATGGGACGACCGGGCTCTGTTCGAGAAGCTGATCCTTGACGGGTTTCAGGCGGGTCTGTCGTGGATCACGATTCTACGCAAGCGCGACGCATTCCGCGCCGCGTTCGACGGTTTCGACCCGGAGAAGATCGCGCGCTACGACGAGGCGAAATTCGCGGAGCTGATGGCCAATCCCGGCATCGTGCGAAATCGAGCGAAGGTGCGGGCGGCGCCGGCGGTGGCGCGCCTCTGGCTCGATTTGCAGGACGGCCAAGGCTTCGCCCGCCACCTATGGGGTTTCGTCGACGGGCGGCCGATCGCGCATCCGCGCAAGACGCTGGCCGATATTCCCGCCGCGACTCCTGAAGCCGAGGCGATGTCGAAAGACCTCAAGCAGCGCGGGGCCAAATTCGTCGGCCCGACCATTGTCTATGCCTTCATGCAGGCGGTCGGCATGGTTAACGACCACCTCGATGCCTGCCATCGCTGCGCCGCCTGCGCGGCGCTGAGCGTCCGAAAGCCGTGAGCGCGCGCGCGTGGCAGCGGATGCTGTCGGGGCGGCGGCTCGACCTGATCGACCCCTCCGCGTTTGACATCGAGGTCGCCGACATCGCCCATGGGCTGGCGCGCGTGGCGCGCTGGAACGGGCAGACCCAGGGGCCTGAGATTTTCTCCGTCGCGCAGCACTCGCTGTTGGTTGAAGCGATCTTCTCCGCGCTCAGCCCCGGCGCCCCTCGCGCGGAAAAACTCGTAGCGCTTTTGCACGATGCGCCCGAATATGTGATCGGCGACATGATCTCGCCGTTCAAGGCGGCGATCGGCGGCGATTACAAGGAGATTGAACGGCGGCTGATGGCGGCGATCTTCATCCGCTTCGGCCTGAAGCCGACGATGGCGCCGGACCTCGCCAAGGCGGTGAAAGCCGCCGACCGCGACGCGGCTTTCTTCGAAGCGACGCAGCTCGCGGGCTTCTCCATGAGCGAGGCGCGCAAATTCTTCCGCCCGCCCCGCGTTGCGCTCTCCGATTTCGCGGTCTATCTCGCGCCATGGCGGCCGGAGGCGGCGCAGGCGAGGTTTCTCGCCCGCTTCGTCGAACTCGACGCCTGAGGAGGGGTTATGCCGCGTCTGCACGTCTGTTCGCTTCGCCTGATCGAGGCGGAAGTCGCACGCACCGGCGCGCGTTCGCTGGTGACGCTGCTTTCGCCGGGCACCCCCGTGGCCCGTCCTGCCGACATCGCGCAAGCGCGCCACCTCAACATCGCGATGTCGGACATTCTCGACCATCTGCCCGGACAGGTACGGCCGGAGAGTCATCACCTCGACGCGTTCGTCGATTTCGTCGAAAGCTGGGACCGGCGCGAGCCGATGCTGATCCATTGCTTCGCCGGCGTATCGCGCTCGACGGCTTCCGCCTTTATCGCGGCGTGTCAGTTGTCGCCGCATCGCGACGAGGTCGAGATCGCCAGGGCGTTGCGCGCCGCCTCGCCGACGGCGACGCCGAACCTGCGGTTCGTTTCGCTTGCCGATGAGCGGCTTGGCCGTGGGGGCCGTATGGTGTCGGCGATCGAGGGCATCGGTCGCGGCGAGGAATGTATGGAAGGCGTGCCCTTCGTGCTGGAGCTTTAGGGCCGCCGCCGCCGTCTGCCGCCCTCCGCCGCTTTTCGTTCTGGCAGTTTGATTGTTCTCGCGAGGTTCTCGAACGAATCGGAGGCGTGCGGAAACGCCATCGCGGCGACGAATTCGGCCTGGAAATTGGGCTCGATCGCCGTCTCGATCTTCTCGATTTTGCGCACGACCTCCTCGATCTCCGCGCGCGCGGCGAGGTTGAGCAGCGCGATGCGCGCGCCGGTGCCGGCGGAATTGCCGCCGTTGACGACTCTTTCCGGATCACAGTCGGGGATCAGCCCGAGCGCCATCGCATAAGTCGTGTCGATATGGCTGCCAAAGGCGCCGACCAACGTCACGCGAGCGGGCGGCCCGACGCCGCGCTTATCGATCAGCAATTTCGCGCCGGCGTAAAGCGCGGCCTTGGCGAGCTGGATCGCGCGCACGTCGGTTTGATAGATCAACAAACGCGGCTCGCCCTCTTGGAGGACATAGGCGAACGAACGGCCGACGGCCTCGATGCGCTTCGACTTCTCCGCCAGCGTCCCGTCGAACAAGCCGTCTTGAGCGATGATCCTTGACAGAAACATCTCGGCGATCACTTCGATGATGCCCGAGCCGCAAACGCCCGTCACGCCGACTGCCGCCTGCGCGAAGCCCGGCTCGTCCGACCAAAAATCGCAGCCGATCACCTTGAAGCGCGGCTCCAGCGTCTCGCGGTCGATCCTGACCCGCTCGATGGCGCCGGGCGCGGCGCGCTGGCCGCAGGAAATCTGCGCGCCCTCGAAGGCCGGACCGGTCGGCGAGGAGCAGGCGAGCAGGCCGTCTCTATTGCCAAACAGGATTTCCGCATTGGTGCCGACGTCGGCGATCAGCGTCAGTTCGTCGCGCAAATAGGGCGCCTCGGCGAGCGCGACGCCGGCCGCGTCCGCGCCGACATGACCGGCGATGCACGGCAGCGTATAGACGTAGCCGCCCGGCGCGACGCCCAAGCCAACCTCCGCAGCGCGCACCTCATAGCCGCCGTCAAGCGTCAGCGCGAAAGGCGCGCCGCCGAGTTCGGTCGGGTCGAGGCCGAGAAACAGATGGTGCATGATGGGATTGCCGGCGACGGTGATTTCGAGGATCGACGCGCGGTCAATGCCTGCCTCCCGCGCGGCCTCGCCAATCAACGAATCCACCGCCGCGCGCACGGCGCTGATCAGCTCCTTCTCGCCGCCGGGATTCATCATCACATAGGAGACGCGGCTCATCAGATCCTCGCCGAAGCGAATCTGCGGGTTCATCATCCCTTGCGAGGCCAGAACCTCGCCGCTTTCGAGATCGCATAAATGCGCGGCGATGGTGGTGGAGCCGATGTCAAACGCGACGCCATAGGCGCGATCGACGAAGCCGGGATAGATCGCGACGATCTCGCTCCCTTTGCGGATGGCGACGGTGACCTTCCATTCGCCCGCGCGCAGAACCTTCTGCAAACCGGCCAGCACGGGCAGGCTGGCGCTTATCTGTTCGAGCGACCATTGCTGAGAAAGCGCGTTCTGCAACCGGCGCAGATCGCTGGAGGGATCGTGCATGTCAGGCTCGGCGACCTCGACATAATAGAGGCGCACGACGGGATCGATGATGATGGGATGCGTCTCGGCGCGCTTACGCACCACCTGTCGATGCACCTGGCTCTCGGGCGGCACATCGACCACGAGATCGCCGCCGAGCCTGGCCTGACAGCCGAGGCGACGCCCTGATTTAAGCGCGCCGCGCTTATCGACGTAGCGTTGCTCGACCGCGTTCCACGCCGTCGCATGATCGGCGCTTGAGACAAGGGCGTGTTTCGAGAATTCACCCTCCGCGATCTCAATCTGACAACGCGAGCAGATGCCGCGCCCGCCGCAGACGGAATCGAGATCGACGCCGAGTTTTCGCGCGGCTTCGAGCACGGAGACGCCGTCCTCGAATTCGCCGCGTTTGCCCGAGGGCGTGAAGACGATGCGATGCAGGGTCAAGCCCGGCCCTCGTTGGCCGCCAGCGCGGCGAGTTTGGCCGTGTCGTATTCGGCCTCTAACCGGTCGGCGGCGGCCTGCGCTTCCGCTTCAAGATCGTCGCCGCATTCAACCGGGTCGGCACGGCGCCAGTCGGCGAGATAGGCGTCGGCTTCGGAAGCGCCCGCGCGCATCGCGGCGGCGTCGATGGCGCGGATGAAGCGCTCGGACAACCCGCGCTTGGCGCACTTGCGGCCGGCCTTGACGATCACCTGGGAGGGAATGTCGCGCCAATACAGCACGATCAGGCTGGCCAATTCTGCGCCCTTTCGCTCAGGAAATTCTCAAGCCCGCCCAGGCCGGTGAAGCGGCGCTCATAGGCGAGGCCGAGCCGTGCGGCCGCGACCTGCGCCTTGGCGTCGGCTTGCGGATCGTCGGTCTGCGCGAGATAGACCAGCTTGCGGTAATGGCGGAAATAGCTGTCGCGCAATTCGGGGTGACGGTCGAGGCCGAGGCCCTTGAAGACCAGCGTCTCGAAATGGCGGGCGAGGAAATCGGTGAGGAAGAAGGTGCCGAGTTCGTCCTCCACCATCGCGTCATAGGCCGCCGCGCCGGCGAAGAACGAATAGCAATGCGGGCCGTCGATGCGCGCGACGCCCTCCTCGGCCAGCACCCGGTCCAACTCGCCGCCCGTGCCGCAATCGCCGTAGAGGCAGAGAATTTCGTCGTAGTCGGCGCGATGGCGGCGGATTTTGGCTCGCACGGCTTCGGGGATTCTTGCGGGGCGATTGTGCAGCAGCGCGGGCAGGCAGGTCACATCGAAGGCGCCGAGCGGGCCGTCGCGCAGGGACAGAATTTCGCGCGCGAGCGCGCCGCAGGCGATCACGAGCACACGCCGCGCGCCGCCGCGGCCGGGCACAAAGCGCTCCTCCTCCGTCTCGTCGGGCGCCGCGTTCAAACCGCGTGCGCCGAGCCCTGCCGACGCGACAGCAGCGCCCGGGCGGTCTCCACCGCCACCGCCGCGTCGCGGCAATAGGCGTCGGCGCCGACGGCTTCGGCGAAAGCCTCATTCAGCGGCGCGCCGCCGACCAGCACGATATAGTCGTTGCGGATGCCCTTTGCCTTCA
>JANLPL010000209.1:0-49947 GCA_031367195.1 Bradyrhizobium sp.
TCAAGGAGTTCAGTGACGCGATGCTGTCCTTTCTACGCGAGGACGTGCCGGCGCACTGGCGCGAGTGGTGCGATCAGGTCACCGACAATTTCCGCGTCATCAACCCGAAGGAATTCCGGATTATCGGGTGAGCAGGGTATAAACTAGATTGTGCGTCACGAACACTCTACCTATCACTTCACAACAAGCGCGAAGTTCGTAAAGACGGCGCTTGGGTTCGGATCGACGGCGGGCGCCGTCGCCACGGGGAAACGTCATATGCGGTCGCTGGCCGCAAATCGTGGGGCCATGGCCCCCTGGATCAAGGAGGATGCCATGAACTATCGCAATGGGCTGTTGACATCGGTCGCCATGACGGCGCTCGGCCTATCCCAGGGGAACGGCTGATAAAATCGAGTCAAAGGACGTCGAAGCGAAATTCGGCGCCATTCCGGCCCCGGCCAAGGAATTGCGCTTCGCCTATGTCACCAAGACGCTGATCAATGAATTCTGGCAGGACGTGGCTTCCGGCATCCAGGCGGAGGCGTCCAAATATAAGATCAAAGTCGACATCCAGGCCGCCAAGGACGAGTCCTCGCTGTCCGAGCAGTTGAACCTCGCGCAGACGATCCTCTCCACAAAACCCGACGCGCTGTTGATTTCGCCGCAATCGGATTCGAACCTCGCGCCGTTGGTCGAGGCCGCCAAGGCCGCCAACATCCCGACCATTGTGATCGACGACGCGCGCACTGAAGGCGCCAGCGGCTACATCGGCGCCGATCAGGTCGCCATCGGCGCCAAGGCCGCCGACTTCCTACACAAGATCTATCCCGACGGCGGCAAGGTCGCGCAGATCGGAGGACAGGCTGGATCGCCCAACGCGCGCAAGCCCATCGAGGGTTTTGTCACCACGCTGAAGACCTATCCCAAGCTCCAGCTTGTCTCGAGCCAGCCGGGCGACTGGGATCGTCTGAAGGCGATGGACGCGACCACCAACATCTTGCGCCAGAATCCCGACCTGATCGGCGCTTACGCCAACAATGACGGCATGGCGTTCGGCGTCTATGAGGCCGTCTCGTCGGCCAACAAGACCAAACAGGTCGCGGTTGTCGGCACCGCCGGCATCGCCGAGGCCAAGCGGTCGATCGGCGACGCACAGATGAAGGCGACGGTAGCGGAATTTCCTTATCAGGAAGGCATACTCGGCGTGCAGATGGCGCTGCGCCTGATCGGCTGCCAGGCCATTCCGCCGTGGGTGATTTCGCCGCAGGCGACAATCACCGCCGAAAACGTGAAAGACTTCCCGAACCCGCCCCCGTTCAAGCCCTGATCGAACGCCGCGAAATATTTGATGACGAACGCCCCCGAAACCAACGCGGCGCAAGCGCCCGAACTGCGTTTCGCAGGGGTTAGCAAGGCGTTCGCCGGCGTGCAGGCGCTGGCGAATGTCGATCTCGACGTGCGGGGCGGGGAGGCCCACGTCCTGCTCGGCGAGAACGGCGCCGGCAAATCCACGCCGATGAAAATCCTGTTCGGCGTTTACAGCCACGATTCCGGCGACATCCTGATCGGCGGCCGGCCTGGCGCCGCCATCGCGGACCCGCGCGACGCGCTCGCCAAGGGCGTCGCGCTTGTCGCTCAGGAACCTGCGGTGGCGCCCCAACTCGACGTAGCGCAGAACATTTTTCTCGGCCAACGGCCCGCGCTCTCCTACGCCAATCACCGCGAGCAGCGCGCAGCGGCGCGTCGGCTTCTCGATCAGATCGCACCCGCGCTATGCGAGACCGCCAAGGTCGGCGACCTCGGGATAGCCGACCGTCAGGTGGTTGAGATCGCGCGCGCTCGCAAGGGGCGGGCGCATCATCGCCTTTGACGAGCCGACTTCCAGCCTGACGCCGGCCGAGCGCGACGGTCTATTCGCAATCATTCGCGGATTGAAACGGGCGGGCAAGGCGATCATCTACATTTCGCACCGCATGGCGGAAATCCAGACCATCTCCGACCGCGTCACCGTGCTGCGCGACGGACGCGTCGTCGCGTCGGGAAAGACGACCGATTTCGCGCAAGGCGAGCTCAACAATCTGATCGCCGGACGCACGCTGGCCGAGGAACTGGCGCGTGGTCATAAGGGCGCCGAAAGCGCCGATCGCGAGGAAGCGCTGTGGATAGAAGCTTTGAGCAATGCGCGGCTTAAGGGCGTCAGCCTCAAACTCCGTTGCGGCGAGATCTATGGTCTGGCGGGCCTGGTCGGCTCGGGCCGCACCGAACTCGTGCGTTGCATTTTCGGCGCCGACCCTCGCACGGGCGGCGCGGTCTTCGTTGCCGGCAAGCAGATCGAGATCGACTCGCCGCGCGCGGCGATGCAGGCGGGAATCGCTCTCATTCCTGAGGACCGGCGCGGCCAGTCGCTGGTGCAGGTGATGACGGTCGAGCAGAATTTCGCGCTCGCCAACCCCACCGCCTTTTCGCGGCGCGGCATCATCCGCGGCCGCGCGCGCCGTCAGGAGATCGAACGCCACATCGTGGAGCTCGGCATCCGCCCGCCGCGCGCCGATGTTCTCGTGCGCGACCTCTCCGGCGGCAATCAGCGGAAGGTCGTGATCACGCGCTGGCTGCATACGGGGCGCGGGTATTTCTGTTCGACGAGCCGACGCGCGGCATCGACGTCGGCGCCAAAAGCGAAATCCATGACCTGTTGCGCCGCCTCGCCGCGCGCGGCGCGGCCGTGCTCGTCATTTCCTCCGAGCTTCCCGAGCTGCTGGCGCTCGCCGATCGCATCGGAATCATGCGCGACGGGCGGCTCGTGCAGGAGATCGCCGACCCCACGGGATTGACGGAAGAGCGGCTGATGCGGCTCGCTTCGGGAGAACTGGCCGCGTGACCTTCGACGAGATAGCGCATCAAGATGCGGGCGGGACCAGCTTGGCCAAGCGCGCCGCGCGCTACGACTGGGTCCGGCGCGCGAGCGTCGCAACGGGCGCCATCGCGCTGTTCCTCGTCTTCCCCGTGCTGACGCCGACCTTCACCAGCCCGGCAATCTGGTTGACATCCTGCTGCAATCCTCGATCAATGCGATGATCGCGGTCGGCATGACGCTGGTCGTTATGACCAAGGGCATCGATCTCTCGGTCGGCTCGGTGGTTGGCGTCAGCGGTATGGTCGCAGCCAGCCTGCTGCATAGCAATATTGGGTTGGCGGTCGGCGCGGGGCTGCCCGTTGGGCTTGGCTGCGGGCTCGTCAATGGCGTGCTGATCGCCAAGCTCAAATTGCCCGACTTCATCGTCACGCTGCGCACGATGAGCATTTATCGCGGCTTCGCGCTGATCTACACCGACGGCAAGCCGATCTATGGCATCGACAAGGCGTTCCGTTCGACCTTCGCCGGTTCGGTTTTCGGCGCTCCCACCCCCGTGCTGATCGCGCTGGCGATCGCGGTGGCGGCGTTTCTGCTGGTGCGGTTCACGACGCTGGGCGAGCAGATCATAGCCGTGGGCGGCAACGAGGAGGCGGCCCGTCTCTCCGGCGTCGATGTCGATCGCGTGAAAATATCGGTCTATGCGATTTCCGGCGTGCTCTGCGGTCGCCAGGTTCATTCTGGTGGCGCGCATCGGCGCGGCCGAGCCGATCGGCGCGGTGACGCTCGGCGGGATGCGAAACGGCCTTAATTTGCTCAACGCGCCCTCGTTCTGGCAATTCGTCGCCACCGGCGTCGTCGTCATTTTGGCGGTGCTCGCCGATCAGGTCACGCGCAAACGGCGATGACGGACGATCGCAGCTAAAACGGTCGGGAAGCGCGCGGGTTTGTCACGATCTCCCGCAAGAGAGAGGGGAAATATCGTTCTCGCCCCTTCCCTAGCAAATTGTAGGTGACGTTTTCTTTCCCATCAACTACTCTGTAGAATGATAAGCATAGGGCGAGTCAAGTTCTGGACCCAGTCAAAGATGCTCGCGACGGCGGGGATATGAGCTTCACAGGACGCGAATTCGAGATCAAATTCTCGACCGACACGGCGGGCCTTTTGGAGGCCTGGAACTCGCGCTTGCTCGCGGGCTCAACTGCGTCGCCAACCAGCCAGACGCTGAAGACGATCTATTACGACACCGCGCAAGGCGATCTGAAGCGCCAGGGGATGACGCTTCGCCTGCGTCGCTGCGGCCGCGGCGCGCCGAAGATCGCTTTCAAATGGAACGCGCCCTCGGCGGAGGGCCCCTTCGCGCGCGGCGAAATTGAGGTGCGCCATCCCGGCGCGGCGCTTGACATCAACCAACTCGGCGAGCCCGTCGCCGCTGCGGTGCGCGACGCGATCGGCGACCACCCGCTCGAACCGCTGTTCGAAACGAAGTTCAAACGCCGTATTCGGCGCTTGACCATTGGCGGCGCGCAGGTCGAGGCGGCTTTCGATGAGGGCGAAATTCTCGCGGGCGAGCGCCGCGCGCCCGTCACCGAGCTGGAATTGGAGTTGAAGGCGGGCGAACACTCCGATTTCTACGACTTCGCCACCCAACTCGTCGAAGCGCTGCCGCTTCATCTCGAAACCTTGAGCAAGGCGACGCGCGGCTTCCTGCTCAGGTCGGGCGAGCCGCCTTATCCAACGAAGGCTTGCGAAACGGAGTTTCCCGCCAACGTCAGTTTCGACGATGCGGTCGCGATCGTGATTGGCGACTCGTTGAGCCATTTCCTTGCAAACTGGTCATCGTTGCGCGTTGGCGTGCATCCCGAAGCGATCCATCAGATGCGGGTGGCGCTGCGACGCATGCGCGCGATGCTGGCTCTGTTCAACAGAGTGGCGCCGTGCGCTGATTTTGTCGCCTTTCGCGCCGAAGCCAAACGCATCGCCACCGAACTTGCCCCGGCGCGCGAATGCGACGCTTTCGCCGAACTCGTCGCGGCGGGGCCAAAGGCGGAGTTCGGCGGCGCAGATGGCTTTGCCGCGCTGGAAGCCTTGGTCGAAGTTCGGCGCGAGGCCTTGCACAATGACGCGCGGCGGCTCATCGCAGCGCCGCCTTGCGCCCATTTTGTCTTGCGGCTGCAAGTCTTCCTGGTGAGGCGCGGTTGGCGAAATGCGCTCCCCGCGGAGCAACTTCAGAGCCTGACCCAGCCCGCTCGCATGTTCGCGGAAAAAGCGCTTCGCCGGCTGCACAAGCGCGCGATAGCCGGGGGAAGGGGGCTGGCCGCGTTTTCGGACGCGCAGCGCCATGATTTGCGGATCTCCCTGAAGAATTTGCGCTATGCGACGGAGTTTTTCGGCGCCCTGTTCGACAATCCGCGCGAGCTTCGCGCCTATGTCCGCCCGCTTGCGCGCATGCAGGATTTGCTCGGCGCCTATAATGACGCGGGTTGCGCGCGTTCTTTCGTCGACCAGATCAAAGCCGTCGAACGCGCCGACACCGCGCTTGCGGCCGGGGTCACGCTGGGTTGGTTCGCGGGCGGCGCCGTCGCCGCCAATCGGGGGTTGTTGCAGGCCTGGAAGGCGTTCAAGCGGACGGAACCCTTCTGGCGATGAGGCGCGCCGCCTGGTGCAGCGATCGGCGGCGACCCGTCCCGCGGGCGGGCGACCAGAAGTCGAGCGCGCCCAGCTTTGCCTTGATCCATCGCTAGGATCTGGAATCGTTTGCGTCTTTGGCTTGCCCGTTGAGAATTTCAACAAAGTTTCTTTTCGCATTTACAATGTGATAAACGCCCGCGTTATGACCGCTCACTCCATCGAAAACATCCGGAATTTTTCCATTGTCGCCCATATCGACCATGGGAAATCGACTCTGGCGGATCGCCTTATCCAAGCCACCGGGACCGTCGCGGAAAGGGACATGGTCGAGCAAGTCCTGGACTCGATGGATATCGAGCGTGAGAGAGGCATCACCATCAAGGCCCAGACCGTCCGGCTCGAATACAAGGCCAAAGACGGAAAGACCTATATCCTCAATCTGATGGATACGCCCGGTCACGTCGACTTCGCCTACGAGGTCTCGCGCTCGCTGGCCGCCTGCGAAGGCTCGCTGCTCGTCGTCGACGCGTCGCAGGGGGTCGAGGCGCAGACGCTCGCCAACGTATATCACGCGCTGGAGGCGGGGCACGAGATCGTGCCCGTCCTGAACAAGATTGATCTTCCCGCTGCGGAACCGGAGCGAATCAAGCAACAGATCGAAGAAGTGATCGGCATTGACGCCTCCGAGGCGGTGCCGATCTCCGCGAAGACCGGGCTGAATATCGATCAGGTTCTGGAGGCGATTGTCCACCGCCTGCCCCCGCCCAAGGGCGACGAGACGGCGCCGCTGAAGGCGTTGCTGGTGGACTCGTGGTACGACGCCTATCTCGGCGTGGTGGTGCTCGTTCGCGTTATCGACGGCGTGTTGCGCAAGGGCATACGGGTCCGCATGATCGGCGCGGGCGCCGTGCACGAGGTCGATCGGATTGGCGTGTTTCGCCCCAAAATGGTCGAGGCTTCCGAGTTGGGGCCGGGCGAAATCGGATTCATCACCGCGCAGATCAAGCAGGTCGCGGATACGCGCGTGGGCGACACGATCACCGAGGATCGCCGCCCCACGGCGACGATACTTCCCGGCTTCAAGCCCGCGCAACCCGTCGTTTTCTGCGGCCTGTTTCCCGTCGACGCCGCCGATTTCGAAAGCCTGAGAGCGGCGATGGGAAGGCTGCGGCTGAACGACGCCAGTTTCTCGTTCGAAATGGAGACTTCGGCTGCGCTCGGCTTCGGATTCCGATGTGGGTTCCTGGGGTTGCTGCATCTCGAGATCATTCAGGAGCGGCTGGAGCGTGAGTTCAACCTGGACCTCATCGCGACGGCGCCGTCTGTCATTTACAAGATCGGGCTGAGTGACAAAAGCGAAATAGAGCTGCACAATCCCGCCGACATGCCAGACCTCGGCACAATTGAATATATCAAAGAGCCGTGGATCAAGGCGACCATACTTACCCCCGACGAATACCTAGGTTCGGTATTGAAGCTTTGCCAGGATCGGCGTGGCGAGCAGATTGACCTTAATTATGTAGGTAAGCGTGCAATGGTCATCTATGCTTTGCCGCTCAATGAAGTCGTGTTCGATTTTTACGACCGGCTGAAATCGATCTCGAAGGGCTACGCCTCGTTTGACTATGTGCTGACCGACTATAGAGAGGGAGACCTCGTGAAGATGTCCATCCTCGTCAATAGCGAACCGGTCGATGCGCTGTCCATGCTGGTGCATCGAAACCGCGCCGATATGCGGGGTCGCGCTATGGTCGAGAAACTGCGGGAACTGATCCCCCAGCACATGTTTCAAATTCCAGTGCAGGCGGCCATTGGCGCCAAGGTCATCGCGCGGGAAACCATTCGCGCGTTGCGGAAAGACGTGACGGCGAAATGCTACGGCGGCGACGCAACCCGCAAACGCAAATTGCTGGAGAAACAAAAAGCCGGCAAGAAGCGCATGCGGCAGTTCGGCAAAGTCGATATTCCGCAAGAAGCCTTCATCGCGGCGTTACGGATGGATTCTTGATCTAAAATCTTGCAACCCGAAGCGGGTCCGGTTGTTACTCCGGACCCGCATTTGGTGACTCGCGTTTAGGCCTTGCTCACCTGCTGGCGCAACGGCAACGCGCGGATGCGCTTGCCGGTGGCGGCGAACACCGCGTTAAGCATCGCCGGCGCCACTGGCGGCACGCCGGGTTCGCCTACGCCGCCGAGTGGGACGTCATAGCCGTGCGGCACGATATGCACATGCGTCTCGCGCGGCGCGTCGCCGATACGCAGCACCTGATAATCGTCGAAATTGCTCTGCTGGACCTTGCCGTCCTTGAACGAGATTTCCGACATCATGGCGATGCCCAGCCCCATGATCACGGCGCCCTCCATCTGCGAACGGACGCGATCGGGATTGACCGTCGGGCCGCAGTCGATGGCGACATCGACGCGCGGGATCTTGATGGCGCCTTTTTCGTCGACCGCCACTTCGACGACAGTCGCCACATAGGTCACGAAGCTGCGGTGCACCGCCAGTCCCAACCCATGCCCCGGCGGCAGCTTGCGACCCCATCCCGCTTTCTCGGTCGCGAGTTCGATGACGGCGCGCAAGCGGCCGGTATCGACGGGATGGACCTCCGGATTTTCGCCGTAGTCCCAGAACTCCTTCACCATACCCGCGATATTGACGATGCGGGGCGGGCCAATCAGATCGAGTATGAAGCTCTTCATATCCTTGCCGGCCGCCGCGGCCAGTTCGGCCGTAAAGGACTGGATCGCGAAGGCGTGCGGAATATTTGAAACCGAACGGAACCAGCCGATCTTGGTGTGGGCTTCGGCCTCGCCGTTCTCGATCGAGACATTCTTGACGTCGAACGGATTGTCGGTCAGCCCCATGCCTTGTTCGAGCGCCGCCTCGTGCTTGGGATCCGCCGCGAACAGCGAGAAGATCGTCGGCGCGACGCTGTTGTGACGCCACGCGACCACCTTGCCGTCCTTGTCGAGCCCGGCTTCGAGACGCTCGGCCGAGACGGTGTGATAGAAGCCGTTGTGGATGTCGTCCTCACGCGTCCACACGACCTTCACCGGCTTGCCGCCGATGCCTTTCGAGACCAGCGCCGCCTCGACCGCGAAGTCCGGCTTCGACCGGCGCCCGAAACCGCCGCCGAGCAGCGTCACGTGGACAGTGACGTCCTCGGGCTTGAAGCCGAGATATTTGGCGACGAGATCATGCGCGGCCTGCGGGCTTTGCACGCTTGTCCACACCTCGGCCTTGCCGTCGACGATCTGACAGCTCGCCGCAGGCGGCTCCATCGTCGCATGGGCGATGTGGGGGATGTAATAATCGCCCTCGACCTTCTTGTCCGCGCTGGCCATGGCGCCGGCGAAATCACCCTCCTTGCGCAGGGAAACGCCAGGCTTGCGGGCCGTCTCCTCCATCGCCGTGCGGTAGGCGGCGGAATCGTAGCTCGCGTGCGGGCCGTCGTCCCATTTGATCACAAGCGCGTCGCGCGCCTTCATGGCCGCCCAGGTGTTGTCGGCGACCACGGCGATGCCGCCCGAGGGCTGGAACGCCAGCGGGAAGGTCGGCGCCGGAATCTCGACGATCTGGACGAAACCGGGCACCTTCTTGGCTTCCGTCGCGTCGAACGAGACAACCTTGCCGCCCATGACCGGCGGGCGCGCAATGACGGCGTATTTCGTGCCGGGCAGACGGATGTCCTGACCGTATTTGGCGCGCCCTGTCGAGATGTCAAAGCCGTCGACGAGGTTGGTCCCTTCCTTGCCGATATAGCGGAACTGCGAGGGATCCTTGAGACGCAGACTGGCTGCGGAGGGATTGTTCATCTTGTCTTTGGTCTGACCCGTCGGGACCGGCATCATGCTGGCGTCGGCGGCGAGTTCACCATAGCCGAGGGCCTTCCCGGTGGACTTTTGAATAACCTGATGGTTTTTCGCCTCCACGTCGGCGACGTCAACGTTCCAGCGTTTGGCGGCCGCGGCCTCCAGCATCATGCGAGCGGCGGCGCCGACCTCGCGCATGGGACGGAAGAAATGGCGGGTCGAACGCGAGCCGTCGGTGTCCTGATTGCCGTATTTGGCCTCGTCGCCGGGCGCCTGCACGATTTTCACTTTTGACCAATCGGCTTCCATCTCGTCGGCGACGATCAGCGGAATGCCGGTGCGCACGCCCTGCCCCATTTCCGAGCGGCTGCAGACGATCGAAACCGTCCCGTCCGGCGCGATGGAGACAAAAGTGCGAGTATCGTTGACGGTGCCGTGCGGCATGCCGTCGGCGCCCCATTTCGGCGCGTCCGCGAACGCCTTTCGCGTTGGCGCCAAAGAGATGGCGAGCACGAGCCCGCCGGTGGCGAACAGGCCTTGCAGAACGCCGCGGCGGCTGACGTTCTCAATGCCCGACGGCGCAAGTTCATGATGAATCTTGGTCATGTCACGCTCCCGAGGCTTGCTTGATGGCGGCGCGAATGCGTTGATAGGTGCCGCAACGGCAAATGTTGCCGTACATGGCGTTGTCGATCTCGGCGTCGCTGGGATGCGGCGTCTGCTTCAGGAACGCGGCGGCCTGCATGATCTGGCCCGCCTGGCAATAGCCGCATTGCGGCACGTTCACTGCGCGCCATGCCTTCTGAACGGGATGATTGCCTTCCGGGTCGAGGCCTTCAATCGTTGTGACGGACTTGCCGTTGACATCGCTGATCGCGGTCCGACAGGCGCGAACCGCCTCCCCGTCGATATGCACCGTGCAGGCGCCGCAGGCGGCGACGCCGCAGCCGAATTTGGTGCCGGTGAGGCCGAGTTCGTCGCGCAGATACCAGAGCAGCGGCATGGATGGATCGCCGTCGAACTTTTGCGCCTGGCCATTGACGTTCAAAGTGAACATGTTTCACCTCCCTATGGAATCCGGCTGATCCACAGCCGTCGGCAAATAACTTCAGAGCCCATACGGCTCGCTGTTCATTCGTCCTCGCCAAACGATCGCGCGCGTTATCCGCGCGCTCCTATTCGGCGCCCGTGACGTTGGCGATCAGGGGCAGCGACACCATCGCCATCTCGCCGGGTTCATGGATATAGCCCACGCGAAACAGCCCATTGATAGGATGCTTGCCAGGCTTGGTCGCCCGCAATCCGACCGTGAAGACGAGCGTGTCGCCCTCCACGCTGGCCCGCTCCACCTTATGTTCGAACACGACGCCCTCGTCGTAGGAGGAAAGCGAGCCCACCCTGTTGTTGTAGGCCTTGAGGATTCGGTAGCCGTCACGGATTTTCAGCTTCACCCGCATAACCGAGGGTTCGCCGACCTTGGCGGTGAGGTCGCTGACATCGACGTCATAGGCAATCACGACACTGGCGGCCGGCGCCGCGGCCCGCGCCCAGGCGCCGGCCGAGGAGCCGAGCGCGCCCCCGCTCAGCGCCGCTGCACGAAACGCTGCGCGCTTTGCTTTTGGAAGACGTGGCATGAGCTTATTCCGACAGCTGAATGGCGGCCTGGCGACCGCGGTGGCCGGCCGCCGAAGCCAAGGGCTTCGGCGGCTTCGTTGCAGAACGCTTACTTGTTGACCGCGAACACCCAAACGACGCCGCCTTGCGGGACATCGGGATTCCAGCCCACCAGCTCGGCCATCAGGCTCTGCTGGAACGCGGGATCGACGCCCCAGCCGGAAGCGACCGCGACATACTGGACCCCGTTGACGGAGTAAGTCGACGGCGGCGCCATGACGCCCGAGTTGGTGCGGAAGTGCCACAGCTCCTCGCCGGTCGTGGCGTCGTAGGCGCGGAACATCCGGTCGTTGGTGCCGCCGGCGAACAACAATCCGCCCGCGGTCGTCAGCACCGAACCCCAGTTCATCGAGTTCGCATAGAGGTTGCGCCAGGCGCGCTTGCCGGTATTGACGTCATAGGCCTGCAATTCGCCGTAGAAGCCCGCCTTGGTGTCGACCGAGAAGTTCAAGTCAGGAACGGCGACGCCCGTCCACCACTGGCCGAGAACGCGCTTCTCGACCTTGCCTTCGAGCGTGTTGCAGTGATTCTCGTTCGAGGGAATGTATATCATGCCCGTCTTCGGGTTGTACGCTTCGTAGGGCCAGTCCTTGCCGCCCCACAGACCGGGGCAGAACTTGGCGGCCTTGCCGGTGGCGGGCTTGTGCGCGACATCGACGTCCGGTCGGCCTGTCTTCGGGTCGATGCTCTTAAACACGTTCTGCGGGACATAGGCCGCCGAATTGAGGTAGCTGATGCTGCCGTCGTCGCCGCGCCCGAGCCAATAGAGATAGCCGTTGCGCGCCGGCTTCAGCAGACCCTTGGTGGTTTTGCCGTCCTTCTGGAAATCGACCAGCATCGGCGCGTTCATCTCGTCCCAGTCCCAGGACTCGTTCTGATGATACTGGAAGTGGCTCTTGATCTTGCCGGTGTCGCCGTCGAGCGCGACCGTCGAAGACGTGTACAGGTTGTCGCCGGGACGCTGATCGCCAAACCAGGGCGAAGCGTTGCCGGTGCCCCAGAAGACCGTGTTGCTGTCGGCGTCGTAATTGCCCGTCATCCAGGTCGAGGCGCCGCCGGTCTTCCAGGTGTCGGGCTTCTCCCAGGTCTCGCTGCCGGGCTCGCCCGGCGCCGGCACGGTGTAGGTCTTCCACGCCGGCTTGCCGGTCTCGGCGTCGAACGCCGCGACAAAACCGCGTACGCCGAACTCGCCGCCCGCCACGCCGACCAGCACTTTGCCCTTCACCACCAGCGGCGCCATCGTCATATAATAGCCGGTCTTCCAGTCCTCGACCTTGGCTTCCCAGGCGACCTTGCCGGTTTTGGCGTCAAGCGCCACCAGAACCGCATCCAGGCTGGGCAGGAACACTTTGTCGCCATAGAGCGCGACGCCGCGACTGGTGTTGTGCAACGCACCGAAGCCTTCGGGAAGCTTGCGCTTGTAGCGCCACAGGAAATCGCCGGTCGCGGCGTCCATCGCCATCACCTGGCTGTAGGGCGTGGCGACGAACATCACGCCGTTGTTGACGATCGGCGGCGCCTCATGCCCGGAATCAACCCCGGTCGCGATGCTCCACACCGGCGTCAGACCCTTGACGTTGGTGGTGTTGAGCTGATCGAGCGCGCTGTAGCTCCAGCCCTGATAATTGCCTCGCGTCATCAGCCAGTTTTGCGGCTCGGGGTTCTTCAGACGCGCGTCGGTCACCGGGCTATAGTCGGCGGCGTAAGCGGTCCCCAACGCGCCCGCAATCATAAGCGCGGCCAGACTGGTCGATATATGCAGCTTCCTCATGCTTCCCTCCTCCATTGTTGATTTATGTTTTTCGCACTACGCCTCAACCGGACTTTGAACGCTCCGGGTGAAAGTTGGTCAGCCCTTCTCCCCGCCCAGTCGGCGGTTGAACGGTCCCGCGACGATCAGCAAGCCATTTTCGGACTTGAGCGGCAGCGCGGCCAAACGCCGCGGAGCCGGTCCGAAGATCACGTTTGCGTCGTCTTTCGGGTCGTAGATCGAGCCGTGGCAGGAACAAACGAAGCCCTTGCGCTCGGCCGACCACATGTTGACCGGACAGCCCTGATGCGTGCAGACGCCGGAATAGGCGACGACGCCGTCCGCCGAATTGGCGCGCGTTTCCTCGCTCAGGCCGTCTTCGCCGACACGCGCCACGATCACCAGATTAAATCGCGACTCGTCGCGCACGAGTCCCTTCGGGTCCGCGGGAAACGCCTGGGCTTGCGGCCCTCCCAATTCGAGATCCTCGACGCGAACCGGTTTGCCCTCGTGGGGCCCATCAAAAAATACGAGATGGTCGCCGATCTGCGGCCGCATGGAGGTCGGATCAGCCGCATCGTCGGCGCGCACCCGCACAACCGTCCAAGGCACCAGAGCCAGCAAGGCCCTCAGCAATCCGCGCCGTCCAACACGCCAAGCTCCCTGCAAGCTTTGCTCCTGCATATGTCCGTTCCCGCCCCCCTTAATAATCGAAAGTCTAGGCCTATCGGGCGATAGATGTCTAGCCCCAACACGACGCAATTCGAGAAATAGCACGCTTGAGACGCCATCGTTTTGCGATAACAAAATATGTTCGCTGTCTTGACCTAATTCATTGTTTTACAAATACTTAGATAGTTTGGCGTCGAATGCGTCATGTGAATCTCGGATCGCGTCGGGGGTGGGTCGCAACTCGACGACAACCCGCTGCCTTCCGGATTTTCCCTTGAGTTGTCTGGAGAGTCGGGAGCGACGAAATGTCCATCGCTTGCCGCGACGGCGCGCAACCCGGCGTCGCCAGCATCGCGCAAGCCGGCGGCCGTAGTTTCCAGAGCCGTCGCGCGGAGCATCGACAAATCAGGACGTCATGGCGGTTTTCGAACAACCAGATCGGCGATGAACGATCCGATGCGCGAACCCGACGAGGCGTCGGCCGCCTTGCGAGCGCTGCACGTCTTCTTCTGCGTCGATTGCTCGGGCTCGATGGCGGGCGATCGCATCGAAGCCGTGAACGATGCGCTGCGTTCCACGATCCCGACATTGCTCGCCGGCGCCGAGGGCGAACCGGGCTTGGAGGTTTCCGTGCGGGTGCTGGCTTTCGCCGACAGGCCAGAATGGCGCGTCGCAGGCGAAGGAGGACATCTCGTCGCAGGCGGCGAGACGAATATGGCCCTCGCGCTGCGAGAACTTGGCGAGGGCCTTTCGACCGTGGGTCAAGGTCGGCAGCAGACGTTCCAGGGGGTGATTCTGATTTCGGACGGATTGCCGACCGACGACGGCGCGGCTGGACTTGCCGCCTTCGAGCGCTGCCCTGCCGCACGCAACGCGCTGCGAATCGCCATCGCCATCGGCTCGGACGCCGACATCGGCCTGTTGCAAAGCTTTGTCGGCCGCGCCGGGCTTGCGCCGCTACTGGCGCAAAATCCCGAAGCGCTGCGCGGTCATGTCGAGTGGGCGACGGACGCGCTGGTCAGGGTCGCAGGGTCGCGGGCCCGGGTCGCTGCGCGCGAGCTCGCCGCCGAGGCGGCCAGGCGCAACGAGCAGATCGGCGAAACATTATGGTGAGGGCGAGCGCGTCGCACGGCTGGTTTGCGCCTATGTCGGACGCCGAGCGCATGGCCGCCATGGAGTTCAACGCGGAGGATCGCGAGATGATCGCCGTCCTGCGCGGCGTCGTCGAAAGGCGCGGCGCGGCGGCGCTCGCCAATCGAAGACTGCTCGTCGGCCTGCTGCGGGATCATTTGCCCGATCGCGCGCGGGCGATCGGACTGTTGATGACGGCCCATGACGCTGGCGCCGGCGGCGATTTCACCGGCCGCCCGACCCTCGAACCCGAGGCGCTGGAAGCCCAAGCCCGCTCGCTCTCGGGCGAAACAGGACTGCGCGAAGATCTCGCGCGCTGGGCTGTGGGGATATGGGCGGCGGCTCTGACGCCGCTCGCGCCGGAGTGGCGCGACCATCCGCCCGTCATAGCCGCGAATGGCTCCGCCGACGAGCAAAGCCCGTCGGCGCTCCCGGGGGCGGTCGACGACGGGGGCCGCGCCGCCGCGCCCGAGACGCCCGCGCCGACGCACGAGAAAAAGTACGCGCTCCTGGCCGTGCTCGGCCTCAGCCTCGCGCTGGCCGCGTCCGCCGCCGTTCGTCTCGCGCTGTTGCGGAATAGGCCGCTGGCCAACTCCCCGCGAATCGTCCTCACCCACGGCGGGGGAACCGCGATGGTGGTCGGCGCGACGGAGGACGGGGCTTCGGTCGTCCTGGCCAGCGACTCGCTCGACAGGGCGGATTGGCCCATCATACCCGACGCCGGCCATCCCGACGGCAATTCGCGCAATTGGCGGTTCACCGCGGGGCTGAAATTCGCGGACGGACGTGTGTTTTATTATCAGCCGACGATGGCGATGGGCGCCGATCTCACGGCAGGCGCCGCCGACGTTCGCGCGGGCGCGCTGTCGGCCTCGCGCGGCCGGAGGCCGGTTTCGCTCTCCCAATCCGCGCCCGCGATCCGCGACCCCTCGACGGCCGATCATCTCGACGTAAAATTCTTGGACTGGCGCGATGACGCGGCCGACGCCCCGCCGATCTGTCTGAAACTCACGCTCGACGCCGCGGCCAGGACGTTCGAGCCGCAAACCTTCTGCGCCACATCGGTGACTGACGGAGGCTGCGCGGCGCAAATCCTCGGCTGCGGATTTTTTCGCTGAAGGGTCGCAGAGCCTCGACGCTTTGCGAGCGGCGTCTCCTTCTTATACAAAGCCGAACCGATGGCCCGCGCCGACCGCCTGCTCGAACTCCTCGATCTCCTGCGCCGCCATCGCGGGCCGGTGACGGGGGCGCGTCTTGCGGAGGAATTGGGCGTCAGCCTGCGTTCACTCTATCGCGACATCGACGCCTTGCGCGGCCGTGGGGCGGAGATCGAGGGCGAGGCGGGCTTCGGTTATGTGTTGAAGCCCGGTTTCCTGCTGCCGCCGCTGATGTTTTCGCGCGAGGAAATCGAGGCGCTGGTGCTGGGCTCGCGCTGGGTCGCCAAGCGCGGCGACGCCGCCCTCGCCGCCGCCGCCGCCAAGGCGCTCGCCAAGATCAAGAGCGTGCTGCCAGCGGAACTGCGCGACGAGGCGGATGCGGCGGGATTGATGGTCGGCCCGGCCGAGGCCCTCTCCGAACGGATCGATCTCGGCCTCGTGCGCGAGGCGATCCGGCGCGAGCGCAAACTCGTCATCGCCTATGAGGACAAGCGCGCGTTCGCCAGCCAGCGCACGGTCTGGCCATTCGCGCTGGCCTATTTCGACCGCCTGCACATGATCGCCGCCTGGTGCGAACTGCGCCAGGATTTTCGCCATTTCCGCATCGACCGGATCGCCTCGCTCGCGGTCCAGGAGGCGCGCTATCCGCGCCGCCGCGCGGCTTTGTTGAAGGATTGGCGCGAGGGCGAGGGCGTGCCGGCTCAGTGAGCGAGGCTGCGCTCGACCGCTGATAGCTCGGCCGGTTTCAACTCCGCCTTGAGCAGCGCCAACGCCTGTTCCGCCTGCGCGCGAATGTTGGGATCGCCGCCGTTGATGGCCGCGACGTACCAGCCATAGGCCTCGACGCGATTCTTCGACGCCCCCAGCCCGAGCGCATACATCGCGCCGATATTGTATTTAGCCGCCGCCACCCCGTGATCGGCGGCGCGATGCAGCCAGCCGAAGGCGCGCTCGAAATCGACCGGGCCGCCCGCGCCGTAGCGGTACATCATGGCGATGTTGTTCTCGGCCGGCGCATAGCCCTGCATGGCCGCCTTGAGATACCATTCGCGCGCCTTATTGAGGTCGGGCGGCACGCCCTGTCCCAGCCGATAGAGCGCGCCCAGTTCGTCCTGCGCCTGCGGATCGCCTGTTTTGGCGCCCCTTTCGGTCCAGCGCGCCGCGGCGTCGAGGTCGCGCTCCACACCCGCGCCGCCCACCCGCGAGAGCCTTGCGAGCGCGAGCATGGCGGGAACCTTTCCGGCCGTCGCCGCCTTCTTGTACCAGCCGAGCGCCTGCGCCGCCGAACGGGGCTGGCCCCTGCCCATTTCGGCGGCGAGCCCGAGATTGAACTCAGCCGAAACATTGCCCTTGTCGGCCGCGAGCTTGAACCAGAACAGCGCCTGTTTATCATCCCGCGCGACGCCTTGGCCGGCATAGTACATGTCGCCGAGAAACGCCTGCGCCTGCGCGTCTCCGTTTTCCGCGTAGGGGCGCCAAATTTCTACCGCCTTGGCGAAATCGCCCCTGCTATAGGCGTCGAAGCCATCCTCCACCGGCCCGGCGGTGCTCGGTCCGGCGACAACGAGCCCCAGCAGAATGCCGTATAAGCGACTACGAAGTTTGCCCACTTATCCCCTCTTGATGGGAAACGGCTGTAAACGCTGAGACCGATTCAAGGAAGAACCGATAATGCGGGGCAAGACCGTAGTTGCGACCGGGGCGACCTCCGGCATCGGCGAGAAGGCCGTCGAGACTTTGGCGCGACAGGGGGCGCGGGTCGTTTTCATCGCCCGCGACCGTGCGCGCGCCGACGTGACGCTGGGTCGGCTCGAAGCGATTGCGCCGGGCCTCGGCCACCGGGCCCATCTGGCCGACCTTTCGCTGATGGGCGAGAGTGCTCGCGTCGGCGCGGCGATCGCCGCCGAGGAGCCCGTGATCGACGTTCTCCTGAACAACGCCGGAGCGGTGTTTTCGGATCGGCGGGTGACGGCGGAGGGGTTGGAGCGCACATTCGCGCTCAACCACATGTCCTATTTCATCCTCACCGCGCGACTGCTCGACCGGCTGATGGCGGCGCCGGCGGCGCGTATTGTCTCCACCGCCTCGCACGCCCACCGCAGCGCGTCGCTCGATTTCGACGATCTGCAAGGCGCAAAGCATTTCAACGGATTGCGCGCCTATCAGCGCTCCAAACTCGCCAATATACTATTCACGCGCGAACTGGCGCGGCGGCTGGCGGGAACCGGCGTCAGCGCCAATTGCCTGCACCCCGGCGTGGTCGCCTCGCGTTTCGCCGACGAGGCCGGCGGCTGGGCGACGCCGATCTTCTCGCTCGTCAAATGGTTCGCGATCTCACCCCAACAGGGAGCCGACAGCATCGTCTATCTCGCGCAATCGCCCGAGGTCGCCGGGGTCAGCGGCGAATATTTCGCCAAGCGGAAAATCGCGCCCATGTCAGGGTCGGCGCGCGACGCCGCGGCGGCCAAACGGCTTTGGGACATCAGCGAAGGCCTGATGACTTGCGCTTAATGCGACATCAGTACGGGTAGAACGGGTTGGGCGAGCAGATCGTGGCTCACGCTGCCGAACAGCGTCTCGAACACACGAGAATGGCCGAAGGCGCCGGCGACGACGAGATCGGCGTTCTGCGTGTCGAGGCTCGCAAACATCGCCTCGATGGCGCTCACGTCGCCGGTATGGGTCCAGTCCGAGATATGCGCCTTGACGCCATGCCGGTCGAGATAGGTCGCCAGATTTCGCGCCGAGGCGCGCAACGGGCTCTCGTCTTTCGAGAATACGAACACCACCACCTCTTCGGCACGCTTGAGAAGCGGCAGCGCGTCGCGGACCGCGCGGCGAGCTTCGCGGCTGGCGTTCCAGGCGATCACGACCCTCTTGCCGCAATCGCCGCCCGGCCAATGGGTCGGGATCGCCAGCACGGGCGCGCCAGCCTGCATCACCACCTCGTCGGGCACGCCGGCGCGAATCAGCTTGCGATGCTCCGGCGAAGGCGACGGGGCCACCACGAGGTCGGCGGGATAGGCGAAATCGGCCAGTCTGGTGCGCGAGTCGGCGACGTGGAATTCGCCCAAGACACCAGCGCCCTTGAGGGCCTCGTGGAAGGCGCCTTCGATTTGCGTCGCCGCGTCGCGCCAGTCGCCCAGGAAGGCTTCGTCGGAGGTGGCGTCGACCCCGGTGACGTAAGCGCCTTCGAGCGCCGCGATCCGCAAGGCGACCGCGAGACGCACGGCGGAGGCCGGGGTCGGATCGAGATAGACGAGAATGTCCTTGTAACCCATCGGCTTTCTCCTTCTCACACGGTTCAGTTCGCTTTGCTGACGGGGATCGTCATTTTCTCAGCCACGAGTTCGGCAGGTTTGCCGACATTCACCCGCAGCACGCCGTTCTCGAACGCCACGGTGGTCTTTTCCGGGTCCGGCTCGAACAGCGCGAGTTCGTGCGCGCGCGGAGCGGAAACGGGCAGGCGCATGAGGGGCTCCTGTGTTGGGGCCGCCCGAGGAGCGGCGTCGAGGGGAGAGCGATGCGCCCATTTGCGCGCGGACCGCCGAGGCCGCATTGATTCCGGGCAAGCTTTCGAATGAACGCGCGGGGACTGGCCGGCGCCGTGGGACTGAAGCGGCGGCTTGACCCGACGGGGTCGGTCCGCGAAGTCTCTGCCGCCACGAATCGGGGAGCCAAAACCATGAAGCGCTGCGCGCCGCTGTTGTTGCTGCTTTCGGCTGCGGCCGCTTTCGCGCAGACGCCGGTCACGCCGCCGGGTTTCGAAATGCCGGGCGGATCGGGCTGCGCGGGCGAGATCGCGCGCTATCGAGCGGTGCAAGAGAACGACCACGCCTCCGGCAATGTCGCGAAATCGGTCTATCTCCAGATCCAGCGCGAGATCGCGGCGGCCGAACAGGTCTGCTCCAAGGGCAACGACGCGAAGGCCACTTCGATGATCCGAGCTTCGCAGGCGCGCCACGGCTATTCCACGCATCTCTAGCCGAGCGTCGCCGGCAGCTTGAGAAAGCCGCGAAACCGCGCGCGGCCGCCGAGCGTCGGCGCGCCCGCCAGCGCGAATCGGGGACAGCGGCGCAGCAAGGCGGAGATCGCGACGCGGCCCTCCAGCCGGGCCAACGCGAGGCCGGCGCATTGATGCGGCCCGGCGGCGAAGGCGAGATGCCGGTTCGGGCTGCGGGCGATGTCGAGCCGCTCAGGGTCGGCGAACGCTTTCGGGTCGCGGTTGGCCGCGCCGATCCCGAGCGTGACGAGTTGGCCGGCGTCGATCTCGACGCCGCCGATCGCAGTCGCGCGCGTCGCGCGCCGATTGCCGAGCTGGTTGGAGCTTTCGAACCGCAGGAATTCCTCGATTCCCAGGCCGATCAGGTCAGGCGCCTCGATCAGCCGCCGCCGCTCTCCCTCCCAGGCGCAAAGCAGCGCCAGCGCATTGCCGATCAGGTTGGTCGTGGTCTCGTGGCCGGCGTTGAGCAGGAAAATGCAATTGTGGACGAGTTCCCTAGGCTCAAGCCGCTCGCCGTCCTCGCCTTGAAGCAACCGCGTCAGCACGTCGCGCGCGGGATCGCCCGGCCGCGCGCGCCGCGCCGTGATCAGGCCGTCGAGATAGCCCGACATGTCGGTGACGGCGCGGTTGCCCGCTTCCAGCGCGGCGGTTGAGGGCGCAGGCTCCAACGCGCCCAGGATCGCCAGCGACCACGACCGCAACTCGCCGCGCTCGCCGCGCGGCACGGCGAGCAGATTGCCGATCACCTCGATCGGGATTTTCGCCGCGAAATCCTCGATCAGGTCCACTTCGGCTTGGGCCTCCATCGCGTCGATGAGATCGGCGACCAGCGCCTCCAGGTCGGGTGCGAGATCGGCGATGGCGCGGGGCGTCAGCGCGCCCGCGATCAGTTTTCGCACGCGCGTGTGCAACGGCGCGTCGTTGAACACGAGGCTGGTCGTGTGGTGTTCGTAGAGCGGGCTGTCGCCATATTTGGGGCGAAACTCCTCGCGCTTGTCGGAGGAGAAGGTCGCCGCGTCCTTATAGAGCGCGACCAGATCGTCGTAGCGGGTCAGGAACAGCGAGCCATCGGGCAGACGCTTGACCGGCTCGGTCTCGCGCAGGGCGCGATAGACGGGATAGGGGTCGAGGTAGAATTTCTCCCCCAGCCGGCGCAGGTCGAAGTCTTGCGCCGCCGCCTGCGCTTCCCCTGGCTGCCAGATCCTAGAACCGCGCATTGACGACGCCGAAGAATTTCACCGTCTGCGGCGCCCGCACGCGCGCGACGGCGAATTCGATCACCGCCGGCCGTCCCGCCGCATTGGCGTCGCGCGCGCGCCCGAGCGCGGGCGCAATGTCGGCCGGCTCGACGACGCGCTCGCCGTGACACCCGCAGGCGCGAGCCAGCGCGGCGAAATCGGGCTGGAAGGCGAATTCGGTGCCGATGAAGCGGCCCTCCATGCGCCCGTTCTGCAAATCCCAGATCGAGCCGAGCGCATCGTCGTTGAGAAGGCACCAGGTGACGCCCAGCTTATACTCCGCCGCGACTGGCAACACGTCGAGCATCATCTGGAACGAGCCGTCGCCGACGAAACCGACGGCGGGACGGTCGGGATGGACGATGCGCGCGACCGGCAGGCCTGCCGCTGCGTCGCTCATGCCGTAGAGGCTGGACGGCGCCAACATCGAGCGCGGCCCATGCAGCTTGAGGAAGGTCGGGCTGCCCGGAAGCTGCTCGGCGAGGCAGCCAATATCGACGCCATAGATCGCCTCGCGCCCGAACGCCTCCTGCGCCGCGCGGATGATCTGCACGCTATGCAGCGGCTTGTCGTCACGAACGGCGATGGCGCGCGCCTCCGCCTCCAGCGCGTCGAGTTGGGCGCGCAGCGCGAGGGTGCGCGGTTCGCGCCGCCAGTCGCGCGCGATTCCGAGGCCGGCCAGCGCGGCGTCAAGCTCCTGCGCCGTCGCCTTCACGTCGGCGACGAGACCGAGGCTGGCGGGAAAGCTGCGGCCGATCTCGGCCGGGTCGAGATTTACCTGAATATGATGGACATCGGGCGCGGGTGAAAATTCGGGCCGCCAGTTGGTGGCCATCGATTCGAACCGGCAGCCGAGATTGAGGATGACGTCGGCCTCGTTCAGCAGCACCTGCGACACCGGGCTGCCGTGCGTGCCGAGCCCGCCGGCGGCGAGCGGGTGGTCGTCGTCGAGCACCGAGCGACCCGTCAGGCTGACCAGCACCGGCGCGGCGAGCCGCTCGGCCAGCGCGATGAGTTCCGCCCCCGCGCCGGAGGCCAGCGCCCCGCCGCCGGCGACGATCAGCGGCCGCTGCGCGCCCGCCAGCCACTGCGCGGCCTGCGCTACCTCGGCGGAGTCCGGCCGCGTCCTGCCGGGGCGCGGGGCGGGCCGATAGTCGCAGGCGATCTCTCGGGCCAGCAGATCGGCGGGCAGATCGAGATAGACCGGGCCGGGCCGGCCACTGCGCGCGATCAGGAACGCCTGCGCCAAGAGTTCGGGCAGCGCCTCGATGCGATCGACACGGGCGGCGAATTTGGTGATCGGCGCGAAGATGCGGTCGGTGGCGACCTCCTGCGATTCGCCGCGATGCACGGTGGCCGCGGGCGCCCGGCCCGCCAGCACGACCATCGGCTGCGCGCCCACGAACGCCTCGGCGACGCCGGTGACGAGATTGGTCGCCCCGGCGCCGGCGGTGACGAGCACGACGCCGGGCTCGCCCGTAAGCTGGGCATAGGCGAAGGCCATTTGCGCGGCGGCGTGCTCGTGGCGCACGCGGTAGAAAGCGATGTCGTTGGCGTGATAGAGCGCATCGAGCACGCCGATGATATGCCCGCCGGGCAGGCCGAACACCGTCCGCACGCCTTCGGCGCGCAGGGCCAGCACCACCGCCTGGGCGGCCGTCATCATCGCCATGGCGTTTCCCTTCAGGCCTTCCGAATCAGACCGAGCCCGGCGCCGAGCAGCAGGCCGCCGGTCAGATTGTTGCGCGTCCGGGCGCTGATGCAAAAAGCGTCGCCCGCGTGCGCGGCGAGCAGCGCCCAGCCGCAGTCGACAATCGCCGCCAAAGCGAGAAAGGTCGCGCAGAGCAGGAAAAGCTGCGGCGCGAGTGGCGCGCGCGGACTTAGGAATTGCGGGAAGAAGGCGGCGTAGAACACCCGCGTCTTCGGATTCGCCAGCGAGACCAGGAAACCGCGCAGGAACAGCGCGCGCAGCGGTTTGTCTTGCGGCCCGGTCACCCCGTCATCGTCGGCCGGCGCGGTGAAGGCGCGAAAGGCGAACCAGAGGAGATAGGCCACGCCGAGCCAGCGTAACCAGCCGAAAGCCCGCGCCGCTCCCGCCAACACCGCGCCCATGTCAAGCGCGGTGGCGACGAGTTGCGGGACCATCGCCGTCCAGGTTCCCGCGACCGTCGCCAGACCCGCCCGCGGACCGCGCGCGAGCGAGTTGGCGTCGATCAGCGCGACATTGGGGCCGGGAATCAGCATCAGCGCGACGACCGCGGCGACGAAGGCGCCATACAGGGCGGGCGACATGGGGAGCTATCCCTCGCGGTGACGCGTCGCCTCGAAGGCCGGGACTTTTGAGGCGAAAGCGTCGAGCCAGCCGACCAGTTTAAGATGGTCGGCGCGCCATCTGCCGCCGAAGCGCAGATCGAGATAGCCCAGCGCGCAGGCAAGCCCGATCGCGGCGACGTCGATCTCAGCGGGATCGGGCGCGGCGGCCTCGAACGCCGCCAGCGCGCGCGCGATCTTGCCGCTCTGGTGGTCGAGCCAGCGCGCGCTATGGGTCGCCGCGTCGCGCCAGCGTTGCTCGTAGATGGTGAGAATGGCGGCGTCCATGACGCCGTCGGCGAGCGCGGCGCGGGTCAGCACGTCGAAACGCGCTTCGCCCGTGGGGATCAGCCTGCCGCCGCCGGCGAGGACATCGAGATATTCGAGGATGACGGCGCTGTCGTAGATCGCGCGGCCATCTTCCAGCACCAGCGTCGGAATCTTGCCGAGCGGATTTTGTGCGCGCAAGGGTTCTGCGGGGTCGGACGTGTCGGCCGGCGTGACCTCGATGCGGTGGGATAGGCCCAGCACTTCGGCGGCGATGCGGATTTTGCGCGCGAAAGGCGAGGCGGAAGAAGACCGCAGCAGCATCATGGGAGCATCCTCGGCGCCCTCGGGTTGAATGCGGGGCTTAGCCGCCGATATAAGGCGGCCGGCGCGTTTGCGTCCAGTGCGCCGCAGGTAAGGTCTCCCCATGTCCACCGAACGTCTCGTCATCATCGGCGCCGGCCCGGCCGGCTACACCGCCGCGATCTATGCCGCGCGCGCGCTGTTGATGCCGCTGATGCTGACCGGCTTCGAGCCGGGCGGCCAGTTGATGATCACGACGGATGTCGAGAATTACCCCGGCTTCCCGCAAGCGATCCAGGGGCCTTGGTTGATGGAGCAGATGCGCGGACAGGCCGAGCATGTCGGCGCGCGGATGGAATCCGAGCATGTGGTCGGGCTTGACGCTTCGGCGCGGCCGTTCCGCATAACCTGCGATTCCGGCCGCGTGATCGAGGCGCATACGGTGATTTTGGCGACCGGGGCGAAAGCGAAATGGCTGGGCCTGCCGGGCGAGGAGGCGCTGAAAGGGTTTGGCGTCTCGGCCTGCGCGACTTGCGACGGGTTCTTCTTTCGCGGCAAAAACGTGGTTGTGGTCGGCGGCGGCAATTCGGCGGTCGAGGAGGCGCTCTATCTCTCGGGGCTCGCGGCGAAGGTGACATTGGTGCATCGCCGCGACTCGTTCCGCGCCGAGCGCATTCTGATCGACCGGCTGATGGCGCGGCCCAATGTCATCGTAAAGTGGAACCGCGCGGTGGACGATATCGTCGGCGGCGGCCAGCCGAAGGGCGTCACCGGAATCCTGCTGCGCGACGTCGCCAGCGGCGCGCGCGAGGAACTTTTGGCCGATGGCGTGTTCGTCGCCATCGGCCATGCGCCGCAGACCGATCTCGTGCGCGGACAAGTTGAACTGAAGCCGAACGGTTATGTGCAGACCGCGCCGAACTCGACAGCCACCAGCGTCGAAGGGCTGTTCGCGGCCGGCGACGTGGCCGACGACATTTATCGGCAGGCGGTCACGGCGGCGGGGTTGGGCTGCATGGCGGCGCTGGAAGCCGATCGCTGGCTGACCGCGAAGGGACTTTGAGCGCCACGGCGCTTTCATCCCCCCCTGATATCGCGTAACGCTCAACCCAAACGGGGGGAGCGCGGGGGCGCAATGGACTGGGACAAGCTCAGAATATTTCAGGCTGCCGCTGAGGCAGGCTCGTTCACCCATGCCGGCGAGACGCTGGGCCTGAGCCAATCCGCCGTCAGCCGGCAGGTCAGCGCGTTGGAGACCGATCTTGCCGCGCCGCTGTTTCATCGCCACGCGCGCGGGCTGATTCTGACCGAACAGGGCGAGACCCTGCTGAAAACGGTGCATGACGTTTCGCTGAAACTGGAGGCGGTGCGCTCGCGCCTGATCGACAGCCGCGACAAGCCGAGCGGCGATCTCCGGGTGACGACGACGCTGGCCTTGGGCGCGAACTGGCTGTCGTCGCGGCTCGGCGAATTCACCGATCTATTCCCGGAGGTGAAGCTGCAACTGCTGCTCAGCGACGACGATCTCGATCTCGGGATGCGCGCGGCCGACGTGGCGCTGCGCTTGCGCGAACCCTCGCAGCCCGACCTGATCCGGCGCCGGTTGTTCACCGTGCATTTCCACGCCTACGCCTCGGCCGAATATCTCAAGAAATCGGGGCAGCCGCGCGTGGTGGAGGATCTCGACCAGCATCGGCTGGTCGCTTTCGGCGCCCCGACGGCGACGCATTTTCTCTACGAGTTGAATTCACTGCTGGTGGTGGGGCGCGAGCCGAAGACTCCGCGCAGCCCCCATTTGTCGATCAACAATCTCGGGGCGATCATCCGGGCGGTGGAACATGGCGTCGGCATCGCCGTGCTGCCGGACTATTGCGTCGCGCCCAATTCCGGTCTGGTGCGGCTGCTGCCGCAGGCGGATATGCCTGAGATGGATTGCTTCCTCGTCTATGCCGAGGAGATGAAGAACGTCGCGCGTGTGCAGGCGTTCCGCGATTTTCTGGTGTCGAAAGCGCAGCGCTGGCGGTATTGAGCCGCCTTCACATGAACAGCGGCTCTTTTTCGAGGCCCTTGTAAAGCGCGGCGACCTGATCGCCATAGCCGTTGTAGAGCAAGGTCGGACGCCGGTTCCCCGTCGTCAGATCGGTCTCGCTCGCCTGACTCCAGCGCGGATGCGGCACATCGGGATTCACATTGGCCCAGAAGCCGTATTCGGTCGGCCCGGTATTGGCCCAGAACGTCTCCGGCATCTTATCGACGAAGCTGATCTTGACGATCGACTTGATCGATTTGAAGCCGTATTTCCACGGCGTCGCGAGCCGGATCGGCGCGCCCTGCACCTTCGAGATCGGCTTGCCATAGGCGCCGGTGGCGATGAATGTGAGATCGTTGGTCGCCTCGGCCATTGTCAGGCCCTCGACATAGGGCCAGGACATGAAGCTGCGTTGGCCCGGCGCCATCTTCTTGTCGAGGAAGGTCTCGAAACGCACGTATTTGGCTGAAGACAGCGGCTTGGCCTTCTCGATCAGCGCGCGCAAGGGAAAGCCGGACCAGGGAATCGCCATCGACCACGCCTCCACGCAGCGGTGGCGGTAAAGCCGTTCCTCGACGCCGATCGTTCGGATCAGATCGTCGATGTCCCAGGTCTTTTCCTTCTCGACCATGCCGCCGACCGTCACCGTCCAAGGCCGGATGCGGAGCTTGTCGGCGTCGACGCGCTTGTCGGTCGTGTACTCGTAGAAATTGTTGTAGGTCTGGTTGATCTTTTCCGGCGTCACCGGCCGGTCGAGCTTGTAGGTCTCGTTCAGCTTGGCGGGATAGAGATCGGCGGTCTTGATCGCCTCCTCGGCGAGCGCGCCAAACGGGGCGAGCGACGCGCCGGCGATCGCGCCGAGACCCAGCAGCGTCTCGCGACGGCTGAGGAACAAGCGCTCCGGCGTCGCGGCGAGGCCAGGAAGCTCCCAACCCTTTTTGGCGTGATAGAACATCGGCGGACCTCGTGGCTACCCTCGATACGGACGGGCTCGTGAAAAGGTTCGCCGACGCGGGCGTTTTCGTTACACCGGCTGAATCAAACTTTCTCGACCTGCCCGAATTCGAGATCGACCGGCGTCGCGTGGCCGAAGATCGACACGGCCACTTTCACACGGCTGCGGCCTTCGTCCACTTCCTCGACGACGCCGTTGAACGAGGCGAACGGGCCGTCGGCAACCCGCACTGTCTCGCCGATCTCGAACCGGATCGAGGCTTTGGGCCGCTCGACCCCGTCGGCGACCTGACCCTTGATCCGCTCGGCCTCGTGGTCGGGGATCGGCGTCGGCTTGTTGTCGGCGCCGAGAAAGCCCGTGACCTTCGGCGTGTTCTTGATGAGATGATAGACCTGATCGGTCAGGTCGCATTTCACCAGCACGTAGCCGGGGAAGAATTTTCGCTCGGAGTTGAATTTGCGGCCGCGCCGGACCTCGACCACGTTCTCGGTCGGCACCATGATCTCGTCGAACTTGTCCTGGAGACCGCGCTGCGTCGCGCCTTCGCGGATCGCGTCGGCGACCTTCTTCTCGAAATTGGAATAGGCGTGGACGATATACCAGCGCTTGCCCATGGAACTCACCTGCGGTGCGGCCGACGCGCTCATCCGTGCCGCCCGAAACCGAGCACCAGGCTGACGAGGATGCGCAGGCCCTCGTCGACGACCATTAGAAACAGCGACGCGGCGACAGCCAGCACCACCACCATGGCGGTCGTGATCAAGGTCTCGCGCCGCGACGGCCATACCACGCGCGTCGCTTCCGCGCGCACCTGCTGGATGAATTCGAACGCGTTGGCCATGACACGACCTTCCCAGGCGGGGCCGAAACCGGCGCCGCCAAAAACATCTGCGGCGCGCAACCTCTCGGTTACGCGCCACAACTCTACTCCATATAGGAAACCCGGAGCCTTCGCAAAGCGAAATGTGAAGCGCCGGTCAGACCTCGCCTACCCGCTTCTCCGCCGCCGCAATGACAGCCTGCCGCCTGGCGATCATGTCGCCGATCGGCGGGCCCTGGAAGCGGCGTTGTTCGAGCCCGAACCACACCAGCAGCGCCAGGACGACGAAGCCGACGGTGATGTAGAGCGCCCAGTCGTTGGGCGGTTGCACGCCGATGACGAAGATCAGCGCCGCCGCTATGATCGACAGAACGGCGACGAGCTTGAAGGCGACGCCGATGTTCCAAGGCCCCATCCGCGTCCAGCTCCGACCATGCGCGATCAGGCCACAGCCGATCGGGATCGCGAAGGAGAAGAACAGGAAGATGACGGTGCAGGACACCACGATCGTATAGGCGCTCGCGCCCGCGATGGTGACCAGTGAAGCGCCCCAGACGAACAGCACCGAGGCGATCGCTGCAAACCAGATCGCCGCGACCGGCGTGCGAAAGGTCGGACTGACAGTCGCCAGCAATCCCGATCCGGGCAGACCGCCGTCGCGGGCGAATGCGAAGATCATGCGCGAAGCCGAGGTCACCGTCGCCAACCCGCACAGGAACTGGGAGAGGAAAATCGCGACATACAGCGCGTCCTTGAGCCAGACGGGGAAGCGCTGGTCGAGCGCCCAGAAGAACACGCCCCATCCCTGCTTGGCGGCGTCCTTCATGTCGGGGATCAGCACGAGGAAGCCGACCAGCATGGCGTAACCGAACAACGACGACCACAACACCGAGTTGACCATGCCGCGCGGCGCCGAAAGCGCCGCTTTCTGTGTTTCCTCCGAGGTATGCGCCGAAGCGTCGTAGCCCGTGATTGTGTAGATCGGCAGTAAAAGGCTCAACAGAAACGCCATCGACATGCTGACCTTGCTCGGCCAGACCGGATCGCCCTTCAATTCGCCCGCCGCGTTGAGTGTGGGATCGCCGGTGTAATTGGTGAAGGTCCAGATGCGCGAGAAATCCCAATGCTCGGCGAAGGCGAAACAGGCGAGCGTCAGCACGATGGTGACGGCGAAGATCAGATAGCCGGAGAAATCGGTCAGCTTCGCCGTCAGCCGGATGCCGAAATGGTTGATGAGCGCCTGAATGGCCGTGATGATGGCGACGAACGCGATCTGATTGCGGAACCCCTCCGCCGTGCTCGCGTCGGTGACGACGCCGAACCAGGCGCCGATGGACGAGCCGAAGAAGCCCCAGGTCCCGACATTGATCGCGCCGAGCACGGTGATGAGGCCGAGCAGATTGAGCCAGGCGGTGAGCCAGCCGGCGAAACGGCCGCCCAGGATCGAGGACCAGTGATAGAGGCCGCCCGCTGTGGGATAAGCGGAGGCGATCTGCGCCATGCCGAGAGCGAAAATGCCTGAGATCAGGCAGCCGACCGGCCAGCCGACGCCAATCGACGCTCCGCCCGCGCCGGCGGTCGCCTGCCCCAGCGAATTGATGCCGCCGGAGAGAATGCAGATGATCGAAAACGAGACGGCGAAATTGGAGAAAGCGCTCATCCGCCGCTCCAATTCCTGGGCATAGCCCATGGAATGAAGAACCTGGACGTCCTTGTGATGATCTTCGTCGGAATATTCGCGCGGAGACTCAGTGGTCATGGCCAGCCCCTTAGTTGCGAGTGACGACCGCCCCGCGTCCCCAGCGCTTGCGCCCCTCGCCGGCGCGCGCGCCACAAGGCCGCCCTTGCGGCAAAAGTGTCGGTTGGCGGCTTACGGAACGTTGTTCAATCGGCGCCTTTGCGGCGCGAACCAATTTGGACAAGGGCTGGCTGTAGTTGTCAAGACTAAGTTTTTCGCGACCCTGCCTCCATTTTCGGCCCAGGCGGGAAGGCCGCAGCCCTTTTCGCAACGCCTTCGTTGCGAAAAGGGCTGCGGGAAGCGCCTGCGCTCATCATTCCCCGGCTTTGACGAAGTAATGATCCTGCCCTATCGAATGTATGCGCTTCATTCCGAAGCCGTTCAGCAACCGTTCCAATCGCGAGAGATCGTCGCCGTTCTTCTCGACTTGTAAAATTAAGTCATTCTTCCGAGTCGCCTCACGCATTCCCAATAGAACTTCGTTTTCGTGCCCTTCGACGTCAATTTTCGCCACTAAGAGTGTATCTGTCTCCCTGATCATTTCGTCTATCGACATGACTTCTACGATTAGCGCATCCGGCGCAGCGGGCTCCTGTGAACCGGCCATACGCGACTGTCCGCGGTTGCTATCGTGCGCGACGATAAATCGCGCAACGCCAGACGAGGAGGAAACCGCCTTCGCCACGATTTCGGTCCTTTCCCCAAGACCGTTCATCATGACGTTAGCGCCGATCTGCGCCAAAGCGATTGGCTCGGGCTCGAATACGACAATGCGGTCGAAGTTCAGGCGCTTGTCGAGGACGAGGGAATATAGAGCGCCATGCGCGCCGATATCCAGAAAAACGGTCCGCCGCCCTTGTCTGGCCGCCAAAATCAATTTGTGCAGATATTCTATTCGATCCGCTTCCCAAAACCCGCCGCAAAGCAAGTGCAGATCCACCTTATCTCTTTGGTCCAGCAGCATGAGCGCGCCCATGCGCCGCTCCACGACGAATCTCGGCTTCGTGAGCTTCGCGTAGCGCCTCAGCAGACTGAAACACCATCTTCGCAACACGCGATTCCTGGTCATGAAAAGCGGCGTGGCGAACATACACGATCCAATATCTGCGGCGCACGGGCGCGCTACTGAGCGACCTTCGGCGGCAGACGCGGCGGCGGCAACGGCGAGAATACGACGCCATGCGCCTGATCCTTCAGGATCTGCGGATCGGAGGGGCCGCCTGACATCGGTTCGCCGCCGCTCGTCACCGTGACCGAGGAGGGCGTGACTTCGCGATTGGTCGGCTCGACCGCGCCGCCCTCGCCGGCGCCGAAATCCGCCGTCCGGCCGCCCTGCGGCAAGCCTAGCGCGCTGGCGCGCACGGCCGCTTCCGTCCGTTCCACAAGATTTACGTTATAGGGCAGACGATAAAGGCGCGGATCGCCGGAGGGAAAATAGTCAGCGTCGACCTCCTCCACCCAGAGGAAGACCGCCCCTTCGTCGCCGGCGAACGAATGCGGCTCGATGATGCGCGCGCCCAGCAGCTTGAATTGGGCGGGAAGCGGATCCGGCGAGGCCCAGCCGAGCAGCGAACGCGCCTGCCGGTAGTCGATGGCGTAGAAGCCGCTCACCACGACGATCAGCGCCGCCTTCAACCGCCAGTCGAGCCGGGCGAATACGAGGATGACCAGCAGCACGACGCCGAGCAGCGCGTAGCCCAGGCCCAGGGCGAGGACGATCTGATCGTGCCCGGTCATCGGATGATCCTCACCATGGTCTTCGGGTCGAGGTCGGAGCCGTTGCGTTCTACGGCGCGGAACGTCTCCATCAGCGATTTGGGGCGGCTGTTGACGTCGATCACCTTGCCCTGCGCGTCGAGCTTGAAGCGGACGGCGGTTTTCTCGTCGCCGGTGTGATCGACCGTGACGTGATCGTCGAAGATCACCTGCGCGACCGGATTGAGCTTCTGCACCTTCACATTCGCCGACACCGGCTGGCCGGTGGTGGCGGCGAAATGACTGACGTTGACGGCGTATTCACCCGGGACGATGCCGCGAACAGTGACAATCTCCTCGCGGATGGGCGAAGCGATCTTTTTGCCGTTGACGATGATGAAATCGTTGGCGCCGCCGCGGTCGTCGCGGTCGAGCGTCATAAAGCCGGCCTCGCGATGCCGATACCACGCGATATTGCCGATCGGATCCTGCACATACAGGTCGAGGTCGTCGGGATGGCTGTCGGGCCAATCCAGCGTGATGATGAACTCGGCCTTGGAATCGATCTTGCCGTCCTTATTGTCGGGCGAGATGGAGAGCAAAGCGAGAAAGAACAGGAAGGCGATGACCTGGAGCGCCTTGAACAGCATGACGCTGAACGGATCGAACGACTCGTCCTTGGGGTAAAGCCCGAAGTCATCTATCATATCGGCGCTCCAGCGCCGGCACCACGCGCGTTTCGGTCAGGCGAACGACGCGGGCGAACAGCCCGGAAGTCGCGCTATCCAGCATGTAATATTGCAGCTTGAGCAGGATCGAGCCGACCAGACCGGCCAGCGTCGTGTACATCGCCACCGCCATGCCGTCGCTCATCACGCCCATCGAGGATTTGAGCACCGATTTGTCGGAGACGTCGAGCCCCGCGATCGGCGCCAACATGATGATGAAGCCGATGATAGTGCCAAGCAGCCCGAGCTTCATCAGCGAATCCGAGGCGAAATTGCCGAACCCGTTGGAGCCGCGCATCCGGTCGGCGAGGCCGCGCAACAGCAGCGTCTGATCGAGCCGCCGCGCCCCCTGCGCGCGCGCCTTCTCCGCGAGATCGCGGATGTGGTCGCCGGTCAGGCCCGCGGGCAGCGCGGTGGGATTGAAGATCGCTTCCGGATCGACGAGCGCGGCCACGGCGCGGCGCTCGCGTTCGCCCTCGCGCGACACCGCGAGCGTGCGATAGAGACAATGCAGCGTGGCGCCGACATAGAGCCCGCAGATGATCGACGAAATATAGGTGCGGTCGGACTGAATCATCAGCCGGAACAGGCCGTAGCGCCACAGCAGCAGCGCCGCGAAAGCGGTGAAGCCCGTGAACACCAGCCAGCGCAGCAGCGGCGCCCAATCGGGCGGAGCGCTGGACGGTTCGGGATTGTTAAGAACCGAGACGCTCATTTTTGTTTCCTTTGTTGGGGCGAGCCTAAGCAGAGATTCGTTGCAAAACCAACGCCGTCTTTGCGAGCGCAGCGAAGCAATCCAGTGACTGTCCCAACCTCATGACTATCCAGAAGTGGCTGACAAGTCGTGTAAAAATCCCGACCTAAGCATCGCGGCACGGCTGGATGACGAACCGTTGGCGGCGCTTTGAAACTCTGCTTAGTCCAGTGGGACGGGCGAGGGCAAGGGCGGCAGACTTCACGGCGCGATAAACTGGCCGAAGGCGCGCGGCCCCGAGCCGACCTTGAGCCGGGCGGAGATCTTGAGGGTGGAGACATCGATCGCGTCAAGCTCGTCGTCCATCCAGCAAGAGACGAGCGCGCGGGTCTGATCGGGCGAAATCAGAATTCCCTCGGGGTAGGCGCCGGTTTCGAGCGTGGCGAGCGGCGCGTAGGTCCTTGCGTCGATCACGGAGACGCTGTCGGCGTGCTGGTTGGTGACGAACGCGCGGGCGCCGTCGCGGGTGACGGCGACGGCATAGGGGAATTCGCCGACCTTGACCCGGCGGATTTCCCTGAAAGCGATGGGATCGACGACGGAGACGTCGCTCGACTGCACATTGGCGACCCACAGGCGCGGACCGTTCTCGTCATAGGCGACGCCGAACGGCGCCTTGCCGACGGGAATGGTCGCCAGCGTCTGGCCGCTGGCGAGTTCGATCACGGAAACGGTGTCGCTCTCGCGGTTGGCGACGAACAGAAGCCTGTCGTCGGGGCTGGTGGTCATGCCCGAGGGCGAACGGCCGACTTTGAAGACGCGGGTTTCTTTCAAGCTCGCGGCGTCGAGCACGTGGACCTCGTCGTTATACCAATCGGCGACGAATACTTGTTTGCCCGCGCGATCGGTGGCGATGCCAAGCGGGCCCTGGCCCGCCTTGACCTCGCCCACGACCTTATGGCGGCCATCCGCTCCGCGCACAATCGCCGAAACGGTCGCACTTTCGGGGTTGGAGACGAAAATGCGCTCGCCTCCCGGCGCGACGGCGACGCCGGCCGGCTTGCGGCCGACCTTGATCTGCTCAAGCACTTTCCAGGAATCGACATCAACCACGGCGACGCTATCGGCGCCCTGCTCGGTGAGATAGGCTAGCGTCCCGGCATGTGCGGAAACGCTCGCCAGCGCGAGGACGAGACAAACAAGGGCGAGCTTCACGGCGCCTCGGCGATCTTCTTGAGATTGTCGAGGCCCGCGCGATAGACGCCCTTCACCGCCGCATTTGCGGCGTCGTCGTTCAGCTCGGGCACGGGATCGTTGCGCTGGTCGCCGCGATAATACGCGCCTTTCCATTCCACCGTCGAGCCGCCGTGGCCGTCGTCCTCCACCTTTAGCCAGGAGGTGTAGTTCTGGATCGGCAGCACTTTCACATCAACCGTTTTGATCTCATAATGATAGGTGTGGTCGGCGTCGCTGTAGGTCAGCAACTTCTCGATGATCTCGGGATTGCCGGGCGCCTTCAGCACCAGGGTGCGGACCGAGCCGGGCTCGTTGCCCTTGGTGGCTTTGCTGGAGGCGATCACGGGATGCCATTTGGCGATGCCGTCGAAATCCTTGACGATCGCCCACACCTTATCGACCGGCTTGTCGATATCGACAGACTCGATCATCTTCTGCCGCGTCGGCCCATGCGCCTGCGCGGCGGAAATCCCCAACGCCAGCGCGACGGCGGCGGCCAGTAGCAACTTCATATCAAGGTATCCTCTCCTGTTCGATAGCTTACGTTGTTGTCGAAAAAATCTCCCCCTTGCCGAGCGCGGCGAGATCGCCGGCGTAGCGGCGTAGGGGTTGCCGGAAGGCGGCGGCGAGCTTTGGACTGTGAGGTTCGATATGGGCGGCGATCAGCCGCGCGGCGGTCAGCGAATGGACGCCGCAATCGCCGAAAGTCGGCGCCATTCGTTCGCACCCGCCCGCCAGCAGGATCGTACCGCGATTCATGAGATAGCCGGGCAGCGCGCCGGCCATGCCGCCGAGGGCGAGCGTGCCGGCGATCATCCGACTGCCGGCGTAATCGCCCGCCGCGCCTTCGATCAAAATGAAGCCGCGCCGCAGCCGGTCTCCCGCGCGCGTTCCCGCGCTGCCCGCGACATGGATCAGGCCGCCGTTCATGCCCTCGGTCTCGCCCGCGCGGGGGCCGCCGAGACGCTCGCCGGCGTCGCCGCCAATGCGCAGCACGCCGCCGCGCAGCCCCGAACCGGCATAGGCGCCGGCGTCGCCCTCTATGGTCAGCGCGCCACCGCTCATGCCGCGCCCGGCCTCGACGCCGACTTCGCCGATGACCCTGATCGCGCCGCTGTCGAGCCCCGCGCCGAGCCGGTCGAGCCGTTCGGCGCCGCCTTCGAACACGATGGTCCCGCGCTCGCCGTCTTTCAGCGCGAACAAATCGCCGACACAAAGGTGGGTGCGCGCGGTGTGGATCGGCAGCGCCGCGATCTCGGCGAGGCTCTTGCCCGAGAGCTGAGCGGGCGTCAGCGATGAGAGATCGACGCGCTGCGGCGGGAGGAAGCGCAAGCTGAGGGTGAGGGCGCTCATGGCGTGAGCTCCCGCAGCCGATAATGATGCTTGCCGAGCTTGCCGCCGTAATTGCCGGCGCCCACGCGCAGGGCGCCGCGCGCGGGGCCGAGGTCAATGATCGCCTTCAGCCCCGCGCGCATTGCGGCCGCGACGGCCTCGCTGGTCAGCCCATCGATCACGATCTCCAGCACCGAGCCGATCTCGGGCCCGATCTCGCTGGCGACGGCGCCTCTCAAGGTCGGGCAATAGAAATGGTTGGTGGAGGCGATGGCGCCCTTGTATTGGGAGCCGACCTTGGAGCCGGAGCGCACGATCCCGCCGGGAAACGGCATGATCGCGTCGGGCACGGCGCGCATCGCCTCGACCGCCGCCTCGGTCGCGGCGAGCGTCGTCAGCGCCGTCGCGCCCATGATCAGCAGATTGCCGCCCCCAACCGCGCGCTTGGTCATCGGCGTCGTCGATTCGCAGACGAATTCGCCGTCCATCACCGGCAACCGCCAGAACCGGCGCTCGCCGATCTTCTTGGCGATCTGCCAGCCGTCGGCGAAATAGCGGATCGCCGCGCCGAGTTTCAGTCTGTCCTCACCCGCCGCCAGTCCGGCATAGCAGGCCGAGCCGGGGCTGGTGAGCACGCATTGGCCGACGCGGTTCTGCAACTGCTTCTGCAATTCCGTAGTGGAGACGGCGAACAGCAGCACGCGCACGCCGGGGCGCCCGTCCGGCGTTTCCTGTCGGCCAAGCTCGCGGTCGATGCCCGCCTCGCAGCCGCAGGCGATGACGGAGGTGGCGAAGCCGGTCATGGTCGTGGCGGCCTGTAGCGCCCATTTCGCGCTGTCGGCGGTAATGACGAGCGCCGTGCCGCGCATGTCGAAGGCTTCGGCGAAAGTGTCGTCGATGGAAACGCCATTGGCGATCAGCGCGGACATGCGACCGTCTCGAAAGGTTCGCGCGGCAGAGCGGCTTCCGGCACGCTGAGCAGTTCAGCGTCGAGGCCGTAGCGGCTGATGTAATATTCCGAAACGCGGCGCGTCATCGCCGCATCCGGCTCGGGCGCGACGCGCAGGGCGCGGCCGAAGCGGTAATGCGTCAGTTCGCCCTCGCGCACGACGCAATCGCCGTCCTTCCACACGCGCACGGCGGCGCGGAAAGTCTGCGCGAGATCGGCGCCCGGACGGTAGATCGCGACATCGGCGCGCGCGCCGATTCCGAGATGGCCGCGATCTTTCAAGCCGAGCAGACGGGCGGGCGCGGCGCGCGTCATGGTGGCGATCTCGTTCCACGAATATTCGCGCGTCAGCGAGGAAAGCGTGGTGACGGCGAGCGCCTCGGCGGGCAGCCTCGAAAGCCATTGCGCGCGCACGTCGCGGCTCATCAGCAAGGCGAACAGATCGGGGTAGGCGGTGAAGGGCGCGCCGTTAGGATGGTCGGTGGTGAAATAGACTTGGCCCGGATCTTCGATCAGCAGGAACAGCTCCAGCCCGACGGCGAATTGCACCGCGTTGGCGAAGTTGCCGCCACGGTAGTTGTAAGGCATCACGCCGCCGCCGTTGGCGTCCCCGTCAATGATGACATATTTTTTAGGGCTAGCCTGCGCGCGGGCGGAGAACTGGCGCAGCACGTCGGAGGAGATCGTCACCGTCTGGCCGAACATCGCCTGACCGACATCGACGGTGACGTTTTTCGCCGCGTTGACGGCTTCCGCCAGTCTCGGCGCGGCGGAGGAAAAGCCGAGCTTGCCTTCGGCGCCGTAGCCGTAGAATTGCAGATGCGCGAGATGCAGCGGCAAATCCTCGGCCGCCGCGATCGTATCGAGCGCGGTCTGGAAATTTCCCGGTAGCCCCAGATTGTTGCAATGGACATGCAGGGGGTGGGGCACGCCGAGTTCGTGCACCGCGCGTTGCAGCGTTTTGACAATCTGGCGGCTCGACACGCCATAGTGCGGCACGACGTCGTCGAAGGAGAACGCTCGCACATTGTTCTTGAACGCCGCCACGCCGCCGGCGTTGATCACCTTCAGGCCGAGCGCCTTGGTCGATTGCAGCGTCCAGGCGACGTAATCGCGGATCGCGTCCGGTCCGGCGCCGTCGCGCATCAGGCTCAGCCCGAAATCGTCGTTGCCGAGAATGGCCAGGATCGCCTTGTCGATGACGGGCGTGTCGGCGAGTTCGAGATGGGCGTGCAAAGCGTGATGCGGCGAAATGGCGGGCTCGACGACGGTGGTGAAGCCCATCTCAGCATAGAGCCGCCCGGTCTCGAAGGTGGACCAGCCGGCGTTGGAGAGCGGCGTCTCGGCAGGACGGGACGCATGGGCGCGATGCTGCTCAGGCAACAGCAGGCGAGCGGTGTTCACGTTGGCGCCGGCGATGTGGGAGTGAATGTCGATCGCGCCGGCCATGACGACGCATTCGCGCGCGTCGAAAGTCTCGTCCGCGCGGCCGTGGACCGGCGCCTCAATCACACGGTCGCCTTGCAGCCAGAGATCGCCGATCTCGTCGCGCCGGTTGGCGGGATCGAGGATCCGCCCGCCCGCTATCCTTGTCAGCATGGCGGGCCGCCGAGGCGCGTGCGGATCGCCGCCAGCGTTTGCGCGACGCTGCGCCCGGCGGGAGTCGCGGCGGGGCGCGCGACAAAGGTTCCCACACCGGGGTCGTACAGGATGGCGTCGTGATCGACGCCGGGGCGCCCGACCGCGAAGCAGACTTTGGCGGGGGTCTCGTCCAAGGTCAGTGCGACATCGACAGCGCCGGGCGCGGCGCGCGCGAAGGCCGAAACCCAAACAAGACAATCGGCTTCGCCGGCGGCGGCCATCCGGCGCGAATCGTAGCGCCAGGGGTCGTGCTCGGGCTGCCCCCGGGCAAAACCGGTGCGCGGGGGAAAGCCGGTCATCCAGCCGCAGACCGCCTCGGCGGCGCAGGCATCGGGCGGGGCGAGCGGCAGGGTCGAGAAGCGGGTCGTCTCGTTGAGATCGCGCACGAGGCCGTGGATCGCCTCGACGGCGAGCGGCTCCAGATCGGCGCCGCTCCACACGACGACGCCGAATTTCGCCGCGCGAAGGCTTTGCGCCAGAGCGCGCAGGGCGGGCGGGGTAGATACGAGCGGGCGCAGCTTCGCTTCGGCGCGGAGGCGGCCAAGCGCTTCGAGCCGCGCGACGCCGGTTCCGATTGCGATGGATTCGAAGCGTTCTCCCGCTGATCCCGTCAGCCAAACCACGCGGGAGCCGCCGGGAAGGCGATCGATCAGGCGGGAGCCGAGTTCGGGCCAGGCGTCGAACACGCCATCGCCGACCAACAGCAGGACATCCGCGCGCGCGGCCTCCAGCGGCGTCGTCAGCATGGCGCCTGATTCGCGAACGGGATCGAGGTCGGTGAACAGGGCCTGCGAATCGGCGTGGTCGAGCACAGCGCCCGTATGTTCAGCCAACAGCACCGCTTCGCGCAGGCCCGCGACATCGGCGCCGATATGGGCGAACAGCGGCGCGGCGCTGAGACTAAGCAGTCGCGCCGCCTCGGCGACCGCCACGTCGAACGACGCCGGCGCGCCGTCGATCCACGCGCTTGTTTCTCTCCCAACAGGCAATTCCGCCCCCTCGCGCACAAGCGATATTGGATACCGGTTCGCCGGCCTTGTCCATTCGAGGGGGCGGGAAATTATCCTGCGCGCCGCTGCCGTGGCCTTCCGCCTTCCGCGCTTACGTTTGGATTTACGAGAGACGCGAGATTTTCGCGCCCAACCGACTGGACAGAAAACCAAACCGCGTTTTGAATGGCGGATCAGGGACAGGCGCAGGACCAAGGCGCCGACTTTACTCCGCGCGGGAGCGCCGGATGGACCGCGCCAACGTAACGGAGACGCCCGCGCTGCTGCTGGTCGCGGTTTCCGCGCGCGCGCTGGCGCAGGCGGCGCGGCGCGCCGGCTTTGCACCGATCGCCATCGACGCCTTCGGCGACAAGGACACGCGCCACGCGTGCCGCGCGACATATGTGGTGGAGGGCGCCATGGGGGGATTCGCGCAGGCCGAACTCGCAAGCGTCGTCGCGCGGGTCGTGCGCGACCATGCGCCGGTCGGGCTGGTCTATGGCTCCGGCTTCGACGATTGCCCAGGGCGGCTGGCGACGCTGAACCGCTGGCTTCCCGTTCTGGGCTGCGCGCCCGAGGCGCTGGCGCGCGCGAAAGACCCTCGCGCCTTTGCGGCGGCTTGCGCGGCGGCTGGAATCGCCCATCCCGAAATCGGCTTTGCGGCGCCGCCGGCGGGCGCGTTGTTGAAGCGGCGCGGCGGCTCGGGCGGGCTGCATATCCGGCAAGCGGCGCGGGCGCCCGGCCTCGATGAATATTGGCAAATGCGGGTCGTGGGCCGGGCGGTGTCCCTGCTATTCGCCATACAAGCCCACGCGCTTTCGCCGATCGCGTGGAGCGAGCAATGGACCGCGCCGAGCGCGGACGCGCCCTTCCGATACGGCGGCGCGGCGGGTCCGATCGATCTGACCCCGCCCGAGGATCTCTTGGGCAGGCTGGCGGCGCTGGCGCAGGGTCTGGGCCTGAAGGGATTGGCGAGCGCGGATTTTCTCGACGACGGCGAAAGATTCTGGCTATTGGAGATCAACCCGCGCCCCGGCGCCACGCTCGACCTGTTCGACGACGACGACGATCCGCTGCTGGCGCGCCATCTGGGCGCGGTCGCAGCGCCCGTGAAGCCGCGCTCGCCGAGAGCGGCGGAAATCGTCTATGCGGAACGGGACGCGATCGCGCCCGAGGATTGGCCGGAAGGGGCGGCCGACCTGCCGGCGGCGGGAACGCCGATCGCCGCGGGCTCGCCGATCTGCACGGTGACGGCGGCCGGCAAGGTTGATGCGGCAAGATCGCTTGCTCAGGCGCGAGCGCGGCGCGTTCGCGCCGGGATGAAGGAGAGCGGCCGATGAGCGCCCATATCAGCGTCAACCTCGGCGCGTCTAAGCGCGTGGCGGCGCTGCGCGATGACGCATCGCGGCTGGAGGTCGGCGTCGAAACCGGGCCGCTGGACGAGACGCGGATCGACGCCGGGGCGAAGCGGCGCGGCGGCGTCGAAGCGGGCTTGCGGATCGCGTCGATTTGCCTGGGCGGGCTGGGCGAGGTCGCGCTCACCTCGGATGCGACGATTCCGCGCTGGCCGTGGACGATTTCGGTGCGCTCGTCGCAGCCGGTGCTGGCCTGTCTGGCGAGCCAATATGCGGGCTGGAGCCTTTCGCATGACGGGTATTTCGCGCTCGGCTCGGGTCCGGCGCGGGCGTTGGCGTGCAAGGAGCCTTTGTTCGAGGATCTCGGCTATCGCGACGAGGCGGACGCTACGACGCTGGTGATCGAGAGCGGGCAGGCGCCGCCGCCCGAGGTCATTGCCAAGGTCGCCAGCGATTGCGGGCTGCCCGCCTCGGCGCTGACGGTGATCTTCGCGCCAACCCAAAGCCTCGCCGGGGCGACGCAGGTGGTGGCGCGGGTGCTGGAGGTGGCGTTGCACAAGGCCCATGCGCTGAAATTCCCGCTGGCGCGGATCGTCGACGGCATGGGCGCGGCGCCTCTGTCGCCGCCGCATCCCGATTTCATGACCGCGATGGGCCGCACCAACGACGCGATCATCTATGGCGGGCGCGTGCATCTCTACGTCACCGGGCCGGCCGACGAGGCGCGCGCGCTGGCGCAGGCCTTGCCGAGCAGCGCCTCGCGCGATTACGGCGCGCCGTTCCGCGACGTGTTCAAGCGCTTCAAGAGCGATTTCTACGCCATCGACCCGATGCTGTTCAGCCCCGCGCAAATCCTCGTCACGGCGCTGGAAACGGGCGAGACCTTCCGCGCCGGCGCCGTCAACGAGGCGCTGCTCGACGCCTCGTTCGGCTGAAGCCCTTGGCCCACATCCTGCTCGTGAGCGACACGCGCGACTGGCACGCGCGCCGGATGGAGGAGGCCTACGCCGCGCGTGGCGTACGCGTGGCGCGGGTCGATCTCGCGGCCTGCGATTTCGCCACTGCGAGCCCGACCGGGCTGGAAATTCCCGGTTTTGCCGCTTTGCCCGACGCGGTGCATGTGCGCACGCTGGCGGCGGGATCGTTCGAGGCGGTGACGCGCCGGCTCGGCGTGCTGCACGCGCTGGGTCGGCTCGGCGTCCCGGTGATCAACGATGCGCGGGCGATCGAGGCTTGCGTCGATAAGTCGATGACAAGTTTTCTCGTCGCCCGCGCAGGCCTGCCGACGCCGGAAACCTGGACATTGGAATCCTACGAGCAGGCGCGCGCGCTGGCGCGGCGCGAGGTCGAGCGCGGGCCGCTGGTGCTGAAGCCGCTGTTCGGCGCGCAGGGCAAGGGCCTGAAGCTGATCCGCGCCGCCGACGACCTGCCCGGGCCGGAGGCGGTGGCGGGGGTCTATTATCTGCAACGTTTCGAGACGGTGGAGGGCGAAGATTTCCGCGATTTCCGGTTTTTCGTTTGCCGAGGCCGGGTCGTGGCGGCGATGATGCGGCGGGCGTCGACCTGGATCACCAATATCAAGCAAGGCGGCGAACCTTTCGCGGTGGCGCGCGACGCCGGGCTCGAAGCGCTGGCGCTGGCGGCGGCGCGCGCGGTCGGGGCCGAGATCGCCGGGGTCGATCTGATCGTTGGCCGCGAGGGGCCGCGCGTGCTGGAGGTTAATTCCATGCCGGCCTGGAGCGGATTGCAGAAGGTGACCGCGACCGACATCGCCGGCGAAATCGCCGACGACGTGCTGCGCGGGATTGCGCGTTGAATCGGATCGCCGCAGCCTATCTCGCCGCCTGCGAGGCTGAACTCGATGCGTTAAAGCCCGGCAATGTGCATCGACATGCCGGGGGGCACGGCATGACGGCAGCGGATTTTGCGACCAGCGCCCGCGTCAGCGTCGGCGAGATCGCTCGCGAAGGCGCCCGCGTCGGCGCGCGCGTGCTGGCGGCGGTGAAGGCGACGCGGGAAGCCGTCGGGCAAAACACCAATCTCGGCATCGTCTTGTTGTGTGCGCCGCTCGCGGCCGCCGCCGAGCGCGGGGGTGATTTGCGCGAAAACCTTGGACGGGCGTTATCTGGGCTCGACGCGCAGGACGCGCGCGACGTCTATGCCGCGATCGCGCTGGCCAATCCCGGTGGGCTCGGCGAGGTCGAGGGCGGCGACGTGCGCGAGGCGCCGACGATGTCGCTGCAAGCGGCGATGGCGGCGGCGGCGGGGCGCGATGCGGTGGCGCGGCAATACGCCAGCGATTTCGTCGACGTGTTCGAAATGGGGCTTCCCCTTGCCGTCCAGGCCGCGAGCGCCGCTGAGGCCGCCGAGGCGGTCTATCTCGCGTTTCTCGCGCGTCGGCCCGATTCCCATGTGGCGCGCAAATTCGGTTCCGCGACGGCGGAAGCTTTGCGGGGAGAGGCCGAGCAGCGCACGGGAGAATGGGCGGGGCTTGATGCGGTAGTGCGCCGGGCGGCGATGTTGCGCTGGGACGCGGAGCTGAAAGCGCGGCGGCTGAACCCGGGAACCTGCGCCGACCTGACGGTGGCGACGCTTTTCGTCGCCTGCCTTGCGAACATGCGCGAGGAATGGCTTGCGGCGCCCGCGCAACAATGATTGATTGTGCGGCAGCGGCTGACAAGGCCGCGCCTATCCGGCCAACCGATCCCGCGCTCCGTGGGATGCTGAAAACAAGGATAGCCGGTTCGCGAGGCTGCCTTTACCCGGCCGCGCGGGGCCGGGAGGCCTTACCCTTGGGAGGAAACATGCCTAAGATCAACAAGCTGTGTGTGGGTGAGTCGCTGGTCGGCGACGGCAACGAGGTCGCCCATATCGACCTGCTCATCGGGCCGCGCGGCGGCGCCGCCGAAACCGCGTTCGCCAACGCGCTGTGCAACAACAAGGACGGGTTCACCGCGTTGCTCGCGGTCTTGGCGCCCAACCTCGCCGTCAAGCCGTCGACCGTCATGTTCAACAAGGTGACGATCAAGGGCGCCAAGCAGGCGGTGCAGATGTTCGGCCCCGCGCAGTACGGCGTCGCCAAGGCGATCGCCGATTCGGTCGCCGACGGCACGATCCCGGCGTGGGAAGCCGACGACCTGTTCATCTGCGTCGGCGTGTTCATCCATTGGGAAGCCGCGGACGACAAAAAGATCCAGGAATACAACTACAAGGCCACCAAGGAGGCGCTCGAGCGCGCCATCGCCGGCCATCCGACGCCCCACGAGGTCGTCTCCAAGCGCGAGACCGCCAAGCATCCCTTCGCTTCCAACTAACAGGCTTTTGCGGCGAGGCCGGGCTAGCCCTCGGCCTCGGCCGCGAATTTTCGCGCTTTCGATCCGACCAGCGCGGTGATCGAAGGCGCGTCGCGCCGCGTAAGTTCGGCGCTCAATCCGCGCAGGATTTCGCCCACGAGCCCAGGGCCGCGATAAATCAGCCCGGTATAGATCTGCACCAGACTCGCGCCGGCCTCGATCTTGGCCAGCGCGGTCGCCGCATCTTCGACGCCGCCGACGCCCACGATCGGCAGTGCGCCGCCGCAGCGCAGGAAACAACGCGCCAGCATCCGCGTCGAGCGGCCGTAGATCGGTCGGCCGGAAAGACCGCCGGCTTCCCGCGCCTGCGGCGATATCAGCGTCGCCGGGCGATGCAGGGTCGTGTTCGACACGATCAGCCCGTCGATGCGCCGCTCCAGCGCGACGTCAAGCACCCCTTCGAGCTGCGTCTCGTCGAGATCGGGCGAGATCTTGACCAGCACGGGGCGGGCAACATCGACGCGCTCGCGCGCGGCGAGCACCGCTGCGACAAGCGCCTCGAACTCGTCGCGGGCGTGAAGATTGCGCAGGCCCGGCGTGTTGGGCGAGGAAATGTTGATCGTGAAATAGTCGGCGACCTCGGCGAAGGCTTCGATCCCGGCGACATAATCGGCGATCCGGTCGGGCGAATCCTTATTGGGTCCGATATTGACGCCGACGAGCCCGCTGCGCTGCGCGCGCTCAAGCCGCGCCAGAGCGGCGGCGTAGCCGTCATTGTTGAAACCCATGCGATTGACGATGCCGGCGTCCTCGCGCAGCCGGAACAGGCGCGGCCTGGGATTGCCGGCCTGCGGTTTTGGCGTCAGCGTCCCGATTTCGACGAAGCCTAGCCCGAGCCGGCCAAGCCCGTCGACCGCCTCGGCGCTCTTGTCGAAACCGGCGGCGAGGCCAAGCGGATTGGGAAAGTCCAGGCCAAAAGCGGCGACGCGCAGGCGCGGATCGACATCGGCGGCGCGGCGAAACGGATAATGCGCCACGGCGCGAATCGCGGCGCGATGCGCTGCCTCCGGCGGCAACAGGCCGAGCAGCGACGCCGCGAGTCGCACGCGATCGCCTCAGGAATCGATCAGCGCGGCAAGCCCCTGCGGGTCGCGCGAGGAGAACAGCTTGGTCCAGGCGACGGAATCGAGCGGCAGGGCTGCGTAGAGATGGGGAAACAGCGCGCCGCCGCGCGAGGGCTCCCATTTCATCGCGGGGAACGCCTCGGCGTCGAGCGCGACCAACACCAGATCGTCGCGGTCGGCGAAATAGAGCGAAACCGTCTTGAGCAACTGATCCGCGTCCGAAAGGTGGATGTAACCGTCCTTAAGATCGATCGCCGCGCCGTGGAATATGCCTTCGCGCTCCGCAGCCGCCCACTCTTCCCGCCCGACGACCTTGAAGACGCGGGTCACGCGCTCACTCCTGCAACATGCTCTTGAGCAGTTCGATCTCGTCGTGCAACTGAGCGTCGGTTTTGTAGAGATTGTCGATCTTGCGCACGGCGTGCAGCACGGTGGTGTGGTCGCGCCCGCCAAAGCGTCGGCCGATTTCGGGCAACGAGCGCAAGGTCAGCGATTTCGCCAGAAACATCGCGATCTGGCGCGGCATCACCACCGCGGCGGTGCGGCGCGACGACAGGAGGTCGGCGCGCGAGACATTGTAATGGCTGGCGACGCGCTTCTGGATGTCCTCGATTTTCACGCGCTTGGGTTCACGCGACCGGATCAGATCGCGCACGGCGACCTCGGCCGCCGCGAGCGTCATCGGCGCCCCCGCAAGCTGCGCATGGGCGACGAGACGATTGATCGCCCCTTCGAGATCGCGGCCGTTCGAGACGATAGCGTTGGAAATGAACAGGAGCACGTCGCGCGGCACGTCGAGCGTGGGATGGGCGAGCTTGGCCGAGGCCAGCCGCGCCTCCAGGATCTTGAGCCGTAGGCTCTCGTCGAAGCCCTGCATTTCCACGCAGATACCCCCCGCCAGACGCGAGCGCACGCGCTCATCGACGGATTCGAGCTCCGAGGGCGGGCGGTCGGCGGCGATCACCACCTGTCGGCCGGAATCGATCAGCGAATTGAGCACATGGCCGAACTCGGTCTGGATCACGCGGCCCTGCAGGAACTGCGCGTCATCGAATATCAGCAGGTCAATCGACCGCAACGACTCCTTGAAGGCGATCGCCGACTGGCTGCGCAGCGCGTTGACGAAGCCGTACATGAAGGTTTCGGCGGTGAGATAGACGACCGACTGACTGCGCGCGAGCGCGGCATGGGCAATCGCCTGCACGAGATGGGTTTTGCCGAGGCCGACGGCGGCGTGGAAATAGAGCGGCGTCATCGTCGCGTCCGCGCCGTCCGACAATTTGCGCGCCAACGTCAGCGCGAGCTTATTGGCGCGACCGGCGACGAAGGTCGAGAAATTGAGCCGGCGATCGAGCGGCGAGCCCACCGGCGCGGCGGAGGCGGGATCTATCCGGCGTTTCAACGGAGCCGCGCGGAACGGTTCGCCCACGACGGGTTCCCCCGCGACGGCGCCGCGCGCGGACAAAACTTCGTCACGCGGAATGGCGAGCCGCACGACCGAGCCTTGCATCGAGCCTTGCATCGAGCGGGCGAAAATCTCGATCGCATTGATGTCCTCGCATTCGGCGGCCAGCGCCGCCTTCAGCTTGTCCTGATAATGGCCCTCGATCCAGCTCTTCAGGAACCGGGTCGAGACCGAGAGCCGGGCGCGACCGCCAACGACTCCCTCCAGCTGCACGCTGCCAAACCAGCTGTTGAACACATTGTCGCTGAGCGCCGCGCGCAGCCGTTCGGCCGCACGCCGCCAGATTTCTTCGACCGGGATGGGCGCGGCTTTGAGCGGCGCGCGAAGAGGTCCTTTGGCGCTCACGAGTTTACGCCTCCGCGAGATGTCGATCCGCGAAACATGGGGAAGTGAGATAGCATGTTGCTAGTCTTCGGGGGTTCGTTGCGTCGGGGGCGACTTGGCGCGGCGGCTCCGCGCTCAGGCGGCGAAAAATTACAAAAGGAGTGCGGCCTTAACCGCACTTGCCATCACCGCCAAAGTTCCGTTGGGGCAACTTCCAACAGATTCCGTCCACTCGACAATATTGGAGGAATAAAGCGCTTGATATTTCATCATGAATCCACAACCATCCGTTTCGAGGTGAACTCGACACTAATTTTCACACAAAAGATCAAGCTTAACCGCGCGCTTCCCGCTCGAACGATTGCGCCGCAAGACGACTCCGACGTCGATTTGCGTTAGCGCATCGGACTAGAAGACGTCGATTGCAACTATAGCCGCCGACATCGAAGCTGAATTTTCAGCTATAATACCAAGATCGACTTTCCTTTGCATCGCAAGGATAAGTCTATGAATATGATAATATTTAGAATCCCGCATCATGTTCGGCCCGCCCTGCCGAGTTTCCTGGGCGTCTATATGGCACGACTGAAGAGACCGGGCAATGAAAATTGGCTGCGCTGCAACAGGCCCGACGCCCGACCCGGAGCAATTGGTTCGTCGCTAGACGGATGCGTTATCTCCAAGGCCTTGATAATCGGCTTGGCTCGGCGCTGGGCGTGTAATGTTCAGGGACAAAACATCTGATCGCAATGGCGCCGAAAAAGCGACTCGGGCGCCGCCGATATGGCGCCCGGCGCCCCCCGGATTCACCGCTTTAACGGTAAACCGTTGAGTCAACGAAAGCTTTACTGTGCTTCGAAATTCTCAGTCGCGTCACGACAATGTCGCGGGATTGTCACGCCCGGGGCTCGGGACGCGGCTCAGCTGGCGGCCGAGACGCGTCATGGCTTTGCCATGCGGGATTTGTGCGGGTAAAAGAATTTACGCTGATTTCTCCCGCGCGGGACACCTACTTGATCGCCGAATTCGTTGCCGAGTCGCCCGCCGAACGCGTCCGGACGAGGATGCGGCGGCGCGTCCTGTTCGTAGCCGGTTTCGATCCGCGCGGAGTGAAGGGCTACTACCAAAGACTTGGCGAGGCGATGTCGCCTTATGCCTCGGTGGGACCGTTAGAGCGATTGGGGCCGTTCGCCAGCGGCTGGCGATGGCGAGCTAAGGACGGGGCGAGCGAGACGGCGTTCGAATTCCTGCATTGGGACGACATCGTCGAGCGCCATTGGCGCGCGAAGGGCCGGATCGGCGCCCAGATCGCGGCGTTGCGGGCGCTGTGGGTCTATGCGCGCTGCGGCTTGCTCGCGCGGTCAAGCGAGGGCGCGCGGGCGGTGCGCTGGGCGCTGCTGGCGATGGGGCTCGCGCCGCTGGCTTTCGCCGGCGCTACGCTTGGCCTCACGCTGGCAGTCGGGGCGCTCGGGGCCTGGCTCATGCCGCATGGCGGTTGGCTCGCCGCGCCCGCGCTGGCGGCGGGACTTTACGCCAGCGATCGGGCGTGGCGAGCCCTCAATCTGGAATGGCTCGCCAAGGGTTTCGCCTGCATCGTCGAGACAGCGCAGGGCGATGCCCCAAGCTGGGACGCGCGTTGCGAGGCCTTCGCCGAGCGCATCGCCGAGGCCGCGCGCGAGGGCGAGGCGGACGAGATCGTGGTGATCGGCCACAGCCTCGGCGCGATCCTGGCGATGCTGTCCGTGCATCGCTATCTCGGCATGAGCGCGGCGCCACGCCGCATCGTGCTGGCGACGCTGGGCAATATCATTCCGTTCTACACCTGGATCGAGCCCGGCCGCGCGGCGATGCGCGCCGGCGAAGCGGTCGCCGCCTCGCCCGCCGTCGAATGGATCGACGTGACCTCCGGCTCCGACCCGGCGTCCGCCTGCCGCATGGGGCCGCTGGTCGGCTCGGACAGTGAGACGCGGCGCTGGGATCCGGAGTTCCACCGCATCCTGACGCCCGAGCGGTTCCGCTACATCCGCCGCCGGCCACTCGATTATCATTTCCAGTACCTGAAAGGAGCCGATGCGGCCGACGGCTTCGACCTGCCGCGCATGATGGCCTCGCCCGCCCCGTTCTTCACCGAGGCGCCGCAATGACCCTATTCGTTCCGCCCCGCCCCGCCGCACACGAGCGAAAATCCTCGTGGCGCCTCCGCGCCCGGCAGTTCCTGAGTTCCGGCCTCTCTCTATTCCTGCGCGGCTCCTACGATTTCATCGGCGTCAGCCGGCATCCGCTGCCCCATTTGCCCGGCCGGCCGCAGCACTTCGCCTATATGGTGCGCGAGCCGGAGGCGATCCGGCAGGTGCTGGTGAGCGACGCGGCGCGCTACCCCAAGGCGGGCTTGATGGATTCGATGCTGCGGGCGCTGACCGGCTACAGCATCTTCGTCTCCAACGGCGAGGCGTGGCGGCGTCAGCGCGCGATCATCGACCAGGCGTTCGAGAACGCGCGCGTGCGCGAAGTGTTCGGGCTGATGCGCGACGCCTCCGACGCTTTGCGCGACCGGCTCGAAACGCTCGTGCCCCAGGGGGGCGAGGTCAGCGTGGACGTCGATATCGAGACCATGCATTTCGCCGGCGACGTGATTTTCCGCACGATCTATTCCGAGCCGATGGGCGAACGCGACGCCCGCAACATCTTCGCTTCGTTCGAGCGATTCCAGCGCGTCGCCTATGCCCATGGGTTCCTGTCGCTATTGAAGTTTCCAACTTTTCTGCTGCCGTCGAATTGGCGCGCTCGCCTTGATGCGGCGATCATCCGCCGCGCGCTCAACCGGCCGATCGCGCGGCGGCTGGCGGCGATCGCACGCGGCGAGAAGACGCCCGACAGCGACATTCTGGCGACCCTGATCTCCGGCGTCGATCCCGTCACCAACACGCGGTTCGACGCGACAGAGCTGCTCGATCAGGTGGCGATGCTGTTTCTGGCGGGCCATGAGACCTCGGCCGCCGCGCTCGGCTGGGCGCTCTATCTCATCGCCAACCGCCCGGACGTGCAGGCGCGGATGCGCGCGGAAGTGGATGCCGCGCTCGGCGACCGGGCGCCGGAATTTTCCGACATGCGGCGGATGCCGTTCGTGCGCGACGTGTTCCAGGAGACGCTGCGGCTCTATCCCCCGGTCGCGTTTCTCGCCCGCGACGCGGCGAGCGCGACGGAACTGTGCGGACAGGCGATCGCGGCGCATTCGCAGACCATCGTGCCGACGTGGCTGATGCACCGGCACGGCATCTACTGGAAGGACGCCGACCTTTTCGACCCCGACCGGTTTAGCGACCCCGCGACCAAAACGGCGCGCGCCTGCGCCTTCCTGCCGTTCAGCATGGGGCCGCGCGTCTGCTCGGGCACGGCGTTTGCGTTGCAGGAGGCGACGCTGGCGCTGGCGGAACTGGTGCGCCGGTTCGAGTTCTCAGCCACGCCCGGACATACGCCCGAGCCGGTGTCGCGGCTGACAGTGCGCTCGGACAACGGGATTCCGCTGCGGGTTATGCGGCGGCGGGATCGCCCAGCCGCTTGATCTCCCATTCCAGTTCGACGCCGCTCGACTCGCACACGCGGCGGCGCACTTCCTCGCCGAGCGCCTCGATATCGGCCGCGCTGGCCGCGCCGCGGTTGATCAGGAAATTGCAGTGCATCGTCGAAACCTCAGCGCCGCCGACGACGAGACCGCGACAGCCTGCGGCGTCTATTAGCTGCCACGCTTTGCCGCCGGGCGGGTTCTTAAAGGTCGAGCCGCCGGTCTTTTCGCG